>CAMCXX010000038.1 GCA_945883755.1 Bifidobacterium breve | reverse complement strand
ATAAAAAGTTGAGTTTTTAACTGCATAAAGGTCAGCATACTCGCAGGTTTACGCTTAAAAAAATTAAGGATTTCGGGCGTATACTTACATCATTCAAAGCCATTCTAAAATGCATATTTGGAGAGTGTTTTTAATTGCCTAAGTCCTGGACTGATAATGCACCAGTACCAAAAGTGCTTAAAGAGCATGCGCACCTTAAGGATCCATTCTCTTACAAAATTAAAAGAAAATTACTGGGTAATCCGCTAAACCGTCACACCCTTAGCCACCAAAGGTTAACCAAACGTCATGGCCTAGGTGTTTTATCTTCAGATTGTATTTCATCCTCAGCCTACGGATCTGAGCAAATTTTGTTAGCTTTAGTTCCAGCTTTTGGTTTGGCAGCATTCGCCATGTTGATGCCAATGACTGGCATTGTTTTATTTATTTTATTAGTTGTAACTCTGTCTTACAGAAATGTTATTTCGGTATACACAAAAGTTGGCGGCGCCTACATAGTTTCGCGAGATAACTTTGGACCAGTTGTCGCCCAAATCGCCGCAGTTGCATTGATGTTGGATTATATCGTTACCCTAGCAATTCAATCAGCTGCAGGAGTGGCTGCGATTATTTCGACCTTCCCTGAATTATCTCCTTGGAAAATTCATATGACCTTAGCAATTATTTCGTTGCTAACTTATGGAAATCTTCGCGGTGTAAAAGAGGCTGGCAAAGCATTTGCTCTGCCAACTTATTTATTTGTTGGTTCAATGGCGATAGTTTTTATAGTTGGTATTTATCGCCAATTAAGTGGCACCTTGCCAGTTCTAGATGTTAATCAACCAGGAGCGGTTGAAATTGGCCAATCACAAGGATTGTTAACCTTTGCAGCAGTCTTTATCTTGCTCCGTGCATTTGCAAATGGTGGTTCCTCTTTGACTGGGCTTGAAGCGATTTCGGATGGTGTTGCTTTGTTCAAAGAGCCAGCACATGTTAACGCCCGTCGAACATTAGTAATTATGAGTACCATTCTGGGCTCATTGGTTTTAGGTGTTTCCTACTTTGCCCACAAAATCTATGCAATGCCATATGAATCTGGAACACCAACAGTAATTTCCCAAATAGCTAAAACGATCTTAGGTGACAGCGGAGCAGGCAGCGCCTTTTTTATAGTAGTTCAAGCAGCAACAATGTTGATCCTCTTTGCAGGTGCAAACACTACATACAGTGCATTTCCATTAGTAGTTAACTTTGTTGCAACCGATGGCTACCTGCCAAGATGGCTAACAAAACGTGGCCACAAGTTAAATTTCTCAAATGGAATTATTCTCTTAACCGCTTCTGCGATGATTTTGGTTGTAGTAACTGGAGCATCAGTTGAACATCTGGTCGCTTATTACGCACTGGGCGTATTCACCGCTTTCACTCTTTCTGGTTTAGGTATGGCAAAGCATGCATCAACCCATAGGGATAAGGGATGGAGAATTAAACTCCTTATAAATGGCTTGTCTGGTGGTATCTCACTGCTAGTAGTTTTGATTTTTGCAGTGGTTAAATTCAATCAAGGTGCCTGGGTTGTAATTGTGGTGACCCCATTCTTAGTAATGACTTTCCTAAGGTTGCGTAAGCAGTATGAGCGGGAAAAAAATGCCCTGGATGTAAACATTCAGTCTTCAAGAGCAACCTCAATGACAAGACATGATGTGACCGTGCTAATCGATAATTTTGATCTTGCCACAATTGGTGCCATTCGATACGCCAGATCCTTAAAGCCAAGAAATCTCTCGGCGGTTCACTTTGTGATCGATGATCGACGTGCCGAAGCGTTAAGTGCGGAGTGGGCGAAGAATGAGGCTTGCGCAGATGTGCCGCTAGAGCTAATTGATTGTCCAGATCGCCGATTGGCAAATGCAGCTGTTGATTACGCAATCAGAGCAACCACCGAAAATGATGTTGAGTTAACACTGCTACTGCCTCGTCGCTCTTACTCAAAGGTTCTGGGCTGGTTACTGCATGATCAGACTGCCGAAGATATCGCTCGTCCAATTTCACAACTTGAGCGAGTGGTTGCAACTATTGTTCCATTTGATGTCGAAAAAATTCTCTCTGGCCATAGCGTGCTATCGGCGCCAACTGTTGGAAAGGCCAAAAAGAGTGATTTAAAAACTGAGCCGATACGTGCTCAAAGTACTTTGATTAAACCAGCTGTTACCACCTCTGAGAATAAAAAAGAGAGCGTAAGCCACTACGCTGAAAATGTATTACCGATTGGAAGTATTACTTGGCGCAAGCGTGCGCATGTGCAGGGAAAGGTGAGTTCAATTAAATCAGCACCTTCTGATTCATCCCCAATGGTTGAGGTAGAGGTTTGGGATGAAACAGGTGGTGTAACACTCCAATTCTTAGGACGCAGGGATATCACAGGCCTTGAGGTTGGCTCTGAGATTCGTGCTGAAGGTATGGTGGGTGAAAATAATGGAAATCTAGTTATTTTAAATCCATCTTACGAATTATTGATTTAACGCTTTTCTTCAAAAAAATTACTTAGTACTAACGCACAATCCTTTTCTAAAACTCCAGAAATTACCTCAACCTTATTTAAATTACGTGGATCTCTAATCACATCCCATACCGAACCAACAGCACCAGCTTTTTGATCCCAGGCACCGAATACAACTCTTTTAAATCTAGATTGAGAGATAGCGCCAGCACACATGGCGCAGGGTTCTAAGGTGACAATCATTGTTAGACCATCCATCCGCCAGTTATTTAACTTTGTTGCTGCCATTCGCATTGCAACGATTTCTGCATGTGCAGTTGGATCATTGTTCTCTTCTCGCAAATTATGACCTGTACCTAAAACTTCACCTTGTTCATTAACAACTAAGGCACCTACTGGCACATCACCATTATCTGCAGCGCTTTTGGCTAAAGCGATAACCTGCTTCATTAATATTTCGTAGTTCAATTATTAAATTCAGCTAACTTATTTAATTGATCACCAAAACCTAAGCGGTTGGCAATCGCCTCTAGCGCCTCATCTGGATAAAGTTCAGGATCATCCAAAATTGTTAGCAGTTCCATCTCGCCAACCCCAAGATCACCTAGTAAATCTAAATCACCGGCAGGTGCTGGTTCATCCTCTTCCTCTGGAAAATCTAAATCTAAAACCTCAACTAAATCAGATGCGACATCGTAATCAAGTGCGTAGGTAACATCGCTAATCATCATTCGCATTTGATCGCCAAGTACTCGTGCAATAATTACAAACTCGTCCTCAATTGCAATCATGGC
>CAMCXX010000037.1 GCA_945883755.1 Bifidobacterium breve | reverse complement strand
ATTAAAAAACAGTATCGAAAGTTAGCCCGTGAATTACACCCTGATAAAACTAAGGGCGATAAAAAATTAGAGGATAGATTTAAAGCTGTCTCTGAGGCGTATGACATATTAAGTGATGATAAAAAACGTCGTGAATATGATGATGCCCGAGAGGCTTATAAATCAGGGCGAATCAACCCAAATATGCAGGGCGGTCAAGGATTTAATGGCGGTGACTTCACCGACATGTTTGGTCCAGGTGGAGATATTTTCTCAACCTTATTTGGTGGTGCTCGCCAACGTCATGGTGCAGATTTACAAACCGAAGCATCGATTTTATTTAGAGATGCAATCTACGGCACCGAGTTAAATCTTCGTGTGCAACCACAAGGTTCAGCCGCAATGAATATAACTACAAGAGTTCCGGCTGGAATTAAAGATGGTGCAAAGATAAAGATTAAAGGCAGAGGTGCACCTGGGGCTGCCGGTCCTGGTGATTTATATGTAACTGTTCATGTCACACCACACCCAATTTTCTCCCGCAAAGATGAGAATATTCATCTCACACTTCCAATTACCTTTGCTGAAGCTGCATTAGGTGCCGATATTAAAGTGCCAACACTTGAAGGGGATGAGGTAACGGTTCGAATTGCGCCAGGAACTCCATCTGGTCGCACACTTCGCGTAAAAGGCCGTGGTGTTAAAAAAGGTTCAACTGTTGGTGATTTGATGATCACAATTGATGTGCGTGTGCCACAACGAGTTGATGGTGCGGCGAAGAAAGCAATTGAAGAGTTTGCGCAAGCCACAAAAGAGTTTGATCCCCGCTCTGAGTTAAAGGCAAAGGCGAAAAATTAATGTCTAATCAAGATCAAATTCCAGAGGATGAAGGAATCTATGTAATCTCTGTTGCATCGCAACTATCTGGATTACATCCACAAACTTTGCGGCAATATGATCGTTTAGGTTTAGTCTCACCAAATCGAACAGTTGGAAAAAATCGCAGATACTCATTACTTGATATTGTGAAGTTGCGAAATGTGCAACGGTTAGTTGGCGAAGGAATAAATCTCGCTGGTATTGCACGGATCATGGAGTTGGAAGAAGCGGTAGCAAATATGGCGCTAGAGGTAGCAAAGTTGCGTACCGAGGTTGATGCTTTGCTTGAGGCTAATCCACCAAAGGCGCTGGTAAAGCGCAGCGGACAAACAGTTGTTGTATATCCAAAACAGTAAACAATTAACACACTAGGCTCTGCGACATGTCATCACTTGAATTATTAAAAAAAGAGATTTTAAGTAAAGCGGTTGTTCATGGAAAAGTTATCTTGTCCTCTGGCAAAGAGGCGGATTACTATGTTGATTTACGCCGCGTAACCCTTGATTCAGTTGCTGCCCCATTAGTTGGACAGGTAATGCTGGAGCTTACAAAAGATTTAAATTATGAAGCGGTTGGTGGTTTAACACTTGGTGCAGATCCAGTTGCAACTGCGATGATGCATGTGGCTGCGCAAAATGGACGAAAATTAGATTCATTTGTTGTGCGCAAGGCAGAGAAAGCACATGGTTTACAACGCCGAATTGAAGGGCCAGATGTAAAGGGCAAAAGAGTTTTAGCTGTTGAAGATACCTCTACAACTGGTGGCTCTGTATTAACTGCAGTTGAAGCCTTAAAAGAGGCTGGTGCAATAGTTGTTGCAGTTGCAGTAATTGTTGAACGGGGCGCAGCACCCAAGGTTATTGAAGCAGGGTATGAGTACCGCGCCGCCTATCAATTAAGTGATCTAGGGCTTTAATAAAGTTTTGTAAAGATTCAAATAATTATTTGCCATTGATTCATCAGAGAAGTTAACCTCCAATAAATGCCGTGCCTGCTTACCAACCTTCTCTAAATTTTCAACACTTAATGCGGTAATGACCTTTGCCATAGCAGCTGGATTTCCATTTACTAAGAAGCCAGTTTCGCGATCCTTAACAAACTCATTTATACCACCAACATTTTTAGCGATAGTTGCCTTTTCAAAGTTAGCTGCTTCTAATATAACTAAGCCCATACCCTCGTTTTTACTTGTTAACAGCAGTAAATCAAATGGGCGTTTAGGTGTAAATGGCGCATCCACCCAACCGGTGAAATCAATTCGCAAACCCTTTGCTGCATCCCTTACCGAGTTCAATAGCTCACCGCCACCAATCATCGTTAAAGAATAAGTACCTGGCTTTACCTTCTCTAACTCCTTCATTACCTCGACTGCGTAAAAAGGATCCTTAATATCGGTAAAGCGCCCAACCCAAAGTAATTTTGTGCCATCACTCTTTGGCATTACCTCATCAATTAATGGAATTCCTAAGTGGATTACCTGCCAATTAAGACGTTTACCAATTCCTAATTTTTGTAAGGTGCTTTGAGTTTCATGGGTGATAGCAACTGCGACATCGGTAAATAAGGTTAAAAACTTCTCGACAATTGTAAAGGCGATTGATTTGTATTTGGCAAAGTAGCCGTAAATTAAATGGCCATGAAAGGTGTGTACTACCTTGATCTTTCGGCTCACCGATTTAGCGGCAATTCTGCCTAAAACACCAGCTTTTGAGGTGTGGGTGTTTACTACCTTTGGTTTTTCCTGCTTTATTAAATTACGAATCTCAATAAAGGCTCTAACATCATCTAATGGGTTAAGTGAGCGATGTAAAAACTTTAACTTAAAAAGATTTGCAGTTAATTCATGGTTCTCGGTGTAATCAGTTTCATTTCCTTCACAGTATCCATAACCAATAACTGATTCACATGATGGATGAATGGCATGGGTTAGATGATCTAAAAAGACAGCAGGACCACCAGTATTCATTCTGGTAATTAAATGAAGAACCTTCATTTGCTCTCTTTTCGCTCCTTATAAATCCGATAAACAAGTGGTATTAAGGTGATTAATACAATTACCGCAATTATTGGATACAGGTAATTATTTACCGAATCCTTTAACTGCTCACCAAGTAGATAACCTATGCCAATTGCAACCTGCGTCCAAATAATCGCACCAATTGCATTCCAGATCGAAAACAACTTTCGATCTAAATGGACTACTCCACATACGGGATTTATCAAGGTTCGCGCAAATGGGATAAAGCGACCAAAGATTAAAGCTTTGCGTGGGCCATACTTATGTAACCATTTTTCAGTTGTAACCAACATTTTGTTGTTAAAGAAGCGGGCATCTGCACGCATAAAGTACTTACGGCCATACTTTCGGCCAAACCAATATCCGACCTCACCACCTGCAATTGCAGCAACCGGTGC
>CAMCXX010000036.1 GCA_945883755.1 Bifidobacterium breve | reverse complement strand
GCATTTGGTGCGGTAATTGGTTGGGGATTGGTTACAAACTCATTAGCTGGTTGGTTATCTTGGCAAGGATACTTATTGGGGCCAATTGGTGGCAGAGATGGGCAGTGGGCTTACGCTAATTTAGGTGTGATTGCCGCATTGATGATTGGTTTTGTTGGGCATATTGTTTTGTCTAGAAGAGATATTAAAAAGCAGGAGTTACTTTAGTTTTTCCAAGAGGTAAATAGCGGGCGGCCTTCGGCATATCCTGCTGCTGATTGAATACCAATTACTGCTTTATCGTGGAACTGGGCTAATGAGCTGGCGCCAGAGTATGTGCAGGATGAGCGAAGACCGGCGATGATTTCATCAATTAGATCTTCAACTCCCGGACGGGTTGGGTTGATATACATTCTTGAGGTTGAGATTCCCTCTTCAAATAATGATTTACGTGCACGATCAAATGCATCCTCGGTTGCGGTTCGTGCTGCAACTGCGCGGGCGGAGGCCATACCAAAAGACTCTTTATATAGACGGCCATCATTATCTTTACGTAGATCACTTGGTGATTCATATGTGCCGGCAAACCAAGAGCCGATCATTACTTGAGCAGCACCGGCAGCAAGAGCAAGTGCGACATCGCGGGGGTGGCGAACACCGCCATCTGCCCAAATTGTTTTGCCATGTTTCTTTGCCTCAGTTGCGCACTCAAGCACGGCAGAGAATTGTGGGCGACCAACACCAGTTTGCATGCGGGTTGTGCACATTGCACCTGGTCCAACACCAACTTTGATGATGTCAGCACCTGCCTCAATTAATTGTTTTGTGCCTTCAGCGGTTACAACATTTCCGGCAACAATTGGAATCTTTGGATTTAAGGCCTTAATTACTTTAAGCGCTTCAATCATCTTCTTTTGGTGACCATGGGCGGTGTCGACGACTAGAACATCAGCACCTGCTTCAATTAAAAACTTTGCTTTGGCTGCTACATCACCATTGATGCCAACAGCTGCTGCAATCTTTAACTTGTTGTTGGCATCAACTGATGGTTTGTACATGGTGGCGCGAAGGGCGCCGGTGCGGGTAATGATGCCGACTAACTTTCCACTCTTATTAATTACTGGGGCAAGCTTTCGTCCCTTTTGGGTTAGGTACTCAAATGCTTCGCGTGGTGATAGATCATCAGTTAGGGTAATTAAGTCACGGGACATAATTTGTTGAAGTTGGGTGAAGCGATCCACATTTTCGCAATCAGCTTCGGTGATGATCCCAATAGGGGCATCATTTTCAACAACAATTAGTGCGCCATGGGCACGTTTAGTAATTAGATCAATTGCATCTGCAACCGTTTCAGTTGGCTTTAAAGTTACTGGTGTATCAAAGATTAGGTGGCGAGATTTAACCCAGTTAATTACATCAGCGACAATCTCAAGCGGGATATCTTGTGGGATAACCGCCATGCCACCTCGGCGGGCAACGGTTTCTGCCATACGACGGCCAGAGATGGCGGTCATGTTGGCAACAACTAAAGGAATGGTGGTGCCGGCGTTATTTGGTGAGCTTAGATCCACATCCATGCGGCTTGCGATTTCAGAGTGTGACGGAACCATGAAGACATCGTCATAAGTAAGGTCGTAAGCGGGGGTATTTAAGAAACGCACGTGTCGAAATTATACGCAGTTCTCAGGTGCGCCCTAGCCAGATTGGCCCGCACCGATGGCTGGAAATTGCTAGGGTTCTAGTACCTCACAGCGATAGGTATAGCGAAAAGTAAGGAGTCAATTGGCCGACGACGACGACATCAATTCGGAAGAGATAATTACCGAAGAGATGCTTTGGGAGCGAATTCCAGAGGTTGAAGGATTAGATCGTGCAAATACTTACTATGAATTAAGTGCGCGTATCTATGCACGTGGTCAATATGATGAAGCGCTAGCGCTCGCAGAAACTGCGCGGGATATTTACTCAGATTTAGGTGCAGTAGCACCAACAGAGGGATTAGCTCAGGCCTACTCAGCTATTGGTTACAACTTAAATCAATTAAAGCGGATGAATGAAGCTGCTAATGCCATGAGCAAAGCGGTTGAACTTCTGCGCGAGACAAAATCACCAATGGCGATAGAACTTGCTTGCACCTTGGGTGAGTGGTGGTTTAACTCAAAGGAGTATGAGAAAACTATTGATTGCATGAATCAATGTGTGCAGGAGCATCTAGTTGATGGCAATGATTCAGGTGCAGCAAATGATTTACATTTAATTGGTTGTGCCTACCGAGAGTTAAAAAATTACGATAAATCACTAGAGGCCTTCCGTGAGGCCCGTGCCTTGTTTAAGAGATTAAAAGAGGTAATTAATGTTGCAAGGTGTGATCAAAAGATTGCGCACTGCTTAACCGAGCTTGGCGATGCTGAAGGTGCCTTGATTGCAGCACAAAAATCATTAGATGTATTTGTAACCGCTCATGATCACCGCCGCGAGACCTACTCGATGTTTGAGTTAGGAAAAGCCCAGATTGCATCCAACTTAAATGAAGAGGGTTTGATGAGTCTTGAGAATGTGCTTGAAACAGTGACCGAGTCTGAGTTTAAGGATTTTGAGTTCATCATTGATATTGAGCGAAAGATTGCTTTAGTACTTCGAAAGCTAGATCGAAATGATGAAGCGCAAGAGATTGAACGCAGATTAGATGCGGTAACCGATGTAATTGATGAGGCTTAAATTTTTTTAAGCTTTTGGATGATTTACTGGATTTAAATGTTGCATCGCCCAGGCATACATCGCAATTGCACCCGCTGCGGATGCATTCATAGATCTAGTTGATCCATACTGCGAGATAGCTAAAACAACCTCACAAACTGCAACACCCTCATCACTCATGCCAGCACCCTCTTGGCCAAATAACATCACACACTTTGCCGGCAGGTCATAATTTTCAATCTGTTTTGAGATTGGCAGATTATCAATTCCAATAATTGGTAACTTATTTTGATCACACCAAACTTTAAACTCTTCAACTGTTGGGTGGTGATGAACCGTTAAGTACTTATCAGTCACCATCGCACCACGCCGATTCCAATCCCGCTTACCAACAATATGAACAGCTGAGACATTAAATGCATTTGCAGTTCTAACAATTGAACCGAGATTTAAATCATGTTGCCAATTCTCAATTGCAATTTGTAGATCATGTCGCTTGGTATCAAGATCTGCGACGATCGCCTCAACCTTCCAATATCGATACTTATCTAATACGTTGCGCCGATCGCCATTTTCTAATAATTCAGGATCAAAGCGCTCATCTGTGGG
>CAMCXX010000035.1 GCA_945883755.1 Bifidobacterium breve | reverse complement strand
TTTACGATCGGCTAACAAGCCAGATGTACTCATCCGCTGTAAACGCTCATTCATAACTACTCCTTATCCTTATTCGTAGCTAATCGTTCCCGTTTAGATTTTCTATTTTCACCGATCGCCTGAATGGTAATACCTATTACCAACAAGATGCCTACTGCAGCCCGTTGCCACGAACTACTGACACCTAGTAGAACTAGATTATTTTTCATCATATTGATAAATAACACTCCAAGTACAGTTCCAAAGACGGTGCCATAGCCACCCATAATGCTGGCGCCACCAAGCACAACTGCAGCAATTACATCTAACTCAGAGCCAGCTAAATCATATGGACTAGCTTTTCGTTGCAACGAAACGTAGATGATGCCAGCTAGGCCAGATAATCCGCCAACCAACAGATAAATTTTTGCTTGGGTGCGCTTAATTGAAATACCAAGCCTTCTGGTTGGCTCAATTCCGCCACCAAGTGCGTAAACAGATCTACCAAAAATTGTTCGGTTTAATAGATATGAAACTGCGATCGTAATAAGTACCACCGGAATTACTAAGACGTGAAGCCGCACCAAGGTGCCGGTCTCGGACTCAAATTTAATTAGATCTGCAGTTGAAAAGTTATCTAAGCCAACTGGAATATTACTGATAAAGGTTGCTCCGACAAAGGAGAGCATCAAGCCGCGGAAGATTCCAGCAGTTCCCAGAGTGGCAATCAGAGTTGGAATGCCAAAGCCGGCGATTGCGATTGCATTAAAGCCACCCAAAATAATGCCGATAACAATTGCCAGTACCACTGGTATCAGCAGACTCTGCTCATTTAAATTAAACTTTTGCATGATGACCACTGCGGTGTAACCAGCAAATATTCCCACAATTGGGAAGGAGACATCGATACCACCGCTGATAATGACAATTAATACTCCTAGTGCAAATAGCAGCTGCACAAATGATGAGCGCAGAATGTCAAAGAGGTTTGCCGCTGTGAAAAACTCGGGGCTTCGTGAGCCAATCACAAGTGAGAAAATTATGATCGCAAAGATCAAAACTGTTTCATTTCGGCGCAGTAATTTGCGGAAGTTCATTTAATTTAACTCCTTATACAACTGTGCCTCATTTAGCTCTGACTCAGAAAACTCCTTTGAAATCCTGCCATTTTTAATAGTAATAACCCGGTGACAAATTTGGATTAGCTCAGGGATATCATCTGAGATGAGCAAGAAGGCCATGCCAGAGTTCGCCCGATCTCTAATAATCTCTAGAATTTCACGTTTTGATCCAACATCTACGCCAACGGTTGGGCCATTTAAAATCATTAGGTGTGGGTTGGTGGCAAACCATTTAGCTAAAACTACTCGTTGTTGATTTCCACCAGAAAGGGAGGTAACTGGATTAGCTGAATTTTGAGTTTTAATCTTTAACTCTGAAATCCACTTATCGCCAGCCTGGGCAAGATTTTTTTGCGGTAGCGCGCCCCATCTGCTCTTGTAACTATCTAATCCCACAGCAACTAAGTTACGTAAGATTGATTGATCGAGAAATAAACCTTGAGTTAGACGATCAGGTGGTACATAACCAATTCCAGCTTTTAGCGCTGCATTTGGTGAATTTCATGGCATCTTCACACCATTTACCTTTATCTCACCTGATTCAATCTGATACTTTCCAAATATCGCTTCCGCTAACTCGGTTCGTCCAGAGCCAAGTAAGCCAGTGACACCTAATATCTCACCCGGTGCAATTGAAAATGAGATGTCGGAGAATGCCGGCATTGCGGTAATGCCAGATACCTCAAGTACTTTTTGTACATTTGGCTTAAGTGGTGGAGTTATCCGAGTAGTTAAAACATCTTGGCCAGTCATCGCTTGTGAGATCTCCTTTGGCCCAAAATCCTTCATCAAGCCATCTGCGACCACCTCGCCATTTCGCAGCACCGTGATGGTGTTACAAATTTCTTGAATCTCATCGATTTTATGGCTTACAAATACAGTTGCTACTCCCCGCGCCTTAATTTGATTGATAACCTCAAATAATCGATTGATCTCTTTTCTAGTTAAAGCAGTTGTTGGCTCATCCATAAATAACATCTTCACACCTAAATTTGTCGCACGAGCGATAGCAATAAGTTGCTTAGATGCAATTGAGAGCTCTGTAACAGGCAGGCTGATATCAATATCAACTCCAATTAAATCAATCGCCTCCTGGGCGATCTTCAATGTTGCTTTCTTGCTGATAAATTTTGAGTTCTCATAGATATAGGTTGGTAGCGCAATATTTTCAGCTGCGGTTAAATTTGGCAGCAAGGAGAAATCCTGAAAAATTACCTGCACACCCTCTTGCACCGCTTCGCGGGGTGATAGTCGAGCAAACTCTTTATCAGCTAACCGGATTACTCCGGAGTCAGGCGAATGAACACCTGCCATAATTTTAATTAAAGTTGATTTTCCAGATCCATTCTCGCCAGCTAGACAATGAACCTCACCACTTGAAACTGACATCGAGACACCAGATAAGGCTTTGGCACCACCAAAGCTCTTAACAATCTGCTCAACACTGTAATTCAAAGTTGTCGTACTAATCATTAAGTCGTTAAACCCCTCTGATAATTAGCAAAATCCTACGTTAATGCTATTACTTTTTTCGCAAGATCTTAAGCGCACCCTTTAATAAAAATGGGGCACGGATACCGTGCCCCATTTTCTTCCCTATCGGGAATGATCCAATATGTTAGATCTTATATTGGCTTGCTGTGTCTTTATCGAGAACTAACCAAGCAGCGCCTTCAAAGCTCTTAGGATTTGAAGAACTTACTGTGATTGACTCATATCCAGGAACTCCTAGATCTAGACCTGCCTCGATGGTTCCACCATTAACTAGGATCTCAAGCATGGCAAGCATTGCTTTACCAGCTAGTGCTGAATCCCAAAGGAAGATCTTGTCGATCGCTCCAGTTGCCAGCAACTTCTCAGTCATTGAAGGAATTGAGGTTCCCATTACGCAAGTCTTGTCAGTTAGACCAAGCTCTTCGATTGCGCGGCCAATACCAACAACATCATTTGCTGATGATCCTTGGAAGCCCTTTAGATCAGGATATTTCTTCAACAATTCCTTAGTCTTGTTGTAAGCAACATCTGCATCCTCTTTTGACTCAATTGGATTCTCTACGCGCTTGATATCTGGGTAGTTAGCATCAAGTTGAGCCTTTGCTCCGGCAACCCACTCATTGTGGCTTCCGTTTGTCAAAGTTCCAACAAATGCTACGTACTTACCAGCTGATCCCATACAGGTAGCTAGGTTGTCCATGATCTCAGCACCGTATGCAGCGTTGTTAAATGCTTCG
>CAMCXX010000034.1 GCA_945883755.1 Bifidobacterium breve | reverse complement strand
GGTAAAAATACGGAGCGCACTTTCTTTAAACACACTGGCCTTTATTCGTTCACAAGAGCAGACATCATTAAGTTTGGTGAATCCGAACGAGGAACTCTAGAACAAGCAGAGAATGTGGAAATACTACGCTTAATTGAAAGAGGTATCTCGGTAAAGGCTGTTGAGATTCCAAATTACGGTAGAGCAGTAGATACAATTAAAGACTTAGAGTTTGTTAACAAATACGGCAAGTTTGGAGATTAGTAGATCCCATGCCAATCAAAAAAGAAACTTTTTTTGTGTTCGACATGGATGGCGTGATTTTAGATTCTTTAGACAATCTCTCGAGTTGCCTGATAAAAGCTGTAGAGCCATTTTGCCAATCTGATGAACATTATCAATCATTTTCCAAATTTGATAAAGAGAATCCTGGTCTTTCACGTTTTGAAAAGACTGATTTTTTCCTTGAATCTTTGCCCAATAACAGCCACATAAAGATAGATAAAATCAGGCAGCAAATTCTTGACCAATTTGATTCCTTTTCGTTGAATGCCAGACTCTCATCCACAATTGATGAATCGACATTTACCCTGTCCAAAACTATTGCCCCAAAAAATCTTATACTTCTTAGCAATTGCGATAATTCTCAATTGACATCGATTGCTGCCCACTTTGGATTTCATCAAATTTTTAGCGGTGGAATAATTGGAACACCCCCAAGTAAGAAGAGTCGGTTCAGTGATTTAGTGTACAAATATAACTCCAGCCCCTTTGTCTCAGTATCTGACAGCGAATCTGATGCCATTATTGCCCGTTCATTAGGTGTTACTTTTGCTTTTATTCAAAATTTTGCAAGAGATCAGGCGCTCTGGCTAAAAGAAAATGAGAATAGATTTCAGACTATATTGGAATTTATCTTGAGTATTGACCGATTTGCGGAATGAAAGACTTTTGATAAATCTTGAACCCGCAAGACTCAGTTGCAATGGCACCACTAGGATTAGTTTCCATTTCGGATCTGTACCAGAAGTACTTTAACCCTAATCCTGCCCTTGGGGAGTTCGGCACGTTAATGCCTCACGGGGGATCTGGCGGTAAATCTTGGTCATCACCACCGATACCCTTAAGCCTTGTAATTAATACTGGAGGATTCGCATAGCGGCCGAGTGCGCACGCTTGGAAAGCGTGTGTAGGGCGACCTACCGAGGGTTCAAATCCCTCATCCTCCGCCAAGGGGGATACTTTTGTCTAGATTAAAAGGAGTAGGAATGAATTATAGATTAGCAGCGCTTGTATCAATAATCGCCATGTCTGCGCTGATTAAAACTCCTGCTGTCGCTGTCGACAAACCATCAATTGAATCATTTTCTGCGTCGCAAATTGACATTGACTTAAATAATAAAGATTTGAAAATTACTTTTGAAGTAATAGTTTCACATGTTGCAGGAATTGAAAACAGGTCCACAACTTTAGTGCTAACAAATACAAGGAATTATTCAATATCTACTTCTTTATTTAGAATTGATACTCCTATTGATTACACAAAAACTAGAGTTGTGTTTCAAGGCACTATTGATTTTCCTCGCACATTTGAGCCAGGTGTTTATACCTATAGTTTGATTGATGGACTTACTAGTAACTTAATTAATGGGAGCAAAGTAAGTACAAATACAGTTTCGGGACCTATCTTAAGAAATTTAAAGGGTGCTGAAAGTGGAATATTAGTTCGATCTGGTGGGTTTCTAGATTTAGATTATTTGACAATAAACGGGCCTGCTTATGGTTTACAAACTAATAAAACATATATAAATACCGCAAAGTATCCATCTCCTACTGATCCAGTATGGAAAGTTGGAGAGATATTTACGCCTAGTGATTACTTTGAGGAAGTTGTACCCGATGTTCGAATCGAGATAAATACCTCGTCGCCAAAAGTTTGCACAACAGATGGAAAAGCTATGAAGTTGGTTGCGATCGGAGAGTGTACCTTCACAATTTCAACGCCAAGGACTAAAGACTATAAAGCAAGGTCAATTTTACAAACAGTATTAATCACTGCTGAAAGGTCTATTCAAAAATTATTTGTCCAAGAAATACCGCCTCGTAAAGTTCAGAATCTCCCAATTACTCTTACCCTATCTGCTGTTTATGCTTCAGGAACTACTGCGGTGGAGAATATCTTCCCTAAATCTAAAACTCCAGAAATATGTGCAGTAGCAGGATACTCATTGAAGGTTATAAGTGGGGGTGACTGTGTGTTAACTTATCAATCATTTGGAAATAACTCCTACCGCCCATCAGAAATATACACGCAGACAATAGTATTTGAAAAAGCTATTCAAACTATTTCCTTCACACTCCCAACTACCGCAAAAGTAACTGATAAAACAATTAACTTAACTGCTACTTCATCAAGCGGGAATCAAGTTTCTTACATAAGTACGCCAATTAGTATTTGTACGATTTCTGGATCAGTTCTGAACCTATTACAAGCTGGTAACTGTTCGATTACTGCAACCCAAGTTGGTACTCCTACCATCGCACCTGTCTCAACAACAGCAAATATCACACTTACTGGAACTAAAGTTGCTACTAAGAGAACTATTACCTGTGTTAAGGGTAAGAAAACCAAGAAGGTAAGTGGGACTAATCCAAAATGTCCTAAGGGATATAAGATAAAAAGATAATCAATCTTTTGGAGACTAAATCTCAACGCCAATATATTTAGTCTCTAAGAACTCCTCAATCCCAGCAAAGCCGCCTTCTCGCCCTAAGCCTGATTGTTTAACCCCACCAACTGGGGCGGCGGGATCTGAGATCACGCCTTTATTTATTGCCACCATGCCAGATTCCAACGCCTCAGCTGTTCTAATTGCCCGCTTTAAGTCCCTTGAGTAAACATAAGCAATTAAGCCAAACTCAGTTGCATTTGCAAGATTTATTGCCTCTTCATCATTATTTGTAATCACAATCGGTGCAACTGGACCAAAGATTTCCTCTTTTAAGATTGGGTTATCTTTATTAACAGTTAATACTGTGGCTGGATAAAAGGCGCCATCTCCCGCTGGAGACTTACCCCCTGTTTTAATCTGTGCGCCATTTGATATTGAATTTTCAACCAAAGATGCGATCTTATCTCGCTCCTTCACTGAAACACTTGCCCCTAATTGGGCTCCGGTTGTAATTCCAGATGCCATCTTTAACTCACTCATTGCTTTAGATAATTTGGTTGTAAACTCATCTGCAACCTCACTAGCTATATAAAATCTATTTGCTGCTGTGCAGGCAGCTCCACCATTTCGCATCTTAGCTAGCATCGCACCCGCCACCGCATCATCAACATTGGCATCTGCTAAGACTAAAAACGGAGCGTTACCACCTAGCTCCATTGAGCATCTGATGACATTATCTGCTGCGGCTTTTAATAAGATTTGGCCAACATAGGTAGAGCCGGTAAAAGATAAGTTAACTACCCGTGGATCTTTTAACATCTTTGCAATCCCAGGACCTGATGGCACTGGCAAAATTAAATTAACTACTCCCTTTGGAACTCCAGCACGCTCTAGGATCTCAACAATTGCCATGGCGGTAAGCGGGGTCTCACCTGCTGGCTTTAGGATTACGGTGCAACCAGCAGCAAGAGCAGGACCAATTTTTCTAGTTGCCATAGCGGCTGGAAAATTCCATGGCGTAATTAGAAGAGATACGCCAATTGGTTGTTTAGTAACTAATATTCGCTTATCCCCATTTGGCGCGGTTCTAAACTCACCATTTATCCTTACTGTCTCCTCTGAAAACCATCTAAAAAACTCTGCCGAATAAAGTATTTCACCTTTAGCATCACTTAATACCTTGCCATTTTCTTTGGTAATAATCTCAGCTAAGCGATCTGCCTCTGCCACCATAATTTCAAATGCTTTTCTAAGTATTTCAGCCCTTACTCTGGGTGCAGTTTTTGCCCAAGATTTAAAGGCATTACTTGCTGCATCAATTGCAGCTGCGCAATGTTCATCACTTGCTACTGCCACATTTGCAAT
>CAMCXX010000033.1 GCA_945883755.1 Bifidobacterium breve | reverse complement strand
TAGAGCTGACTGAAGGTATGCGCTTTGATAAGGGTTATATCTCTGCTTACTTTGTAACAGATACCGATCGTATGGAAACGGTAATGGAGGATCCATACATCTTGATCGCAAACTCAAAGATTTCAAATATTAAGGATTTAGTTCCAATTCTAGAAAAGGTAATGCAAACTGGAAAGCCACTTGTAATTATCGCTGAAGATGTTGAAGGTGAAGCACTTTCCACATTAGTTGTAAATAATATTCGCGGTACATTTAAATCAGTAGCGGTTAAAGCACCAGGCTTTGGTGATCGTCGTAAGGCGATGTTGCAAGATATTGCGATTTTAACTGGCGCAACTGTGGTCTCAGAGGAGGTTGGTCTAAAGCTAGATCAAACTACGGTTGAGTTACTTGGCAGCGCTCGCAAGGTTGTTATCAGCAAGGAGGAGACAACTATTGTTGAGGGAAGTGGCGATGCTGAGCAAATTAAGGGTCGCGTAAATCAAATTCGTGCTGAAATTGAGAAGAGTGACTCTGATTATGATCGCGAAAAATTACAAGAGCGTTTAGCAAAACTTGCCGGTGGCGTTGCAGTAATTAAGGCAGGAGCCGCAACCGAGGTTGAGCTTAAGGAGCGCAAGCACCGCATCGAGGATGCTGTGCGAAATGCAAAAGCAGCTGTTGAAGAGGGAATTGTTGCCGGCGGCGGCGTTGCACTTCTACAAGCTGGCAAGGTTGCCTTTGATAAGTTGAAGTTAAGTGGCGATGAAGCAACTGGTGCAAAGATTGTTGAACTTGCAATTGAAGCACCACTAAAGCAGATTGCAATTAACGCAGGTCTTGAAGGTGGCGTAATTGTTGAAAAGGTTAGAAACCTACCAACTGGTCAAGGCTTAAATGCTGCAACTGGTGAGTATGTTGACATGATCAAATCAGGAATTATTGATCCAGCCAAGGTAACTCGTTCTGCATTACAAAATGCAGCATCAATTGCAGCCCTGTTCTTAACTACCGAGGCGGTAATTGCAGATAAGCCAGAGCCAAAGAGTGCAATGCCTGCAGCTCCTGGTGGCGGAGATATGGATTTCTAATCCAAGTATTTATCAAAAGCCCCCGCTTAGAATCGGGGGCTTTTTCTATTTAGCAACAACTCAATTACACTTGACCAATGGCTAAAAAGAAATCCCTTTTCAAGAAAATGCGCAAAGGGCAATCATCTGTTGTGGCCGAGCCAGAGGCAGAGCTAGATGATTTGGATATTCAATCCCTAGATACTGTGGCAGAGATTGCACCAGTTGCGGTCGATACCGCACCAATTATTGTTCGAAGGCCATACATTGCACCTGCGAAAACTTATCCAGCGGTGGTTGAAGTAAGCATTAATAAAAATGATATTTTCGGAGCGTTAGACATTGCAAAGCAAGCGGCGATTGAAGATGCAGGTAAAAAGGATTTTGTTGGCGAGTTTTACTCAATTGATTCAGATGAAGATCGAGTTGCAACCTATCTCTTTGAAGCAAAGTTGCCAGGTTATAGCGGCTGGCGCTGGGCGGTAACTGTTGCAAAATTAGATGATAATTCTGCTCCAACTATTTGTGATGTGGTTTTACTTCCAGGAAGCAAAGCATTACTTGCGCCAAATTGGGTGCCATATGTTGAGCGAATTCAGCCAGGAGATCTAGGTGTTGGCGATGTTGTTCCTACCTCACCCGATGATGAAAGATTGGTTCCAGGTTTGGCATCACTTCCAGGCGATGATGAGTTAGATACCTTAGATCTAAATCAATTATTTGAGTTTGGTCTAGGACGAGCACGAGTACTATCAATTGTTGGACGTGATCAAGCTAGTAAACGTTGGTATGAAGGCGATCGTGGTCCAAATACACCAATTGCAAATGCTGCGCCAAAACCATGTCACTCATGTGGATTTTTTATTCCAATCGCTGGCTCATTACGTGGTGCCTTTGGTGTTTGTTCAAATGCAATCTCACCTGAGGATGCCCGGGTAGTTTCAATTGATCATGGCTGCGGCGCACACTCAGAGGCGTTAATTAAGGCTGAATAAACCCAATTCCAGCCATTGCTAATTTGGGTTAAACTATCCCCCTGACCACAACCAAGTGGCTAGTAAAAAAAGTAAATGAGTATTTAAATAGATTGGAGATACCAATGCCTACTGGCCGCGTTAAATGGTTTAGCCTAGAAAAGGGTTTTGGCTTTATCTCAAATGATGAGGGTGAGGATGTTTACTTAGCAGCAGCTGCACTTCCAGAAGGTGTAACAACTGTTAAGCCGGGAACCAAACTTGAGTTCAGTATTGCTGATGGCCGACGTGGCCCACAAGCACTCTCTGTTTCAGTAGTTGAAGCACCACCTTCAATGGTCAATAACTCACGTGGCAATGCTGATGATCTTGCTGCAATCATCGAGGACTCAATTAAAATTTTAGATCGAGTTGGAAATCAATTACGCCAAGGACGCCATCCATCAACTGCGGAGGCTGAGCGGTTAGGAAAAGTTTTGCGTGGAATTGCTAGCCAAATCGAGGGTGCGTAAAGCTTAATTAAAGTTGGTTTCGGCGTCCGCGCCTAATTGTGTAACGCAAACCAATAGCACCGAGCACAGCACCAGCAACACATGTCCACAAAACCTCAGTACTAGCATTCATAACAATCGCAAAAACTAGGGCAATAATCCAAAGCACAATTCCCATTGCAATTATAAAGATAGCCTCTTTCATTATTTGCTCCTTAGATTAATTGCGTAACAGTGTTAATTAAAGACCACTGAGTAGAACCATGGCAACCATACCCACCAGTATTGTGATGGTAATTATTCGCCTGGTGCGGTAACTCATCAAAATCTTAACCTTAAGCCTTAGCCGGAAGATTTGAAACTACAAATTCAATACAAGCGGTTAGTGCATCTATATCTGCTGGTTCAACAGCTGGGAACATGCCAATTCGTAATTGGTTCTTTCCTAATTTGCGATAGGGATCTGTATCTACGATTCCATTTGCCCGAAGCACCTTTGCGATTTCAAGAGCGTCGATTGCATCATCAAAATTGATTGTGCCAACAACCTTAGAGCGCATTGCTGGATCGGTGACAAATGGTGTTGTGTAAGAGGTTTTTTCTGCCCAGTTGTATAGTCGAGATGAAGAGTCGGCACTGCGACCGGCCGCAAACTTTAAGCCGCCATTTGAGTTCATCCACTCGATCTGCTCAGCTAACAAAATTAAGGTGGCAAGTGCTGGCGTGTTATAAGTTTGATCTAATCTAGAGTTTTCAATTGCAATTGAAAGATCAAAAAATGCAGGTACCCAACGACCGCTAGCTTTAATTTTTTCAACTCTGGCAATTGCAGCCGGGCTCATAATTGCTACCCATAAACCACCATCAGAGGCGAAGGATTTCTGTGGGGCGAAGTAGTAAACATCTGATTGTGAGATATCAAGATCAAGCCCACCAGCTGCACTTGTTGCATCAACTAAAACCAGGGCATCGGCGATACCAGATGGTCGAATAATCGGCATTGATACACCAGTGCTAGTTTCATTATGAGTCAGTGCATAAGCATCTACGCCAGCTTCAGCGATTGCTAGCGGATGAGAGCCAGGCTCGGACTTTATAACTGTTGGCTCACCGATCATCGGTGCCTCTTTAGCAGCAGCTGCAAATTTAGAGGAGAACTCACCAAATACTAAATGTTGTGATTTATTTTCAATTAAGCCAAAGGTTGCAATATCCCAAAATGCAGTAGATCCACCATTACCAATTATTACTTCATACCCATCAGGTAAATTAAATAAAGAGTTCAATCCAGTGCGCACATTTCCAACAACGGATTTAACTGGTTTTTGTCGGTGTGAGGTTCCTAAAACTTTTCCATAATTACTTGCTAAGTTTGCAAGGGATGCAGAGCGAATCTTTGATGGTCCGCAACCAAATCGTCCATCACTTGGCTTTAAGTTTTCGGGAATCTTTATTTCGCTCATAGGACGATATTACGGGTAAAAACGTTTTACCTGCCAATCATTATTTTCCGATCTCACATATCGAATTCGATCATGCAATCTTGAGTATCTGCCCTGCCAAAACTCAATTGATGTGGGCAACACAACATATCCGCCCCAATGATCTGGCCTAGGAATGGTTGTGCCAACTGGCCACTTTG
>CAMCXX010000032.1 GCA_945883755.1 Bifidobacterium breve | reverse complement strand
GCAAAGAAGATGGCGGAAAGCGGAGTACAGGTGGATATCTATACTCGCGCAAATAAATCTGGGATGCCGGCATCAGTTGAAATTGCAGAGGGTGTAACGGTAAAACATTTAGAGGTAGGCCATCATGAAGGTTTATCAAAAGAGGAGTTACCTGGCCAGATAAGTGCTTTAACCTCTGAGTTTATGAAGTTGCAACGGAAATTACCTAAAGATTATTACGATGTTATTCACTCTCACTACTGGATCTCTGGCCAATTAGGTTGGATGATTTCAGAACAAACTGGAGTTCCATTAATTCACACAATGCACACCATGGCTAAGGTGAAAAATTTAAATCTTGCCGAGGGTGAAAAACCAGAGCCAAAGATTCGCGCACTTGGCGAGATGCAGGTAGTAAAGGCAGCAACTGGATTAATTGCCAACACCGATGCCGAGGCCGCATCCTTAGTCTCTTACTACGATGCCTGTCCAGACAATGTCTTTGTGGTTGCACTAGGTGTTGATCTACAAACCTTTCATCCAGGTGCGGGTAAATCAGTAGCCAGGGAGAAGTTAAATATTGCACCAGATGCAATTGTGCTTACCTTCGTCGGCCGAATTCAGCCACATAAAGGCCCAGATGTATTAGTTAGATCAGTAGCTGAAATGGTTTCACACTCACCACATTTAAAGAGCAAGTTAGCTTTGGTAATTATGGGTGGACCATCTGGTGCTGGTTTGGATGAGCTAGATAAGTTAAAGGCGCTTGCTAAGTTTTTAAAGATTGAAGAGATAACTCATTTTGTTGATCCAGTTCCAAGAGATCAACTGCCTGATTGGTATCGCGCATCTGATTTAGTTTGCGTGCCTAGTTACTCTGAAAGCTTTGGCTTAGTAGCACTTGAAGCACAATCTTGTGGCACACCTGTTGTAGCAACCGCTATTGGTGGATTGCGAACCGCAGTATCTGATGGAATCTCTGGCTCACTAGTAGATGGTCATGATCCACGTGCTTGGTCAGCTGTTATCTCTAGATTAATTGCTGAACCTCAACGTCGATTGTTGTTATCAATGGGCGCGGTTGAACATGCATCCCACTTCGGTTGGGAGAACACTGCACGCAAAACATTAAGTGTTTATGACTGGGCGATCTCACAGCCAGCGGTTGATATGAGAAATATCAGGTTAGTTAAGGATGCTTGATCCCAACGCAGTAATTGATGATTTTTTACAATCCCATGATTTAGATTATGACCAAAATGATGAGAGTACCTATCTAATTACCTTACCGGGTGAAACAAAGCTACAGACCCATTGTGCGCTGGTAATTGGTGATCACTCCTTAAGTATCAACGCATTTGTGATTAGAAAACCAGATGAGAATCAAGCAGGTGTTTACGAGTACTTGTTAAAGAAAAATGCATCGATGTACTCGGTGGCCTTTGCCTTAAATGAGCTAGGTGATATTTATTTAGTAGGCAGATTGCCACTTGCGGCAATAAGTGAGCGTGAGATTGATCGAATTTTAGGTGCGGTTCTTCAATACTCTGACTCTTGCTTTAATCCATTACTTGAACTTGGTTTCTCATCCTCAATTCGTCGCGAATGGGCATGGCGAGTATCTCGAGGTGAATCATTAGCAAATCTGCAAGCTTTCCAGCACTTAATTTAAGTATGGCAGGATAGGCACATGAAATTAATTTTGCTCCGCCATGGTGAGAGCGAATGGAATGCAAAAAATCTTTTTACTGGCTGGGTTGATGTTGCACTCTCTGCTAAAGGAATAGAAGAGGCAAAACGTGGTGGCTTACTTCTAAAGGAGCGCAACCTGTTGCCAGATATTGTGCACACCTCACTGCTGCGCAGAGCAATAAATACCGCCTCCTTTGCCCTAGATAATTGTGAACGTCATTGGATTCCGGTTAAGCGAAGCTGGCGATTAAATGAGCGACATTACGGTGCTTTGCAAGGAAAAGATAAAGCGGCAACTTTAAAGGAGTATGGCGAGGAGCAGTTTCAACTTTGGCGCAGATCATTTGATGTACCACCACCTGCAATTGCCGATAATGATCAGTATTCGCAAAGTAATGATCCACGTTACGCCGATTTAGGAAAAGATTTACCAAAGAGTGAGTGCTTAAAGGATGTGGTTGATCGGATGATTCCATATTTAGTTGGTGAGATCTTTGATGATATGCGCAGTGGTAAAACTGTTTTAGTTACTGCTCACGGTAATTCAATTCGCGCCATTGTTAAGCATCTAGATGGAATCTCTGATTCAGATATCGCTGGTGTAAATATCCCAACCGGTATTCCATTGCTGTACGAATTTAATGCGGATTTTAAATCAATTAAAAAGGGTGGCGAATATCTAGATCCAGTTGCGGCACAAGCTGCGATTGCCGCAGTTGCAAACCAGGGGAAAAAGTAAACTTACTTTGCGTCTGAGGCGAACTCGCCCTTAACTAAAAAGTACACACGGCGGGCGATTGAGACAGCGTGGTCTGCGCAACGCTCGTAATAACGAGCTAGTAATGTCATATCAATTGCGGTCTCTACTCCATGTTTCCAAGATGGCTCAAGAAGTGTTGAAATTATTCTGCGGTGCAATTTATCCATCTCATCATCATCTGTTTCCAATTCAAGAGCAAGATTAGTGTCGCGTTGTTCCAAAACAACCGCCATTTTTTCAATAATCTTTCCACAAACTCGACCCATCTCCTCAATTGTTAAAGATAGCTCGGGTGGCACTGCAGTACTTGGATATCTCATTCGTGCAGATTTTGCGATGTGATCTGCCAAGTCTCCCATTCGCTCTAGATCAGCGGACATCCGAAGCGAGGTAACTAAGGTACGTAAATCAGCAGCAACTGGCTGTTGTCTTGCAATTAAATTTATAGATCTAGCATCTAACTCATGTTGAATATCATTAATTATTGAATCCTCTTGAATAACCTTTTCGGCCAGTGCTAAATCAGCTGTTAATAAAGCTGTGGTTGCGCTCTCCATGGCAATCTTTACTAGGCCAGACATCTGAACCAAGGTGGCTCCGACAGCATCTAGCTCTTCATGGAATTGATTACGCATAGGAGAACGGTAGTGGGTGGACCCATAATCTGGCGGGAGGAAAGTGAACAGGTCCTAAATATGGGGTAAAGAATTGGGTTATTTATGCCTGTCTAACACATAAAATTCCCACTCAATCTTCATAACTCATACGATACCTCTGTGATGTGGCTATTTAAAGATAAAGAGAATGAGAAGAGTAAATCTGCACCATCAGATGTAGATCTTTCAACTCAAGGCTTTGATTTATTGCAAGCCATGGATGCTGAATCAATTGTGGTTGCACCGGGTGAGTTTGTTATTTACTACTCAAATGGCATTAGCAATTTAAATTTAATTAAAGATGAGCGAGTACAAAACTCTGATTTACTAAATTTAGTCCGTGCGGTTAGAAGATCGGGCGTAATGCAAGAGGCAACACTAGAACTACCCCGAGGCCCAATTGGTGCTGGAACTCATGATTTATTGGTTCGCGTTACTCCACTTGGCGATCACGGCTTGATTGCAATATTAATTTTTGATGACTCAGAGATTCGTAGATTAGATTCAATTCGCCGAGATTTTGTGGCAAATATTTCTCATGAGTTAAAAACACCAATCGGTGCTCTTTCAATCTTAAGCGAGGCGGTTCTTGAGGCTAGCGATGATCCAGAGGCGGTAATTAAGTTTGCTAATCGAATGCAAACTGAGAGCAAGCGATTAACTGAGTTAGTACAAGAGATTATTGATCTCTCCAGACTTCAAGATGATGACCCACTTAAAGATGGAAAGAGATTTGATATAGCCGAGGTCATCCATGATGCAATGGATCAATCCAAGTTAAGCGCACAGGTAAGAAAGATTACTTTGTTTTTCGAGTCAACTGTAAAGGCTCTAGTCAATGGTGATCGCAGCCAGCTCAGTATGGCTATTCATAACCTAATTGAAAATGCCATTAATTACAGTCCAGATTCAACAAGAGTTGCGATTGATTTAAAAGTTACAAATCAAATCGCCGAGATCTCAATCTCAGATCAAGGGATTGGAATACCAGAGAAGGATATTGAGCGAATCTTTGAAAGATTTTACCGAGTTGATCCAGCACGCTCACGATTAACTGGTGGCACCGGCCTTGGCTTATCAATTGTTAAACATATTGCGCTAAATCATGGCGGTGATGTCTCGGTTTGGAGTGTTGAAGGAGCCGGAAGTACATTCACACTTAGATTCCCAATTGCAACTGAAATTTCAGAGAGCAGTAAATGACAAAAATATTGGTCGTTGAAGATGAGTCCTCTTTCTCCGAGGCGCTC
>CAMCXX010000031.1 GCA_945883755.1 Bifidobacterium breve | reverse complement strand
GATAAACTAATCACTATGAGCGATTTTCTAGATGTTATTCGTCAGCGCGGTATTGGTGCCCTGGATAAGAAGATGGGCATTGAGATCATTGAAGCCTCCCCTAATCGCTTAGTCGGAACAATGCCGGTAGAGGGAAATACACAGCCAATTGGACTGCTTCATGGAGGCGCAAATGTTGTGTTAGCAGAAAGTCTTGGATCAATTGGTACCCAACTACATGCAGGTCCAACAAGAAAAATTGTTGGCATAGATACCAATGCAACTCACCATAAATCTGCAACTAGTGGAATTGTTACCGGTGTTGCTACTGCAATTACTTTAGGTAAAACACTTTGTAGCTATCAAGTTGAAATAACAAATGAAAAAGGTGAACGAACCTGTACGGCTAGAATTACTTGTCTTATCTTAAATAATTCTTAGTCAAAAACTTCATGTGCGCCAGTCCCCAAATAAGCGGATTTAACATGGGGGTCATTAAGTAAGTCTTTTGCTTTAGCTTCTTTTGTAATCGAACCAGTCTCTAAGACATATGCTCGATGTGCGCGAGTCAGAGCTTGCTGCGCGTTCTGTTCTACAAGCAGAATAGTTACTCCTTGCTTGTTAATCTCAGTAATAATTGAAAATATATTAGCAATCATTTGAGGAGCCAACCCCATTGAAGGTTCGTCAAGAAGTAGCAGTTTAGGTCTGGCCATAAGTGCACGACCAATTGCTAACATCTGTTGCTCTCCACCAGACAATGTTCCACCCATTTGTTTTGCACGTTCCTTTAATCTTGGAAACAGTTCATAAACTCGTGGTAGATCTTCTTTGAATTCGCTCTTTCTGCCCTTTCGGAAGAATTTACCCATTTCTAAATTCTCTAGTACAGACATTCCAGGAAAAATTCCTCTTCCCTCAGGTGCCTGAGAAATTCCTAACTCTACTCTGGCGTGGACACTCAAGGAAGAAATATCTTGACCGTTGAATATAATTTTTCCGGAAGTTACTTCCCGTAATCCAGAGATTGTTTTTAAGGTTGTCGTTTTACCGGCGCCATTTGCACCAATTAAAGTAACAATTTCTCCTTGCTTAACGCTAACTGATATACCTTTTAGCGCCTTAATTTTTCCGTAGTAGACCTCAAGATTCTCAATTTCAAGATTCATCTGCAGGCACTCCTAAATATGCTTCGATAACGCGAGGGTCATTCTGAACATCAGCTGGGGCACCATCAGCAATTTTGGTGCCAAAATCTAGTACAGCAACTCGATCTGAAATTCCCATGACAAGTGACATATCGTGTTCAATGAGTAGCACCGTATAACCCTCATCTCGAATTCTCTTTATCTGATCTCCCAGTGCTCGTTTTTCAGATGGATTAAATCCTGCCGCTGGCTCATCAAGTAATAGCAAACCTGGCTTTGTTCCTAGGGCTCTTGCAATTTCCAACCTTCGTTGATCACCGTATGGAAGGTTACGTGCCAACTGGCCTGCACGTTCTCCAATACCCATGAAATTAAGTAATTCATAAGCTAAGGATTCAACTCTTTTTTCATCCCTTTTTGAGCGTCCATTTCCAAATAATGCGCCTACAACTCCAGCTTTACTATGTACATCGGCTGCTGTCATAACATTTTCTAAGGCTGTACTCTCGCCAAATAATCTAATGTTTTGAAAAGTACGTGCAATACCTTTTTTCGTGATCTTATATTTATTTAAACCGACTACAGATGAATCCTTGTAAAGAATATCACCGGATGTAGGCTTATAAACCCCCGTGATTAAGTTAAAGACTGTAGTTTTACCAGCTCCATTTGGCCCAATTAGTGCTGTTATTTCCCCAGGCTTGATATCTAAGTTGAGTTTATTTACGGCAACGACGCCACCAAAATTTATTGTTACATTTTTAATCTCTAGTATGTGACTCATACTTTTTCCTTAGGAGATTTCTTTTCTTCTAACTTTTCCCACTTTTTTCGTGGGATGATTCCATCAGGCCTTAAATTCATCATGATTACCAATACTAAACCAAAGACAAGAACTCGATAATCCGAAAGAAATCTAATTCGCTCTGGTATGTAAGCAAGTAAGAAGCCACCTACAATCACGCCCCAAAGATTTCCAATGCCACCAAAAACCACACAGGCTAACACCAGAATAGAAATGTTTACAGAAAATTGCTCTGGGGCAATTGATAAAACTTGCGAAGCGTAGATAACACCACCAGCTCCAGCTACTGCAGCACCAAGCACAAAAGCCCAAATTTTATATTTAAAGGTGTTAATGCCCATAAGCTGAGCAACATCATCATCTTGTCTAATTGCGTCCCAAGCCCTACCTGGTCTTCTAACTGCCCAGCGTCGAACCGCTAAAATTGTTAAAAATATAAGACCACAAAGAATCCAGTAGTACGATTTTGGATCAACGATAGTGAACTCATAACCAAATAGAGGTGGAGGCGTTGGAATTCCACTAATTCCTCTTGGGCCACCAATTGCATCGATATTAACCGCAACAATTCTAACTATTTCGCCAAACCCTAAAGTGACAATTGCCAGGTAATCACCACGAAGTCTTAGAGTAGGAGCACCGAGAATTACACCCGATAGCATTGCAAAGCCCATTCCCATTAGCAAGATCAAGTAAAAATTCCAAGTAGTTTTCGTGCCCAAAATTGCCATTGTGTATGCACCAATCGCAAAGAATGCAACATACCCAAGATCTAACAAACCACTTTTACCAACAACTATATTTAGACCGATTGAAAGAAGCACAAAGATCGATATTGGATAAAACAATACCTGCTGGAATGAGGATCCTGCTGTATCAATAATTGGATTGTTAAGAAATGGCAGAAGCAGAAAGAATGCCATTACCGACACTTGAAAAATAGTTTTGCTAAATCTATTTTGCTTAAACCACCAGATTGCGAACTTCTCACGAAGATTAAACTTGGCCATTAGACCCTCGCCTGCTGAATAGACTCGCCTAAAATTCCAGTAGGTCTAAATAAAAGGACTAGTACCAAAATTGTGAAGGTAATTACTGACTTCCATGACACGCCAAACAGTGCGCCAGAGTAATTTTCTAGCAAACCAAGGGCAAATGAACCAACTAGTGCACCGCGAATATTACCAATTCCCCCAAGAACAGCCGCTGTAAAAGCGCTTAGTCCTAAAACAAATCCAACCTTAAATGATGTGTTCTCATAGGTTAGTACAAAGAAGTACCCTGCAGCCCCAGCCATTAAACCGCCCATTAAAAACGTGACCGTAATAACCTTATTAATATTTACACCCATAAGCGCTGCCGTACCTTCGTCCATCGATACAGCGCGAATTGCTTTGCCGAATCTTGTTCTATTTATAAATGTATCAAGCAATATCATCATTAATGCTGCAGCAATTATCACTAATAACTTATCATTTCTAACATCGGCTCCCCAGAACGAGAATAAAAATGATTTGTCCATGACTCTTGGGAATTCTCGCGGTAAAGATCCTGTAAGTAATCTAAATATTTCAACTAAAGTTATTGAAACTCCAATTGCGCTAATTAAAGTGGCTAGCTTAGTTGCGCCACGCTTACGAAGGCGTCGATAGGCAACAAACTCAACCAATACAGCAGTTAGGGCTGAAGCTATCATCGACAATATCAACGCCACTGCCATAGTTATAAAAAGCTTTGAACCAGTTAATGGATCATCTTCAACCGAGAAACCCATCACGGTGGTTGTTGTTAAAAGGGATGCAAAAGTGCCAATCATAAAAACTTCAGAGTGAGCAAAATTAATCAATCTCAAGACACCATAAACTAATGTGTAGCCTAAGGCTATAAGGGCATAAATTGCACCAAGTGCAATTCCGTCAAAAGTTAAACTCCAAAAAGCATCTCTTAATAGACCAAAATCCATATAACACCCACTTTACATTCAGGACCAGCATTGAATAGTAATACATTGGGAGGAGTACTCCCAATGTATTACATATCTTCTTGTTGTATTACTTGATCTGTCCTAGTAGGACAATCTTTCCGTTCCTGATTGTGAATGCGTTTACGTCAACACCAGCTACTTCACCATCTTTATCAAACTTAAGGGTCTTTGAGACACCCTTGAATGACTTAGTTGATACGTAGTTGTTAATCGCTTCACGCGTTGTATTTCCAGCCTTGATTGCATCTAGGAAGAAACCTGCTGCGTCATAAGACTCCACTGTGTAAACACCAGGAGCAGTACCCATTGACTTAGTAAATTCAGTTGCTAGTTTGGCATTTGCAGCCTCAAGTAGAACTGCTGGGGCAGTAAGTAATGCACCCTCAGCTGATTTACGTGCTAGCTTGATGAATTCATTATCAAGTGTTCCATCGCCTGATGCAAAGATTGCCTTTGATCCAGAGTCACGCAGTTGCTTAACAAACACTGCTGCGTCAGCAAAATAGCCTGAGTAAAACACAGCATTTGCCTTTGATCTCTT
>CAMCXX010000030.1 GCA_945883755.1 Bifidobacterium breve | reverse complement strand
TCTGGCCGACGATTTTCTCTGCGCTCCTCGCGAAAGTTTGGCTTACGTGAAATCTCTCGATCTTTTCCTTTAAAGCCAGAGTTTTTCTCATCCTTACTCTTGGCTTTGTACTTTCCAGCTGGCTTTGCACCCTCGCTGGCGCGTGGTCGCTCCTTAGATCTAGATCGCTCTTTAGATTTTGGTTGATCTTTTCTTGATTTACCTGGACGCACCATTAGTAGCTCCATCTTGGACCATTAGGGGTATCTTCAACAATTACACCAAGGGATGCAATCTGATCTCTAATTGCATCTGCGGCTGCAAAATCTTTACGTAATCTAGCTGCTTCACGTTGTTCTAGCGCTAACTTAATCAAACCATCCATTGCGGCATCATTTGATTTACTAGCTGCAAATACTGGATCAAATGGATCGCAACCTAAAATGGATAGGGCACCACGAACTTCACCAGCTGTCTTTGCAATTACCTTTTTATCATCAGCTGAAGTATTGCCAATTCGCATGCTTTCTGCGATAAAAGCTAGCGCTTGTGGAACCGCTAAATCATCATTCATTGCAGCAGCAAACTCGGCAGCAATTACTGGTTGTGGTTCAGCCCCCAATACTGATTTAGCTCGGGCTAGGAATGCTTCTACTCTGCGAAAAGCTGTTGCTGATTCAGCTAATGCATCAAAGGAGAATTCGAGCATTGACCGGTAATGCGCACTTCCTAAATACCAACGTAATTCAATGCCACGTACCTTCTTTAAAATCTCCTGCACCTGTAATGAGTTGCCTAAAGATTTGCTCATTTTTTCACCTGACGTTGTAACCCAAGCATTATGCATCCAGGTATTTGCAAATTTATAGCCAGCAGCTTGTGATTGCGCAATTTCATTCTCATGGTGTGGAAAGATTAAATCTAAGCCACCACCATGAATATCAAATGCCTCACCTAAATATGCATGTGCCATTGCTGAACACTCTAGGTGCCAACCAGGTCTGCCATCACCCCATGGTGTTGGCCAGGATGGATCACCAGCCTTTGCTGCCTTCCATAATGCAAAATCACGTGGATCTTTTTTATAGGTTAAATCCGCATCCTCAGCTGTTTGCAGATCATCTAACTTTTGATTAGATAATGTTAAGTACTCCTTCAACTTACGAACCTCTAAATAAACATCACCATTTCCTGGGGCATAGGCTGAACCATTATCAATTAATATCTGCATTAAATTGATCATCTGAGTTATATGGCCGGTAGCGCGAGGCTCATAGGTTGGCGGTAAAACATTTAAGGCGTTGTAGGCATCGGTAAATGCTCGTTCATACTTCATGGCAACCGCCCACCACGGGATCTCTTCATGAACCGCTTTGTGCAAGATCTTGTCATCAATATCAGTTACATTGCGAACAAAGGTAACCTCATAACCAGTTGCAATTAACCAACGGCGCAAAATATCAAAATTAACACCACTTCGAATATGACCAATATGTGGTGGAGCTTGAACAGTGGCGCCACACAGGTAAATACCAACCTGCTTTGGCTTTAATGATTTAAATGGCGCAATACTGCGAGTTTTAGTGTCATATAAATTAAGTGCGCTCATTATTTAATTCTACTTGCTACTTTACTTAGCGCTGATGATTAAGGCGGTTGCGATAGCGGATAAGCCCTTACCTTCACCGGTAAAACCCAAACCATCTGTTGATGTTGCAGAAACTGAAACAACCGCGCCATTTAACGCCTTTGAAATTGCGCTGATAGCTTCTGCCCGCCGGGTACCAATCTTTGGTCGATTACCAACAATCTGAACCGCAACATTTTCAATTACAAAGCCTGCTGAAATTACCTTATTTAAGCTTTCAGTAAGCAAGGTTGCACCAGATGCGCCTGCATACTTTGGATCACTTACGCCAAAGTTACTTCCTAAATCACCAAGATTTGCAGCAGATAAAAGTGCATCACAAATTGCATGAGCTGCAACATCACCATCTGAATGACCATCTACGCCAATCTCGCCATCCCAAAGCAAGCCAGCAAGCCAAAGTTTTCGGGAGGTATCTGCACTAAATGCATGAGCATCTGTACCAATACCAACTCGAATCTCTCGTTGGGTATTTGGTAATAAGATTTCAACTGCGCGAGCTAGATCAGATTTTGTGGTGATTTTTAATGCCCGCTCTTCACCCGCAATTACCTTTACCTTTATCCCAATTGCTTCAACCAATGCGGCATCATCAGTTGCATCTTCAGCAGATGCATGTGCATGTGCCAGCACTGATTTCACAAAGCCCTGCGGAGTCTGTACTGCACGAAGATTTGCGCGTTCTGGTGTATTTCGAACATAACCATTTGCATCAATCTCTTTGATGGTATCGACAACATCCAGTGCCGGAATTACCGCTTGCTCACCACTTGATAGCTCATTAACTACCTTTGTTGCTAATTGAGTTGATGCAATTGCTCGGGCGGCATCATGCACTAGTACAAACTCGTACTCATTACCAATCTCTGCGAGCGCAACTCGAATACTGTCACTTCGTAAAACTCCACCAGTGATAACTTTGACTTGATCGCCAAGAATTGATTTAAATTGATCTTCAAAACCAGCAGGGGCAGTTACTACAATTAATTGCGCAACAGGTGCCAGAGAATTAACTGCGTGCTCAACTAAGGTTTTATCAATTAATTTAACTAGTGCCTTTGGTAAATCTGCGCCTAATCGGTGACCACTTCCTGCACCAGCAATTATCGCTGCAGTTTTTTTAATCATGACCGGCAAGTGTGAACTGCCAACTTAAGAGGCGAGTACCTCATCAAGCAGGGTGGCAGCTTTTACTTCATCAGTGCGTTCGGCAAGAGCAAGCTCTGAAACTAAAATTTGTTTTGCCTTTGAAAGCATGCGCTTCTCGCCAGCAGATAGGCCACGATCTAAATCGCGACGGTAAAGATCACGAACAACCTCGGCGACTTTAATAACATCACCAGAAGCTAACTTCTCAACATTTGCTTTGTAGCGACGAGACCAGTTTGTTGGCTCTTCGGTGTATGGCTGACGCAAAACATTAAATACGCGATCTAGGCCCGCTGAATCAACAACATCGCGAACGCCGACTAGATCAATATTCTCGGCTGGGACCCGGACAGTTAAATCGCCCTGGGCGACCTTCAAAACTAGGTAGATCTTCTCTTCACCTTTGATCGTGCGCTTTTCGATCGCTTCGATCTGTGCAGCTCCGTGATGTGGATAAACAACGGTTTCGCCCACTTTAAATGTCATTTAGGAAGAGCCTTTCGCTAGAGGCTAAGGATACCAGCAATTTGGGAGCCATTTCACCTGCGCTATTGGCCCCAAATTTTCCCTTTATTTTGGCGAAAAGATAACCTTTGATCATGAGCAGAACTATTACCTCGAAATCTAAAAAAATTATTGCCGCATTTGTTGCTGCAATATTAATGACAGGTTGTGCAGCTGGTGGAAATGCTGAAACCAGATTGATCAACCAAGTAACGGATGGTGTCGAAGGTGAAAGCAATGAGATTCAAGTTCGTAATTTATTAGTTGTTAAGCAGGTTGATGGAACTGGCGTTTTGATCGGCACATTTATTAATTGGGCCGATGATGGTGATGCAATTTCATCAATTACTATCGATGGACAACCGGCAGTATTAACCGCTGATTCATTAGAGTTAAAGAAAAATACGCCAATTACCTTTGTTGGCGATATTGCAAATGCCGATGCATCGGTAGCAAATATGACCGCGCTAGCAGGCTATCGAATTCCAGTTGTAGTTACCTTTGCTAAGGCGGCACCAATTAATTTTGATGCATTAATTGTTACAGCTGATGGAATTTATACCGATATTGAAAATATGAGGTTTAAGGCTTAGCCTTCAAATTTATAGCCAAGACCGCGAATCGTTAAGATAAAAATCGGATTGGCTGGATCTTTTTCAATCTTGGCTCGCAACCGTTTAATGTGAACATCTAAAGTTTTGGTATCACCAAAGTAATCACTTCCCCAAATGCGATCAATTAACTGAACACGGGTTAAAACTCGGCCACTGTTACGAACCAAAAACTCGAGTAACTCAAACTCCTTAAGAGGAAATGGAACATACTCACCAAGCACTTTGACCTTGTGGCTTTCAATATCAATCTCAACCGGACCAGCTGAAATTATCTTTTCAACCTTTTCCGTCGACTCTGCGCCGCCGCGACGCAAGACCGCTTTGATTCGAGCAATTAACTCCGCCTTTGAGTAAGGCTTTGTTACATAATCATCCGCGCCAAGTTCTAGACCTACGACCTTATCTACCTCTGAGTCCTTGGCCGTTAACATAATTATTGGAACCTGCGATCTAGTGCGCAGTTGGCGACAAACCTCAGTGCCAGATAAGCCAGGCAACATCAAATCAAGTAAAACTAAATCAGCACCCTCTTTATCAAATGCTTTTATTGCGCCATCACCAGTATCGGCCACTGTTACTTGATAACCCTCTTTAGTTAATACATAAGAGAGCGCCTCGGAGAAAGAGGACTCATCTTCAACAACTAAAATTTTTGTCATTTACTGCTCTCTGAAATATCAGTTGCAATTGGGAATCTAAGTGTGAATGTACTTCCAGCTCCCTCAACACTCCAAACCGAGACATCACCGCCATGATTTAGCGCAATATGTTTAACAATTGATAAGCCAAGGCCGGTGCCACCAGTCAAACGTGAGCGTGCTGGATCAACTCGGTAAAATCTTTCAAAGATTCGCTCAATATCCTTCTCTGGTATTCCAATTCCTTGGTCTGAGATTGAGATCTCGGCGATTTGATTTGTAACCTTTAAATCAATCGCAACTCTGGTGGAATCTGGACTGTAATTAATGGCATTCTCAATTAAATTATGAATGGCCATACTGACCTGTGTTCGATCACCATTTATCACAGCATCAACTGTTGGTTCAAAGTACAAGGTTATCTTTCTTACCTGTGCACTTAACTTGGATTGATCAATTGCATCATAGATAACTTCCGAGATATCAAATCTTTTTCCATCCTTAAGCGGATCATCATCCTGCAGTCGAGATAGATTAATGATCTCTTGTACAAGCTCAGTTAATCGCTTACTTTCAGTTTGCATGCGTGCAGCAAATTTAACAACCGCCTCTGGATCCTCGCTAGCCTCAAGAACTGCTTCGCTTAAGATTGAAAGAGCACCGATTGGTGTTTTTAACTCATGAGAAATATTTGCCACAAAATCTCGACGAATTGAATCTAATCTGCGAATCTCTGAGTCATCAAAAATTAATATTGCGATCAAGCCGTGATCGCCAAGTGGTGTAACGCGAACCAATAAATCATGAGTTCCAGCACCAATTGGGCCTCGGGGTAGTTCTAGTGTTGCCTCTTGCATTACGCCCGATCTTCTAACCGCACGGACTAAATTTAGTAAATCAGAGTTTTGTACTCGCTCATCTT
>CAMCXX010000029.1 GCA_945883755.1 Bifidobacterium breve | reverse complement strand
TACTCAATTGAAGATCTTGCGCAGTTAATTCATGATTTGAAAAATTCAAATAATGATGCACGAATACATGTGAAGTTAGTAGCTGAGGTTGGTGTTGGAACAGTTGCTGCCGGAGTTAGCAAAGCACATGCTGATGTTGTTTTAATCTCCGGTCACGATGGCGGAACTGGCGCATCACCTTTGACTTCGTTAAAGCATGCGGGCGCACCATGGGAGTTAGGTTTAGCGGAAACTCAACAAACCTTGATGTTAAATGGTTTGCGAGATCGAATCGTGGTTCAGGTAGATGGCCAGATGAAAACTGGTCGTGACGTAGTTATTGCAGCGCTGCTCGGCGCAGAGGAGTTTGGGTTTGCTACAGCACCTCTTGTAGTTTCAGGATGCATCATGATGAGAGTTTGCCATCTAGATACTTGCCCAGTTGGTGTTGCTACTCAAAATCCAGAGCTACGTAAGAAATTTAATGGAAAACCAGAGTTTGTCGAAACCTTCTTCCAATATATTGCTGAAGAGGTAAGACAACTATTGGCTCAATTAGGTTTCAAAACATTGGCAGAGGCGGTTGGTCAGGTCGAACTTCTTGAAACCCGCAAAGCAATCGAGCATTGGAAAGCTGCTGGATTAGATTTAGCTCCGCTGCTGGTTGCACCACTAGATTCTGCTCCTCGCAAAAATACAACTACCCAGGAGCATGGCTTAGCAAATGCTTTGGATAATGAGTTAATTAAACTAGCCAAGCCGGCATTAGAAAAAGCTGAAATGGTGAAAATCAGCTTACCAATTAGAAATGTTAATCGCACAGTTGGCACAATGCTGGGTGCAGAAATCACTAGAAAATTTGGTGGTGTTGGATTGGCTGCTGACACTATTGATGTGACCCTTCATGGTTCCGCTGGCCAATCTTTGGGTGCATTTATTCCTGCCGGCTTAACCTTACGGTTGTTTGGTGATGCCAATGATTATGTCGGAAAGGGTTTATCAGGTGGCCGAATAATTGTTCAGCCACATGAAGATGCAATTCTAAAATCAAATGAGAATGTGATTGCTGGAAATGTGATTGGTTATGGCGCTACATCTGGTGAGATTTATATCAGAGGAGTAGTTGGTGAGAGATTCTGTGTACGTAACTCCGGTGCAACTGCAGTTGTTGAAGGTGTTGGTGACCACGGCTGTGAATATATGACCGGTGGCACAGTTGTAGTTCTTGGTGGCACTGGCCGAAATTTTGCAGCTGGCATGTCTGGTGGTCGGGCTTATGTCCTTGATTTAGATCAACGGATGGTTAACCCAGAGATGGTTGATGTAGTAAGTATTCCAGCCGATCAAGATGAAATTTTGCGAGGTATTATTGAAAACTTCTTCCAAGCCACGCAATCACAGGTAGCGAAGGATTTACTAAGCAACTGGACAGTAAACAAAAACAAAATATCCTTAATCATGCCACGTGATTATGCGCGAGTTCTTGAGGTAATGGCTAAGGCAACCCGTGAGGGATTACCAGTTGATACTGCGGTTATGGCGGCAATCAATGGCTGACCCAAAGGGATTTTTAAATACTCCGCGCGAGTTACCTAAACGTCGTCCAGTGGATGTTCGTATCAAGGATTGGAAAGAGGTTTACCTCGAGCAGGATTTCACACATCTACAAAAACAGGCAGGTCGCTGCATGGATTGTGGAATTCCATTTTGTCACCAAGGGTGCCCACTTGGGAACTTAATTCCAGAGTGGAATGAATTAATTTGGCGAAATGACAAGAGCGAAGCGATCGATAGATTGCACGCTACAAATAACTTTCCAGAGTTCACTGGTCGATTGTGTCCAGCACCATGTGAAACCGCTTGCGTAGTAGGTATTAATGCTGAAGCGGTCACAATCAAACAGGTCGAACTTCGAATTATTGAGGAAGCCTTTTTAGAAAAAGTGGTAAAACCACTGGCGCCAGATCGTTTGAGTGGAAAAACAGTTGCAGTAATTGGCTCAGGTCCAGCTGGTTTAGCTGCCGCTCAACAATTAACCAGAGCAGGCCACACAGTTGCCGTTTATGAACGTGCTGACAAAATTGGTGGGCTATTGCGTTATGGAATTCCAGAGTTCAAAATGGAGAAATCAATTGTTGATCGACGACTGCATCAAATGGAGCAAGAGGGAACGAGATTTAGAACTGGTGTAAATGTGGGCCAGGATATTACTGGTGCCCAATTGCGCAGTAAGTATGATGCAGTGGTTGTTGCCATCGGAGCAACAAATTGGCGGGATCTTGATCTACCCGGTCGCGATGCGATTGGTGTTTACCAAGCGATGGAGTATCTGCCTTGGGGTAATAAGCAAGCATTGGCTGAGATTGAAACTTCACCTATTAATGCCGCAGGTAAAGATGTTGTAATTCTTGGTGGTGGTGACACTGGTGCTGATTGTTTAGGAACTGCAATCAGACAGGGTGCAAAATCAATTACTCAACTTGAGATCATGCCACGCCCTACAAATGAACGTCCATCTTCGCAGCCTTGGCCTACCTATCCAATGCTTTATCGGGTAAGTAGTGCTCACGAGGAGGCGGGGGATCGAATCTACTCTGTATCAACCCAGGAATTTTTAAAGGATGTAAATGGAAATTTAACTGGTTTGAAATTAATTGAAACTCAATTAGTTAATGGCAAATTTGAACCGGTAGCTGGGTCAGAGCGAGTAATTCCAGCAGATTTAGTCTTCCTAGCACTTGGATTTACCGGTCCAGAGAAGTCTCAATTACTTAAACAGCTAGAGGTTGAGGTTGATGAGCGCGGAAACATTAAGCGAGATCAAGATTACGCCACTGCAACTGAGGGAGTATTTATCTGCGGTGATGCTGGTAGAGGGCAATCCTTAATTGTCTGGGCGATCGCTGAAGGAAGAAGTGCTGCCGCGTCAGTAGATAAGTTCTTAACTGGCAACACTCAATTACCATCCCCGATAGAGCCAACCGCAAGACCCTTGATGGTTTAAGATCAACAAATGCGTCGGGCCAAAATAGTTTGCACAATCGGACCGGCAGTCGAGTCGGTTGAGAAAATTGCGGAGCTAGTTGATGCGGGCATGAACATGGCCCGGTTAAACCTCTCACATGGTGATCACGCCGAACATCAATCTCGCTTAAATATGGTTAGAGCTGCAGCGAAAAATGCCAAGAAACCTGTTGCAATATTGGTTGATTTACAAGGACCAAAGATCAGATTAGGAAGATTTTTAGATGGACCCCATGAATTGTCTAGAGGAGATACATTTACAATCACAACTGATGATGTAGATGGCACTAAAGCCAGGGTTGGAACTACATATAAAGGTTTGCCAGGTGATTGCAAAGCCGGTGATTACATATTAATTGATGATGGCAAGGTAACTCTCCAGGTTACAAAGGTAAGTGGAAATGATGTAATTACAACTGTAATCCAACCTGGAGTTGTAAGTAATAACAAAGGTTTAAATCTGCCAGGAGTAGCTGTCTCGGTACCTGCATTGTCCGACAAGGATAAAGCTGACCTTAGATGGGGTTTAAAGGCAGGAGCTGATTTCATAGCTTTATCTTTTGTACGAAGTGCTGCTGATCTCAAAGATGTACATGCAATTATGGATGAGGTGGGAGTTCGAATTCCAGTAATTGCAAAGATAGAGAAGCCGCAAGCGGTTGCGAATTTGCAGGAGATTGTTGATGCCTTTGACGGGATTATGGTGGCAAGAGGTGATCTTGGTGTAGAGCTGCCAATAGAAGAGGTACCTATGGTGCAAAAACGTTGCATCACATTAGCGCGTGAAAGCGCAAAACCGGTGATTGTTGCAACTCAAATGCTTGATTCAATGATCTCAAACTCAAGACCGACCAGAGCAGAGGCCTCGGATTGTGCAAATGCAGTTTTAGATGGCGCAGATGCGTTAATGCTATCTGGTGAAACCTCAGTTGGAGATTTTCCAATTGAAACAGTTACAACTATGGCACGAATTATTGAACACACTGAAACGGTTGCATTAGATCAAATAGCTCCACTCAAACACTCACCAGCTACTAAAGGTGGCGCAATAACCAAAGCAGCAACTGAAGTCGGCTTAATAGTGGGTGCTAAATTTTTAGTTGCATTTACTCAAAGTGGTGATTCGGCAAGGCGGATGTCGAGATTACGTTCACCAATTCCAATTCTGGCTATGACGCCAGAGGATGGTACATATAACCGGCTCTCATTATCTTGGGGAGTTGAACCAATGCTTACCTCCGTTGTAAATCACACCGATGAGATGGTGATGCAGGTTGATTCAATATTGATTGAATCTAAGCGAGTAAAGATTGGTGATCTTGTTTTAATTGTTGCTGGATCACCCCCTGGAATTCCAGGCTCAATTAATGCTATGCGAGTTCATAAAATTGGTGATGCGGTTGGTGGGGCAGCACCGGCTTATCGTAAATAATTTTAGATTTGCACCCTAACTGCCATAAACTTCTACCTTCGCCTCGGTACTCCAACGGTAGAGAGGACGGTCTCAAAAACCGTATAGTGTCGGTTCGAATCCGACTCGAGGCACATGATGATGCAATCTGGTAACTCAATCAACCAACAATCTGCTACTAAATCTAGCAATTCAAAGGTACGAATTTTGGTCGCTGAGGATGAAACTATAATTCGGTTGGATCTAATAGAGATGTTGACTGAATCTGGTTATGAGGTTATTGCTCATGCTGAAAATGGTGCAATCGCTATAGAGATGGCTCAATTACACAAACCAGATTTAGCAATTCTAGATGTAAAGATGCCGATAATGGATGGGATCACCGCAGCTCAAGAGATAATTAAAATTGCACCTGTTCTGATGCTTACTGCATTTAGTCAGAGAGAATTAGTAGAACGGGCGCGAGATGCTGGTGTTATGGCTTATGTAGTTAAGCCCTTCTCAATAAATGATCTGGTTCCGGCAATTGAGATTGCAATCAGCCGCCATAAGCAGATGAAATCATTACAGGAAGAGGTCGCGGATATTTATGATCGCCTAGAAAGTAGAAAATTAATTGAAAAGGCCAAGGGAATTTTAATGAGTGGGTTATCTCTATCTGAGCCAGAAGCATTTTCCTGGATTCAAAAAACTGCAATGGATCGTCGGATCCCGATGAAAGAGGTAGCGATGGCGGTCATTGATCCTAAATTTATGCCGGATCTTGGTCGATAACCCACCAGTAGATAACAATTTTGATATTTATCCATGATTTTTGGGGTGAAATCAAGCATTTAGGGCCCAGGATTTTACCGATCTTTAGCAGGGAAGTTAGACTTCCGCTCTCCTCTATTGAGTGATTAAAGCTGCTTGCAGTTGAAAATTACCTTGATGGATGTGGGCAAACCGAGAGGAAAACAATGAAGAAATTCAACAAAGCATCTGCTGTTGTTGCAATTGCGATCTCTGGCTTACTTCTAGCTGGATGTTCAAGCAGTGGCAATGATGGTTCTGGTGCGCTAAAGATTGGATCGCTACTACCTGAGACAGGTAACTTAGCATTCCTTGGACCACCAGAGTTTGCTGGTATCGA
>CAMCXX010000028.1 GCA_945883755.1 Bifidobacterium breve | reverse complement strand
ATTTCAACTGATGCTGGCATCCCAGATTTATTTGCTCGAGTAAAGATATCTACTTGTACTCCGCTTTCAGCCATTTTCTTTGCAGTTTCAACTACATAGATATTCATGCCACCAGCATCACCAGTACCTGCTTGATCAAGAGGTGAGGTATGCACCATCAAGGTGGCGATGCGGGATTTCATACGCTAATTCTAACTTAAGAAAGAGCAACTAAATCTTTGAAATTACCGTTCCAACAACCCTAGGCCCGCCATAAATCTTCACCGATTCATCTGGCATGACAACACCCCACTTATCAAAGATTGATTGAATAATTGTCGAAACTGGTCGCCATGAACCATCAATAATCTTCATCGCAATTGTTCGGCCATCCCTTAATGCACAAACCTCGATTCCTTCAGCACCCTCCTTCATAAACAAACCAGGCACCGCTTTCATCATTCGTGTAGTTAATCTGCCCTCACCTGCAATTAACTCTGGATATGTTGTCGCTGCCTTAACAATTTGCTGATAAACCGGATCTTTAGAAATAACTACCTTTCTGATTGCCTTAGCTAATCCAATAGTTGTAATTGCAAACAGAGGTGCACCACATCCATCAACACTGATTGTTGAAACCTTCTCCTCAGCCATATCCTCAAGCTCTGTCTTAATCGCCTGTTGCAATGGATGATTGATATCTAAATAACTTTTTAAATCCCATCCATTTACCTGGCAGGTAACCAACATGCCAGCATGCTTGCCACTGCAGTTCTGGGTGAACTGCGTTCCTGGCGCATCCCCCAATGCAGCTCGCTCTTTTTCTCCAAGTGGTTTATCTACCGCATTTTGCATTGCACTCTCTGCAATACCCGCATCAGCTAATATCTTTTTACTTAAATCAATATGAATCTTGCTACCTGAATGGCTGGCACAAATCAAAGCAAGCTTTTGATCATCGACCTTTAACCCAGCACGTAACATCGCTGCTGCTTGAATCGCTTTGATTGCAGATCTAGGAAAGATCGGCAAATCAGGAGAGCCAGCAGAGATAAAGACTGAACCATCGGCATTTAAGGCAATCAAATGACCAAGATGTAATGACTCAACAACACCATCGCGAGTTACCTCTGCTAATACATCGCCAGCAAAGTTGTTATTAATTTTCAGATTGTCTTTCTAGTGAGGACCACAAGTGCGCTTGCAATGTTTGTCCTTCGGCCGCCATATCGTAAGAGGTGAATAACTCACCCTCCACTAATCCATAAAGTCTTGATCCAGCTGTAACAATTTTGGCAGTTGGTGATGAGTAACCCTGATCCATCGCAAGTTGAATCTTTGGTCCTTGCACTAAACCAACCCAACCTTCAGCTATTCCAGTGTTGTGTGCAATTATTACCTCTAGAACATTATTTTCTTTCATGCGCCAAAAACCAACCTCGGATGCAGCGGGCCGAACAATCTCATTATTATCATCAATAATCCAAGAGCGAGAGAAGTAATTTAAAAAGTTTCTTCCATCATGATTAAAGGAGACCTCTTGCGCAAATTGAAATGGTGCAACTGTTGGATACTCACCGCGACCTTTACCCCGCCAAGTTCCAACCAGCCAAGCCAGGGGCATTAACTCTGGATGTAAATTCTCTGGAATCGTAAATGCCATTACTTATCGCCCTCTCGCCAGCTTTTAATGGCACCAGTTGCGCCCTTAACAATAAAGAAGATTGATAACGCTAGGGAGGCGGCGATTAATAGAACAGTTGTAAGCGTCTCCACGCAGTAAGCCTAACCTTTAGCGTGTGTAATTTCCTCTTGCGATGCTGGTACGCCCTCTACATTTAACACCACATCTAGTGGAGTATTTCGCTTAATTACGGCAAGTGCGATTGGCCCTAACTCGTAATGCCTAGCTGTTGTGCCGATAAAACCAATCTCCTTGCCATCTAATTCAACCTTTGCGCCATGTCCTGGCATTACAACCATAGAGCCATCTAAATGCAGTAAAACTAATCGTCGTGGCGGTTGTCCTAAATTAAATACCTTTGCCACAGTCTCTTGGCCGCGGTAGCAACCCTTATTCATATGCACTGCAGTATTTAAAAAGCCAAGCTCATTGGGAATCGATTTATGATCTGTTTCAAATAATAATCTTGCACGTCCTGCAGCAACTCGCTCTGCCTCAAGCGCCCACATGCCAACCTCGGTATGTGATTGTCTAAATGCTTCAATTGTGTCAGCTAGTTCGGCCCTTGGCACAAGTGCGTAAGGCCCACCAACTGAATCTGCAATGCCTGGTGCTCGAAGTACTGCGTACTCATCACTTACATCCGCTACCTCAACCCGCAACATAAATTTCATCTTCTCTAAATACGTTACTAATCCAGCAGCTCGCTCTTTTTCAGTATGTAGCCACAAGATCGCACCATCATCCACTAAAAAGATCTGCTCTTCAATATGTCCTTGCGCATCAAGAATCAATGCCTCTTTCCACTCACCAGCTGGTAATTTTTCTAGATGCTGAGTTGTTAAAGCATGCATCCAAGTTAGGCGGTCCTCACCAGTAATTGTGATCACCGCTTTGTTAATTAATTGTGCCCAGGCATCTCCGGCAATTAAGGCTTTTTGTTCCTTGTTTGGTTCACCAAAGTGCCAGATTGCACCCTTATCTGGACCATCCTCAACTAATACAGCGCTCAATTACTTGCTGCATTTCTGACAGGTGCCGTAAATAGCAAAGTGGGTAACATCAGTTTTAAATCCATAATCATCTGCCAAGGTATTAACAAAATTCGCCGCAGTATCAATTGGTGCATCCCCGATAGAGCCGCAAACACTGCAAACTAAATGCAGATGAGTTAGCTCCTCTGCTGCATGATAGGTAGCACCACCATGACCTAGGTGGGTATGTAATACCAATCCAACATTTTCTAATGTTTCTAAGTTGCGATAGACGGTAGATAAATTAATTCCAGGATGTGTGGATCTAACCTTTTCAGCAACCTCTTCAGGAGTTGCATGACCTAGTTCGCGAACAGCTTGTAAAACTAATTCACGTTGTGGAGTTAGGCGAAGCCCCTTCTCACGTAACTCATGCTGTTTTGCCATGAGGTAAGTCTAGGCTCTTTTAAAGATCCTCACCAAAATTAAATACATCTTGCATCCTAGGCAGAAGCCAAATGCGGAGTTTAGGAAGGCTGCGACCAGTGCAAAGCTAGTTGCGATTGTGAATACTGATTCAGCACCACTTAATAGGCCCACGAATGCAACTAGTGCAAAGAGGAATCCCACCAACTGTGCAAAACGTGGTGGCCGTTGATCCTCTAGCGGCACCGGTCCAGTAAGTCTTGGTTGTACTAACTTGCGATAAATAATTCCATATGGAGATTTTTTCAATCCAATAAATGCGGCGATACCAAAGACAAGTAATTGAAAACCAATTACATAAATTGAGTTGGTAAGTAAAGCAATTGATAAAACTAATAATGTGATGGAGGCCGAAAATCTTGGACCACGGGCATCAATTGTCTGTGGCGCGGAAGGTTGCGAAGTTTGTGTCATGGCCCGAGTCTAAACAGATATTGAAATTAATACCTGCGAACAAATTGCAAAAGCAATTACAGCCGATTAACAGCCGCTGTAACCTGATCTCGCTTAGGTGCTCCGACCGCTCTGGCTATCTCAAACCCTGTTGCATCAATAAAGATCGTGGTTGGGGTGGATTTAATATTTAACTTGCGAACTAACTCCAGATTTGATTCGGCATCAATCTCAACATACTTACCATCATCTCGCTTTGAAACCACATCTGAGATTAAAGCTTTGGCTGCTTTGCAAGCTGAGCAAAAGGTTGTAGAGAATTGAACCACGGTTGCCCTTCGGCCAAATGCGGTGCCGATCTCAGCAGCCGAGATCTGTATTCCCTTTTTCTCTTTGATTCGCCCCTGAGTGGCTCTAATTCGAAAGCCAATGCCAGTTGCGAGGGCAAGCAACAGAAGCAGTAGCAGTGGGGAATTATTCACTTAGCGATACCTCGGATCTGAAATATTGTCGCGCAAGATTCTTCTGCGAAAAGATGATTCTACTCGCTCTTTTAGTACTTCAATATCCAAGTAGCCGGCTCGCCAAATGAATCCCCGTTTAGAGTTAGATTCCTTCACTAAATTTTTGAGCAGTGAATTGAGTTTCTTTGGAATACGTTTGGAATGTATATGAACGCACGATAACGCCAAACGAGTACCTGATGAATCCTCTAAGAAAACTGAAGAATTATGGATAGTAATTTTGAATGGAGCTGGATCAAAAAATTCTTTGCCAGAAGAGGACAAACCGCGCCGAGATAAAGGAACCCTGTGGTTTCTAGCATCTCCACCTAGAAAATACCTGCCAATTGTTCCCGCATCGAAAACAGTATTGGACACGATCAAATTACCTGAAGGTAAATATGCATTGCTATCAATACTCTTTTGAAACTTGTTTAGCAAAGTCATATCTGTTTCTTCAGAGTTGCTCCAATTATGAATAATGAAGGCGTTAAATTTCTCTAGCTTTTCCAGCGAATTTACTAAAAATACAGAGGCACAGCCTCGACTTGAATCCTGCTTTGTGAACTTAACTCCCCAATTTTTTTGCTTAAACAGATTTGATACAAAAGTGTTCTCTAATAAAACAGTGTCCGATTCAAGATGAATGATTTGTTCGTATGAATGCGTATTCATGAATTGCTCGAGGACAAAAAATCTCTTGGTTGTATTTGTCCAGTAGCTAGATTGGCTCCATTTCCATTCTTTTGGTTGATTTTTAAATTCCTTTGAATTCTCACTTTCTAAAAGATCCTCTTCATAAACAATCTGGCACTGTTCAATCTTAATTTTCTTCGCAAACTCTTTGCTTACAACAATGTAACGAGGATTGTTTGGAAATAGCTCCGCATTGATTTTAATTGCATTAATTACATACTTACCCGGTTTTCTGCCGATTTCAGTCCACACAAATGGAACGGCACTGCTCTGAGGATTAATCATTAAACACTCTCTTCAAAAGTGAATCAGAATATGCAAGAGCCTGACTCCGAGTTAGAGCTTTTGCTATGTAGAGATTTTCTAATTCAATTCTAGATAAGCTAATCAATTCCTCCCATGAATCAACCACATGCACTGGCCAAGTTTCATCACCACAAAACTCTTTCTTTAGGACTACCGGTACGCTCCCAAGATAAAGTGCCTCCCAAGTTCGGTGGCAATCTAATCCATTACCAGCGGGTGAAGGTATGAATAAAGATTTTCGCATTAATTTATGGATAGTTTTTGAGTGAACACGTGTATTTAGCACCAACCCTTTGCCTGAACTCATAAACTCTTTTCGATAATCAATGCGTTTTGTATTTGTTCCATCATTCCACGCAATTAAAAAATCAATTTTTCGTTTCGTTGGATCCGTTTTCCCTGGTACTCGAAAGTTTGAAATCTTGCCAGCACTTCTGTAAGCCTGCCTTTCAAGACCCAGCGGAATTGGCGTGATGCTTTTATGAGAACCCATTAAATTATTAGAGAAGATATTTTTTGAAATAATTAACAACTGTTCAAGCTCTTTAGTGGATTGCTGGGTGTCGGATTCCATGATTACTAAATTCTCAGTCTTGAATGTTTCTAATTGCGGTAATTCTTTTATCAATTCAACTACAAGTTCACCAACTATGTAAAGAGATTTACATTTGGAGATTGTCGGAGCATTCAGTAAGAATTCTTCTAGATCATTTTGGTTTGTAATTGTTAACTGAGATTTATATAGATACGTGTCTGGGCTTAAGTATGGGTAGCTGTTTATTCGTTTTTCTAGATTTCTAGGAAGGAGTCGATTATGTATCCCCGACTTGACCCTATAAAGATTGTCCGCCAGCACAACATCCCATCTAAGTTGCATGAAATCAGTATAACTAGAGATAAAAAAATATGACTTTCTTAAAACTGTAGATCTCTAGTATTCTTGCATTCTTATGGCGAGAATTCTTCTTCTAACAAACACTATGGGCGCTAGCGCTGAGGTGTTACCTGCTCTTGCCTTATTACAACATCAGGTGAAGATTCTGCCCGCTGAGATATCTGTCTTAGTTGATGTGCCAGAGGTTGATTGCTTACTTGTTGATGCTCGTCGCGATCTGCCAAATGCCAAATCCTTTACAAAGTTAATTTCAGCAACCGGAGTTAGCTCACCAATTATTGTGATAACAACCGAGGGTGGATTATCTGCAATTAATGCAGATTGGAATGTGGATGATGTCATCTTGGATACTGCAGGACCAGCAGAGGTTGAGGCTCGAATCCGAATTGTCGTTGGAAACACAGCTGCGCAATTGCTGGCTAGTAACCCAAACTCACAAGAGATTAGAAGTGGTGATGTTGTAATTGATGAGCGAACCTATACTGCAAAGTTAAAGGGACGGGTATTAGATCTAACCTTCAAAGAGTTTGAATTATTAAAGTATCTAGCCCAGCACCCAGGTCGAGTCTTTACTAGATCTCAATTGCTGCAAGAGATTTGGGGCTATGACTACTTTGGTGGAACTAGAACTGTAGATGTTCACATTAGAAGATTACGTTCAAAGCTTGGTCCAGAGTTTGAGGCAATTATCGGCACCGTTCGAAATGTTGGATATCGCTTTGCAACATCTGATGACAACTCAACTGCAGATCTAAGTTAACAAACTTTGCAACACCTAAACTCTCTATCGCAATCTCAAATCGATGGCGTAATCGCCCTGATAAATGCTGCTACCGC
>CAMCXX010000027.1 GCA_945883755.1 Bifidobacterium breve | reverse complement strand
GAAACCCTCACCGCCCACGTAGTAAAAATTACATAACTTATAAATTCCAATAAAAATTGGGGGGTGCTGATCATGCAAGCATCCGTTGAGCAACAAAATCTTATTTTGCAGGTTCAATACCTAGATGATGAAATCATGCAGGCAAATACCAAGTTGAAGTCCTTGCCCGAGGTGGAGCAGTTAGCGCATATAGAAAAGCGAATCACCGCCGCAACTGAAGAGCTAGCAACTGTTAATGCTGAGGCAGATGCGATTGCACTAGAGCTAAGGCGTGGTGAAGTTGATGTTGAGACCGTTACAGATCGCATCAAAAAAGATGAAATTAGATTAAATGCCGGAACTGCATCCCCTAAAGAGTTAGAGCAGACTCAGCATGAGATTGAAACCTTAAAGAAGCGCCAAATAGCATTAGAAGAGATAGAGCTTGAAATCATGATGCGCAGTGAGGCTGTGCAGGAGCGATTAAAAGTTTTAAACACCGATCTTTCATCCCTTGAAGTACTAAAGAGTGAGATAAATGGGCGAATGACAACTGCTACTACTGAGATTAATTTAATTATTCTGGCTAAACAAAAAAGTAAGGCAGATTTGATACCAAGCATTGAAAAGCCGCTGATGGATTTGTATTTAAAGATCAGTGGATCAAGTAATGGTGTTGGCGCAGCCTCTTTAGTTGGCAATAAGTGCAATGGTTGCCATTTAGCAATAAACGCAGTTGAGATGGATCGAATTAAGGGATTAGCAGCAGATGAGTTACTTCGTTGCGAGGAGTGCCGCAGAATTTTGGTAAGAATCTAAATGGCCAGACATTTTTTAGTTACAGCAGATGGTGGCTCCCGTGGTAATCCAGGACCCGCTGCATATGGAACTGTAATTTATGAAAATGACAAGGTTGTGAAAGAGATCGGTGCCGCAATTGGTATTGCTTCAAATAATGTTGCTGAATACAGCGGATTAGTAGCGGGATTAAAAGCGGTTAATGAGATTGATCCAGAGGCAACAATTTTGGTAAAAATGGATTCAAAGTTGGTTGTAGAGCAGATGTCTGGTCGGTGGAAGGTTAAGCACCCAGATATGTTGAAGTTGGTCAAGATTGCATTTGCTGCCCATGATCCAAAGCTGGTTTCCTATCAATGGATTCCACGTGAGGAAAACTCGCATGCGGATTCAATATTAAATGATGTACTAGACAGCGGAATGTAGTTAGGGAGTAACCTTCACGCATGATCACCGATACCTCTCGAGTCCTGCACGCAGCAACTGGAAACAAGTTAACCGCTAAGGGTTGGGGACAGGAAGCAGCACTTCGCATGCTGCATAACAATTTAGATCCTGCGGTTGCTGAGCACCCTGAGAATTTGGTTGTATATGGTGGAACTGGAAAGGCTGCACGTAATTGGCAATCCTTTGATGCAATTGTTAAGACCCTTACAAATTTAAAAAATGATGAAACGATGCTGGTTCAATCTGGTAAACCAGTAGGTGTATTTCAAACACATGAATGGGCACCACGAGTATTAATTGCTAACTCAAATCTGGTTGGCGATTGGGCAAATTGGCCAGAGTTTCGCCGATTAGAACAACTTGGCTTAACGATGTATGGCCAGATGACCGCTGGTTCTTGGATCTATATAGGAACTCAAGGAATTTTGCAGGGAACTTATGAAACCTTCGCCGCTGTTGCCAACAAGCGCTTTAACGGAACATTGCAGGGAACCTTAACTTTAACTGGCGGTTGTGGTGGCATGGGTGGCGCCCAACCACTTGCAGTAACGATGAATGGTGGCGTTTGTTTAGTTGTGGATATTGATAAAAGTAGATTAGAAAAGCGAGTTAAAACTAGATACCTAGATGAGATTGCCGATAATTTAGATGATGCCGTTACTCGTTGTTTGAAGGCTAAAGATGCTGGCACACCATTATCTGTTGGTCTAGTTGGAAATGCAGCTGAAGTCTTTCCTAAATTATTAAAAATGGATGTCGCCTTCGATATTGTTACCGATCAAACATCAGCACATGATCCACTTTCATATATCCCAATTGGTGTTGATTATGAAGATGCCGAGATGTTGGCGAAGGATAATCCGGCTGATTTCACCAAGCGCAGCCAAGAGGCGATGGCAAAGCATGTTGAAGCGATGGTTGGCTTTATGGATAAGGGCGCTGAGGTATTTGATTACGGCAATTCAATTCGTGATGAAGCCCGCCAAGGTGGCTTCAAGCGGGCGTTCGCTTTTCCTGGTTTTGTTCCTGCATATATTCGTCCATTGTTTTGTGAAGGTAAGGGACCATTTCGTTGGGCGGCATTATCTGGTGATCCAAAGGATATTTATCGAACAGATAAAGCTGTGCTTGATTTGTTCCCAGAAAATGAGGCGTTACATCGTTGGATCACAATGGCTCAAGAGAAGGTTGCCTTCCAAGGATTACCAGCACGTATTTGTTGGTTAGGTTATGGCGAACGGGATAAAGCAGGATTAGCTTTTAATGATCTAGTTGCAAAGGGTGAGGTTAAGGCGCCAATAGTTATTGGCCGCGATCACTTAGATTGTGGATCGGTTGCATCCCCTTACCGCGAAACAGAGGCGATGCTAGATGGCTCTGATGCAATTGCTGATTGGCCATTATTAAATGCAATGGTAAACGTTGCATCAGGTGCATCTTGGGTTTCAATTCACCATGGTGGTGGCGTTGGTATGGGACGTTCAATTCATGCAGGCCAAGTATCAGTTGCAGATGGCACACCACTTGCAGCGCAAAAATTAGCTCGAGTTTTAACAAATGATCCAGGCATGGGCGTCATCCGCCATGTCGATTCCGGGTATGAGATTGCAGATAAGACTGCACGTGAAAAACATGTGCATATCCCAATGTTGGATACTGAATAAAGAATTAAATAGCGAAGCAACAAAATGTCTCAAACTCTGATTAAAAATATTGGCCTGCTTGTTACCAATAATTCAGAGATCGATGGAACACCACTTGGCTTAATTAACAATGCAGCGCTACTTGTTGAAGATGGCAAGATTAAGTGGGTGGGTGCTTCAGAAAGTGCACCAACTGCACAGAAATCAATTGATGCATCTGGAAAGTGTGTAATTCCGGGATTTGTAGATTCACACAACCATTTAATTTTTGCCGGAGATCGAAGCAAAGAGTTTGCCGCCCGCATGAATGGGCAAAAATATGAGGCAGGCGGAATTGCCTACACCGTTGATTTAACTAGAAAAGCCAGTGATGGTGATTTATTAAGTAATGCCCAACGCCTGCAACATGAGGCGTTGCACAGCGGAACCACAACAATTGAGATTAAGTCAGGGTATGGCTTAACTGTTAAGGATGAGGTGCGCTCCCTTTCAATTGCTAAGCAGTTAACAACTGAGACCACATTTCTAGGCGCCCATGTTGTGCCAAGTGAGTACAAAGACAAAGCTGATGATTATGTTGATTTGGTGTGTGGTCAGATGCTTGCTGAAGTTAAGCCATATGCAAAATGGATAGATGTCTTCTGTGATCGCGGCGCATTTACAACTGAGCAAGCGCGCAAAGTTTTAATGGCGGGAATTGCAGCTGGCCTGCAACCAAGATTGCATGCAAATCAATTAGAGCAAGGCGATGGTGTCGCATTAGGTGTTGAATTAGATGCCGCCTCCGTTGATCATCTTTCTTACTTCAATCAAAGTGATATTGAAAAATTAGCGGGGTCAAAAACTGTTGCCACCCTGTTGCCAGGAGCAGAGTTTTCAACTAGATCTAAATACCCAGATGCTAGAAAATTACTTGAAGCCGGAGTTACTGTGGCACTTGCGGCAGATTGCAATCCAGGAAGTTCCTACACAACAAATATGCCATTGATGATTGCACTTGCTGTGCGCGAGATGTTTATGACTCCTGCGCAAGCTTTATGGTCTGCCACAAAGGGTGGGGCACAAGCACTTCGCAGAAATGATGTTGGTCATTTATCTGTGGGTGCAAAAGCTGATTTTGTCATTTTAAAGGAGAGTTCATATATTCATCTGGCTTATCGGCCAGGAGTTAACTTGATAGATGAGGTGTGGCAACATGGCGCAAAAATCTAAAACTGTTGTACTAAATACATCTGGTGTTAGTTTTCAAGATGTAATGGATGTTGCACGTTATGGCGCCAAGGTTGAAATCAGTGATCAAGCTAAGAAAGCAATTGATGCCTCCCGAAAATACATTGATGATTACACTAAAGGTGGCAAGGCAATTTATGGTGTTTCAACTGGTTTCGGTGCACTTGCCGATAAATTTATTGAACCAGGAGATCGGGTTCAATTACAAAAATCTTTAATTAGATCACATGCTGCAGGTGTTGGTGCACCGGTAGAGCGTGAGGTTGTTCGCGCACTTATTTTCTTACGCCTTCGCACCATGACCTCTGGTCGCACCGGTGTTAGATATGAATTAGCCAAAACCTATGCAGATTTTCTAAATGCCAATTTAACACCAGTAGTTCCTGAGTTTGGCTCCCTTGGTTGCAGCGGTGATTTAGCACCACTTTCACATTGCGCACTTGCCATGATGGGTGAGGGCAAGGTTCATGATGAATCTGGAAATATTGTTGATTCTGCAGTTGCCATGAAGAAGGCTGGAATTGCGCCAATTGAGTTACAAGCCAAAGAGGGTCTGGCATTAATTAATGGCACAGATGGCATGCTGGGAATGTTGATTATGGCAATTGCAGACCTTCGTAATCTTTGCAGCGCAGCTGATATAACAACCGCCATGAGTATTGAAGGCTTACTTGGAACTGACAAAGTATTTGCACCAGATCTACACGCACCACTGCGCAAGCAATTAGGTCAAGCAGTATCTGCTGCTAACTTATTTGCACTCCTTAAGGGCTCTGGAATTGTGGCCTCCCACTTTGAAGGCGATACTCGCGTGCAGGACGCCTACTCACTTCGCTGCGCACCACAAGTAGCAGGTGCCGTCCGCGACACAGTTGATTACGCTGAAATGATAGCTGGACGGGAATTAGATAGTGCAATTGATAATCCAGTTGTGCAACCTGATGGCCGAGTTGAATCAAATGGAAATTTTCATGGTGCACCTGTTGCCTATGTTCTAGATTTTCTTGCAATTGCAGCAGCTGATTTAGGTTCTATGGCAGAGCGCAGAACAGATCGCATGTTAGATCCAGCAAGATCTGTTGGCTTACCTGCATTTTTAGCTTTTAATGCCGGCGTTGATTCCGGCTTAATGATTGCGCAATACACACAGGCTGCATTGGTAAGTGAGAACAAACGCCTTGCAACTCCAGCAAGTGTTGATTCAATCCCAAGCAGTGCAATGCAAGAGGATCATGTTTCGATGGGTTGGTCGGCGGCTCGCAAACTTCGTAAAGTTATTGATAACCTGACTCATATTTTAGGAATTGAGTTATTGACTGCAGCTCGTGCGATTGAACTGCGCAAAGGATTAAAACCAGCAGCAGCAACAGCTGCAGTAATTGCTGAACTGCGCAAAGTTGTTGATCCAATTGGACCAGATCGTTTCTTAGCTCCAGAAATAGAAGCAGCCTCTGCAATTATTCGCGATGGTGTTGCAGTGGTAGCAGCAAAAAAGGTTGTTACTAACTTAAATTAACGAGAAGCAACCCCAGCTGCGAACTCAAGAACTAACAGTGCAGCTAAGCGAATTGTTCGTTGATCTGCTGAATCTTTTTTAACATCAATTTCAGTTATATCAACTGCGCGGACCTTGCTATTAGCACCGGCATAAAAAGCTGCCTGACGTAATTCATCTGCACTGATTCCACCAGGAACAGATGCTGGGCATGCTGGAACCGCGGCACGATCACAAACATCAACATCTAGATCGACATAGATCTCATCAACTCTGCGATTTAAAACGGAGAAGGCCTCTTTCATCGCATCCTTTATTGATTGGCGGCGAAGTTGATCGCGAGAGATTATGTAGATGCCTTGCTCTTTTGCACGTTCGCTGTATTCGCGGCTATTTGCAAAATCAGAGATACCAATCTGCACAATGTTTTTGCCAGGCAAACCTGCTTGAATTAATCGCCAAACTGGTGACCCATTAGACATACCATCACGTAGATCATGGTGAGCATCTAGAGTTACCAAGCCAACCTTGGATAAATCTTTAAAGATTGAGGATGCAACAGAGAAGGTAATTGAGTTATCGCCACCAAGTGCGATTAGGGCTTGGTAACTCTCTAAGACATTTTCTAACTTCTTTGCTACACGTTTTTTGCCATCTAGACCATCAGGATTAAGCACGTCACCAAGATCTGTAAAACTTAATCCACGTAAATCAATCTCTTTACTTCCTGAAAATGTTGAATACTTTTCTAGCGCCTGCCTGATTGCTTTTGGAGTCAGGTTCGCCGAGGTTGGTGAGATCGAACTTTTATGAGCCGGTACTCCCACAAGTGCGATATCTGCTTTTTTCAGATTTGGCTTGAATAATGAGTTCGCACGAGGCCAAAGGCGATCTGAAGGGAGTTTATTTTTTGACATGGTGAGCATGGTACTTGAGTATTATTAATCCACTGAAGAGTCGTCTGGATCATCGCGTTATTACTTGTAATACCGAGGAAAGTCCGGACTCCAAAGAGCAAGGTGATGGCTAACGGCCATCCGGAGAAATCCGCGGGATTAGTGCCACAGAAAATAAACCGCCAAGAAATTGGTAAGGATGAAACGGTGGTGTAAGAGACCACCAGCATTTACGGCAACGTATATGGCTAGGTAAACCCCACCTGGAGCAAGACCAGATTGTTAGCGTTTGAGAGCTGCTCGCTCGAGTTAACGGGTAGGTTGCTTGAATCTGTAAGTAATTACAGATCTAGATGGATGATGATCTCTCGCAAGAGAACAGGATCCGGCTTATAGGGCGACTCTTCTTTAAATTAGACGAGGCGGGACAAAATCCCGCCTCGTTTCATTATTTCTTTTGGAATCATTTCTGACAAAACTGATATCAATTTAGCCAATTAAAACGGGCAAATTAATCGGGCAACGGGCAGAAA
>CAMCXX010000026.1 GCA_945883755.1 Bifidobacterium breve | reverse complement strand
CAGAAGCACGGCCGATTAGCAACGTTCGGAAGGGATAACCGCTGAAAGCATCTAAGCGGGAAGCTCGCTTCAAGATTAGGTTTCCCACTGGTTTACCAGGTAAGACCCCCAAGAGACTATTGGGTTGATAGGCCGGAAGTGGAAGAGGTGTAAACCTCGGAGCTGACCGGTACTAATAGGTCGAGGATTTAACTACTAACAAATATTAATCGCGTTCACTGTGTGGTTCCCGAGCTACGGTCGGGAGTAAATAAATTATTAAATTAATTTTTAATGATTTTGCTGCTCGATTGAAAACTCAATAATGTTTCGGCGGCCTTAGCGTAAGGGAAACACCCGGTCCCATTTCGAACCCGGAAGTTAAGCCTTACTGCGTCAATGGTACTGCAAGGGGGACCTTGTGGGAGAGTAGATCGCCGCCGGACTCAAATTATAAGAGCTATCAGATTATCTAAAAATAATTTGATAGCTCTTTTTTTATTTCCACAATCAATCTTAAAATTCAAATTTATGTCACCCTTCTACGCAAAGATTTCAAAATCAAAGAAAAACAGATAATTTCTATCGAGAGAGGAAGCCAATGAAAAAACTTTCACAGAGCCTAGATCAATTTGAGTACTTAAATGAGGTCTGCCTTATCGGTCGTTTAAGTGGCGTACCAGTTGAGAAAGATCTACCAAGTGGTGACAAGGTTGTTGAATTTCGAGTTGTTGTTGGTCGGCTAGGCAACTCCAAAGCTAAGAGCAAGGTTTCGGTAGACACAATAGATATAGCTGTTTGGGGAGCTCGTAATCGTAAGACCGCCCTAAGATTTAATGAGCACTCATGGATCGAGGTTAAAGGGGCGATTAGAAGGCGTTTTTGGCACTCACCAAATGGCTTGGCAAGCCGCTGGCAGGTTGAAGCGAGCGAGATCTGCGCTATTTAGGTACCGTTGCCCCATGAGCCAAGATCTCTTCTCCTCCCTAAAAAACTACGCCAATAAATTATCCAATGGCGAGAAAACCCCTGCCGAAGTTGCTGCTGCTCTCAATATTTGGTTGAAAGAGAGTGGTGACTCAATTAAGGAGAGGATCGAGTCCGAGGTATCACAGAGTGTGGCAAAAATGGGTTTTGCAAAGAAGGATGATCTAACCAATTTACTAAAGCGAATCGAAGAGTTAGAGAAGCAGGTAAAGCTTACAACTGTTAAAACAAAGGGCAATTCTGTAAATGCCACATCTAAGAAGAAAAAGGTTGCTAAGAAAAGCGCGAAGCGGGTTGTGAAGTAATGGAGATCGACCTAGCCAGCCAAATAGCTAATGATTTAAATATGATTAAGCAGCGCATCTCCTCCATTAATCACTCTGAAATCGCAGAGCACAGTGATGCTTTTGAGGAGATTCACTCACTTTTGCAGCAAGCCTTATCAAATTTAGATGGCGTCTGATTCACTATGAAAACCCGCTTAGATGCGGAGCTGGTAAGAAGAGGCTTGGCAAGATCTCGGGAGAATGCTTCTCAATTAATTGAGGAGAAGATGGTGTTGATTGCTGGGATCCCGGCTAGTAAAGCGGCAACACAGGTAGATGGCCAAACCTCTATAACATTAAGGGATATCAAGAGTGCGTATGTTTCTAGAGGTGGTTTTAAATTAGAGGGAGCGATTAAAGCTTTTTCTGAGATACAGATAAGAGAGAAAGTGGTGTTAGATGCTGGTGCATCAACAGGTGGCTTCACCGATCTTTTACTTAAAAATGGTGCTGCGAAGGTAATTGCAGTTGATGTTGGTTACGGACAATTAGCTTGGGAGTTGCAAAATGATCCACGAGTTAAGATCCTTGATCGGGTAAATGTTCGAAATATATCGGTTGATCAAATCGGAGAACAGGTTGATCTAGTTGTTGCAGATCTCTCCTTCATCTCTTTGAAGTTAGTAATACCCGCTTTAATTTCAGTTGGTAAGGTTGATTCGGATTACCTATTGATGGTTAAACCACAATTTGAGGTTGGTAAGGATAAATTAGGTTCAGGCGGGGTAGTAAGAGAGATCTCCCTTCGTAGATCAGCGGTGAAAGAGGTTGCAGATCTGGCCTTCACCCATGGATTGGGATGCTTAGGGGTTGTGGCTAGTCCTTTACCTGGCCCATCAGGCAATGTCGAGTACTTCTTGTGGTTAAAGGCAAATGCACCAGCATTATTAGAAGTAGATTTAGACCATGCGATTGCTGAAGGCCCTCAATAATTATGGAAAAAATAATGAGTAAAGAGAAGAGATCCTGTTTACTAGTTGTTCATCCAACTCGTGAAGAGGCATTGTCTGCAGCAAAGGTATTTATCCAGGAGTTAGCAAAAAATGGTTTTGAAATCTACTCCAACATTGATATTGCAAATACTAAAACTTACTCAGATTCAGTAGATGTAGAGGTAGCTCTAGTTCTGGGTGGAGATGGCACTATTTTGCGAGCGGCAGAGCTTGTAAGGCGACAAAATGCTCCAGTTTTAGGGGTAAATCTAGGCCATGTTGGCTTTTTAGCCGAGGTTGAAAAACCATCTACCGCTGAAATCGTTAAATCAATTGTCGATAAAAGTTATGAGATTGAAGAGCGAATGATTTTAAATTACCAATTACTTCGTGGCGGGAAAGAGATTGCTACCGGCTGGGCTTTAAATGAGGTAATTATCGAGAGAAATGATCATCAAATGATCGAGGTATTTACTCAGATCGATCATCGTCCTTTATCTAGATGGGGTTGTGATGCTGTTATATGTGCGACACCGACTGGTTCCACCGCTTACGCATTCTCAGCAGGTGGTCCTGTCGTTTGGCCCGAGGTAGATGCTTTGGTATTGCTACCACTAGCTGCTCATGCTTTGTTCTCTCGTCCGATGGTGGTTTCACCAAAATCTGAGGTAGTAATTGATCTTGAATCGGAGTCAGCTGATTTAAATGCTGATGGTCTTCGTCGAATTAAACTGCAATTAAATGATCGGGTGATTTTAACCAGTGATGAAAAGGATGTTCTTCTGGCGCACATAAAAAATGCCAATTTTGCAGATCGCTTAGTGGCCAAATTTAAGTTACCCGTAGAGGGTTGGCGTGGTTAAGGGTGCTGTAACAAAGCTAGAGGAGATTTCGATTCGGAGTTTGGGAGTTATCGAATCTTCAAATATCGAGTTTCATGATGGCCTTACTGTTTTAACAGGTGAAACCGGCGCGGGAAAAACCATGGTTCTGACCGCACTTGGTTTAGTTTTAGGAAGTAAATCAGACTCTGATTTAGTCAGGATTGGCGCAGAACGCGCCACCGTTACCGGGCGTTTTTCAGTCAATAAAACAATTGCTCATTCGATCTCTGAAAATGGTGGACAGGTTGAAGATGGTTGCGCAATCATTACAAGAACAGTTAGCGCACAGGGAAAGTCGCGTGTCTTGATTGGCGGGGCACTAACTTCGGCATCTTTTGTTGCCGATCTCTCTGATAGCTTAGTTGAGATTCATCAACAATCTTCAGCCGTTCGTCTGACTAAACCCAATACAGTGCGTGAATTAGTTGATTCCTTCGGTGGCATACCTCTTGCAAATTATTTAGTAGTTTACGATGAGTTCACAGCCTTGCAAAAACGTTTATCTGATCTTAAATCCCAGATGGCACGTCGAGATAGTGAGATGGCAGAGTTAAAAGATTTCATAAAACTTTTCTCGGCACTTGATCCCAAGAGCAATGAGATTCAAACAATTGAGAATGAGATATCCAAACTTGGTTCTGTTGAGGATATTAATCAGTACCTCTCGACCGCTTTAAATACTCTAGAGAATGATGAAGTGTCGGCGGTAAATATGCTGCAACAGGCTCGGAAAGAGTTGGATCGATTGAAAGATAAGGATGCGGAGCTGGATCTGATACTAGATCGATATCATGAACTTGTCCTAGGTTTTCAAGATGTCACTAGTGATCTAACCAGTTACTTAACTGGATTAGAGGCCGATCCTAAAAGGTTTGAGTATCTGCAAAGCCGTAAATCAGATATCAATAGCCTGATTAAAAAATTTGGAAAAGGCAGCGATCGTTCGGCAGCCTTCGAACAGTTAATTGAAGATGGGAAGAATGCGGCAATTCGTATGGCTGATTTATCTGGTGGGGATGAGCGAATCAAGGAGATCGAAGAGCAGTTGCTAAAGCAATTTACTCGCTTGAAGGATGAGGGACAGAAAGTTTCACAATTACGAAACAAAGCTGCAAAGGCGATGTCATTGGCGGTAACTCAGGAGATCAAGGCGCTATCGATGCCAAATGGTGAAGTAAGTATTAAATGCAAAGTTAATGATCCAGATAAAGCAGCCAGTTACACAAACAATGGTATTGATGAGTTGGAAATCCTCTTCTGCTCCCATCAAGGAGGCAAGGAGTTGCCGTTAAATAAGGTTGCTAGTGGCGGTGAATTATCCCGAGTAATGCTTGCGATGGAGGTAGTAATCGCTCAAACTCAATCTATCGGAACCTACATATTTGATGAGGTTGATGCTGGGGTTGGTGGAAAAGCTGCAATCGAAATCGGACGGCGATTATCAAAGTTATCTAAAAGTGCACAAGTTATAGTGATTACCCATTTACCCCAGGTAGCGATATGGGCGGATCATCACTTGGTGGTTAAAAAGAGTGAAGGGGGTTCGGTGACCCAAAGTGATGTGCTTGTGATCGATCAGGATGAGCGAAAGGTTGAGATAGCTCGAATGCTCAGCGGACAAGAGGATTCACAGACGGCGCAGCAACATGCGGCTGAGTTATTACATATTGTGAAGGAATCGATGATAAGTTAGTGCTCCATGACCGCCCCTCATGTGAGTAAACATATTTTTGTTACAGGTGGCGTCGCCTCTAGTTTAGGCAAAGGATTAACCGCATCTAGTTTGGGTCGGGTTTTGCGTGCTCGTGGACTTCGGGTGACGATGCAGAAATTGGACCCTTACTTGAATGTCGATCCGGGAACAATGAATCCATTTCAACATGGAGAGGTCTTTGTAACCGATGATGGGGCAGAGACTGATTTAGATATTGGTCATTACGAAAGATTTTTAGATACAAATTTACATGGCACTGCAAATGTCACAACGGGCCAGATTTATTCATCGGTTATCGCTAAAGAGCGACGTGGCGAGTATCTGGGTGACACGGTTCAAGTGATTCCACACATCACCAATGAGATTAAAGAAAAAATGAAATCTATGGGTGGGCCAGATGTAGATGTCGTGATCACTGAGATTGGTGGCACGGTGGGTGATATTGAATCTCAGCCCTTTTTAGAAGCGGCAAGACAGGTTCGGCAAGATGTTGGTCGCGACAATGTCTTTTATCTGCATGTTTCCTTGGTGCCGTATATGGGCCCAGCTGGTGAGTTAAAGACCAAACCAACTCAACACAGTGTTTCGGCGCTGCGCTCTATTGGTATTACACCAGATGCGATCGTATTGAGAAGTGATCGAGATATTCCTGAGTCGGTAAAACGCAAAATATCTCTAATGTGCGATGTGGATTATGAAGGAGTTGTTGCAGCGGTTGATGCACCCTCGATCTATGACATTCCTAAGGTAATACATTCAGAGGGACTGGATACCTATGTAGTTAAACGACTGGGGCTTAAGTGTGGCGAGGTTGTTTGGGGAGAATGGGATGACTTATTGCAAAAGGTGCACCATCCAAAATTTGAGGTTAGCGTTGCATTGGTAGGTAAGTACATAAATTTACCTGATGCTTATTTATCGGTAACTGAAGCGCTTCGTTCCGGTGGTTTTGCCAATTTTGCAAAGGTAAATATCAAATGGGTACCTAGCGATGATTGTGCATCCCCATCTGGAGCTGCTGCGCAATTATCTGATGTTGATGCGGTCTGTGTTCCTGGAGGCTTTGGTGTTCGCGGAATTGAAGGAAAATTAGGTGCTTTGAAGTACGCTCGCGAGAAGAAGATTCCAACACTTGGACTTTGTTTAGGGTTACAAATGATGGTAATTGAGATAGCTAGAAATAAAGGCGGTATTTCCGATGCCAATTCAACTGAGTTTGATGAGAAGACAAAGAATCCCGTTATTTCAACTATGGCATCACAAATGGATATTGTCGCAGGAAAGGCTGATATGGGTGGCAGCATGCGTTTAGGTTTGTATGAAGCGATTTTAGAGAAAGATTCACTTGTTGCTAAAACCTATGGCGCCCTTTCTGTTAAGGAGAGACATCGTCATCGCTATGAAGTCAATAATGAGTATCGTGATCTAATATCAAAAACCGGATTGAAGTTCTCTGGCTTATCACCCGATCAGCATTTAGTTGAGTTTGTTGAGCTGCCACTTGATGTACATCCCTACTATGTCGGTACACAGGCTCATCCCGAGTTCCTCTCCAGGCCAACCAGAGCACATCCATTATTTGCTGGTTTGATTAAAGCTGCTATCTCCGCTCGTGGCTAGTGATTATTTAAGTAATTATCTAAATTTCCTACTTATCGAAAAAGGTTTATCAAAAAATACCGTAGCTGCTTATCGGCGTGATTTAGATCGGCTCGCACATTACCTGCAAATAAACAATCAGGATTGGCAGAGTATTACCTCCGATGATTTGGTGCTTTACATCGCTTGGCTTCGTGGTTTAAATAATGAGGATTTTAAAATTGGCGAGGCTTCTATTGCGCGAAATGTTGTTGCGTTAAGAAATTTTTATGATTATTTGGGAACAGAGCACAATCTAGTAAATATCGCCAAATCAATAAATCCACCCAAGATACCAAAGCGTTTGCCGAAAGCATTATCAATTGAAAATATTGATAATTTTCTAAAAATTACTAGATCTGATAAGTATGCACCTAGAGACCGAGCCTTGTTAGAACTGTTGTACGCAACTGGGGGCAGAGTTAGTGAAATTATCTCGTTGAAAATAGAGGATATATCCAAAAGTAAGGAGTTCACATCTCTTCGTTTGACCGGAAAGGGTGGAAAACAGAGAGTTGTTCCAATTGGTAAATTTGCGCAAGATGCATTGGATCAATATCTTGATAGTTGCCGGCCTGATTTACTTAAGAATAAATCGACAAAGTTTTTATTTTTGAATACGCGAGGTGGTGGTTTAACCAGGCAAAGTGCGTGGAGCATCGTTTTAACTCAAGCAAAATCCGCGGGCATTTCAGAGAATCTTTCACCACATTCATTGCGTCATTCATTTGCAACACATTTATTAGATGGTGGGGCTGATATCAGGGTAGTGCAGGAGCTCTTAGGTCACGCCTCAGTTACTACTACCCAGATCTACACTTTAATTACGATAGACAAATTAAGAGAGAGCTACGCCTCTTCGCATCCAAGATCTAAGTAATTACCGGCCACGTAAACGTCGGGCGATAATGCTTTGATCTCCTTTAGCTTCGAGATCTGCGATGATGATAGAGAGTGATTCTCTGACAATTCGGCCTCGATCTACCGCTAAACCTAAATCACCACGCAGCGCCAATCTAGCCTGATCTAAATCGTAAAGTTCATCTGGTGATAAATAAACAGTAATTTTCTCATCATG
>CAMCXX010000025.1 GCA_945883755.1 Bifidobacterium breve | reverse complement strand
ATCAATACTCGCTATACGGCAGAATGATCCAATGAAACATCCGCTTACATTAGAAAAGTTTCGCGAGTACGCAAGCGGATTTAATGTGATACCTGTGGCGCAAGTTATCGGTGGAGCGGGCTTAACCCCGCTAACAATATATTTGAAATTAACTCAGAACAGAGTTGATACCTTCTTACTTGAATCAGCTGAATCAAATGGAGTTTGGTCTAGATACTCATTTATTGGTGTAAATAGTGAAGCCACAATGACGGAGAAGAGCGGCAATGTTTTTTGGCGGGGTGTTATGCCGGCAGGAGCGCCGACCGGGGTTGACCCATTAACCGCACTTCGTATTGCAACTGCTCATCTCTCATCACCAAAATTTGATGATCTTCCACCATTAACTGGCGGATTAGTTGGTTACTTGGGGTATGAAATTATCCGTAGATTAGAAAAAATTAAAAGTAGCACATCTGCAGATATTGAAATCCCAGAGATAACTATGTTGTTGACCTCTGACCTAGCTGTATTTGATCACGAGAAAAATGAAATTACTCTGATTGCTAATGCGATTAACTGGGATGGCTCAACTGAACGTGTTGATCAAGCTTATGAGAGCGCACTACATAGATTAGAGAAAATGCGGCAGGATTTAAACTCAGTTGAACTCAAAAAGTTTGATCTGATTCCAGAACGAGTAACTCCACAGTTTCACCGACAGGTTAGCGATCTTGAATTTCAAAACCGGGTTGAGTTAATAAAGGAGGAGATTAGATCTGGTGAGGCTTTTCAAGTAGTTCTCTCTCAACGTTTTGAGATGGAGTGCGTGGCAGATGCCTTTGATGTTTATCGCACTTTACGAGAGCAAAATCCAAGTCCCTACATGTACCTATTTAGATTTGCAGATGAATTATGCATAGTTGGCTCTAGTCCAGAGGCTTTAGTGAAAGTAACTGACGATCAGGTGATGATTCATCCGATTGCCGGAACCAGGCCGCGAAGTAAAGATACAAAGATAGATCAGCAAAATGGTGAAGAGCTTCTTGCTGACCCGAAGGAACGAGCAGAACATCTGATGCTAGTTGATCTCGGAAGAAATGATCTGGGCAGAGTTTGCGAGCCAGGTTCAGTTGAAGTAACACAATTTATGCAGATTGAAAGGTACTCACATGTAATGCATATAGTTTCAACTGTAACTGGAAAGTTAGCCAAGAAATTCTCAGCTGTTGAAGCATTGTTTGCAGTCTTTCCAGCGGGAACATTATCTGGCGCTCCTAAACCTCGCGCGATGCAGATTATTGAAGATAATGAAGAAACCCGGCGAGGGATATACGGTGGCACAATTGGTTACTTAGATTTCACAGGAAATATTGATACATGTATCGCAATTAGAACTGCGGTGATAAAGGATGGCAAAGCTTATGTTCAGGCCGGTGCTGGAATAGTTGCAGATTCCGATCCAATTGCTGAAAATCAAGAGTGCATCAACAAAGCCGCTGCAGTCTTAGGTGCAGTGGCCACCGCTAATCTGATGGTGACGAGATGAAATCCTTGCTCCTTACAGCCTTTGCAATATTTCTAATTGGTTACGCGATATCCATGATTAACAAGGGCAGCTCCTCATCGCGATATGAGCGAAAGCCAAAGGATAAATGGAATAAATTAAATGAAGGCGATGATCCGACGGAAAATCCAGATGAGATATATGGATAACTCATGACCGATAAGAATGTACTGGATGAAATCATGCAAGGGGTTTTGTTAGATTTAGTATCCCGCCAAGTGCCTATCAATGATCTAAAGCAGCAGATTGATTCAGCACCAAAGCTTCGAGGCGCCAAGCAATCATTAGCTAAGGCTGGAACCTCTCTGATTGCTGAGATTAAAAGATCCTCTCCGAGCAAAGGCCAGCTTTCGCAAATTAGTGATCCAGTTGCATTAGCAAAATCCTACGAGCGTGGCGGGGCTGATCTAATCAGTGTCTTAACTGAGGAGCGAAGATTTGGTGGAAAGATCGCGGATCTAATTGCGGTAAGAGATGCGATAAAGATACCGGTTCTGCGAAAAGATTTTATTCTTACAGAGTTTCAAGTTTACGAATCCCGCATACTTGGTGCTGATCTAATTCTGTTAATTGTGGCAGCCTTATCAGATGCCCAACTTCGTGATTTATATCAACTATCAACTGAGTTGGGAATGGATGTTTTAGTTGAGGTTCATGATGAAGAAGAGGCGCAGCGAGCCATTGATTTAAAGGCGGAAATAATTGGCATTAACTCAAGAAATCTTAAAACTCTTGAAGTTAGTGATCTCAACTTTGAACGGATCTTTCCCCATCTGCCAAAGGATGTGATTAAGGTCGCTGAATCTGGTATAGCCACACGAGCACAGGTCGAGTTTGTTGAAAGTTTAGGCGCAGATGCGATCTTAGTAGGAGAGTCTTTAGTTAAATCAGGGGATCCGGAGCAAAGCATTAAAGAGTTACTTAATCGCTGAGGATCATCTAAACTTAGCGTTATGTCAGCGCCAGAAATAAATGCTCAAGCACTCGGACATTTTGGTCCATATGGTGGAAGGTTTGTACCCGAAGCACTTATTGCTGCCCTAGATGAGTTAACAGCTGCACATGAGTCAGCTTTAAATGATCCAGAGTTCCAACGTGAGTTAACACAATTGCACGCTACATACTCAGGCCGACCTAGCATCATTACTGAAGCAAAACGATTTGCAGAACATGCAGGTGGTGCCCGGATACTACTTAAGCGTGAAGATCTAAACCACACTGGCAGTCATAAAATTAATAATGTATTAGGTCAAGCATTACTTACCAAAAAAATGGGCAAGAAGAGAATCATCGCCGAAACTGGAGCTGGACAACACGGAGTTGCATCTGCAACAGCGGCTGCATTGTTAGGCCTTGAATGTGTTGTTTATATGGGCGAAGCTGATACAAAACGTCAGGCGCTGAATGTCGCACGAATGAAATTACTTGGTGCCAAAGTAGTAGCTGTAACCCAAGGTTCTAAAACACTAAAGGATGCGATTAATGAGGCAATGCGGGATTGGGTAACTAATGTGGCAAATACTCATTACTTACTAGGTACTGTTGCCGGACCACATCCCTTTCCAACAATTGTCCGAGATTTCCAAAGAATTATTGGTGTTGAAGCGCGAGCCCAAGTTTTAGAGTTAACTGGAAAATTACCAGATGCAGTATTGGCTTGCGTTGGCGGTGGTTCAAATGCGATTGGAATCTTCCACCCATTCATAGCTGACACATCGGTTCGATTAATTGGATTTGAAGCAGGTGGCAGCGGAATCGAAAGCGGAAAACATGCAGCCACTATCTCCGGCGGTACACCTGGAGTTTTACATGGAACCCGTTCATATGTGCTGCAAGATAAAAATGGTCAAACAGTAGAATCTCATTCAATTTCAGCTGGCCTTGATTACCCAGGCGTTGGACCTGAACATGCTTATTTAAATGATATTGGCAGAGCTGAGTATCGTGCGATAAATGATGACCAAGCTATGTATGCATTCTCATTACTTTGTAAAACAGAGGGAATCATCCCGGCGATTGAAACTGCACATGCCTTAGCTGGTGCACTTGAAATTGGTAATGAGTTGGGGCCGGACGCCACCTTATTAATTAACCTATCTGGTCGCGGCGATAAAGATGTACAGACGGCAGCTGAGTACTTTGGATTACCGCTTTAATGAATCAGGCGTTGCCACAGTTATTTGCCAAATGTAAATCCGAGAACCGTGCCGCACTTATTGGATACCTACCTGCAGGTTTTCCAAATCAACGCAGTGCTAAGAAAATAATTAAATCAATGATTTCTGGTGGAGTAGATGCGGTGGAGATTGGTTATCCATACTCAGATCCAGTTATGGATGGTCCGGTAATTCAAGCCGCATCTGAACAATCATTAGCGAATGGAACTGGGGCAGAAGATGTTTTTGAATTACTTGCCCATAGCGCTCAACTAGGTGCACCATCCTTAGTAATGAGTTACTGGAGCCCAATCGAAAAGTATGGTGTGGCTAAATTTGCCGCTGCAATTACCAGCGCCGGCGGTTGTGGAGTAATTACCCCAGATTTAACAATTGAAGAGTCAGCAACTTGGCGCGATGAATCAACAAGAAATGAGATAGATCGAGTTTATGTCGTGGCACCAAGCTCCTCCGACGCACGATTGAAATTAGTAAGCGCCCAATGCTCCGGCTTTGTTTACGCCGCAAGTTTGATGGGTGTTACTGGAACACGGGAATCAGTTTCAGGCAACGCCAGTGGATTGGTAGCAAAACTTCGCACAACCACCCAGCTGCCGATTGCGGTTGGTCTTGGAGTTTCAACTAAGGAGCAAGCGCGGGAGGTTGCAAGCTATGCAGATGGAGTTATCGTTGGCTCTGCCTTTATTAAAATAATTCAACAGTATGGTGGCGGGCGCAAAGGATTACGAAAAGTTAAAGAGCTAGCTCAATCTCTATCTGAGGGAGTACGCAATGGTAAGTGAATTAAATAAAGGGATTAGAAGTAAAGTACTAAATCTCTTAACTTCTAACCAGCCCTGGCTAACACTTTTAGGACGTTTAATTCTCGGTGGAGTTTTATTAACCGCTGGTGCGCTAAAGGTTGGTAAACCGCAATTGTCAGCGATGTCGGTTAGAGCATATGAAATATTGCCTACCGATATTGCAAACTTCTTCGGGTATGTGCTGCCTTGGTTTGAGGTTGCACTCGGCCTACTTTTAATTGTTGGTGCGGCGGTCAAAGTTTGCGCCATTCTTGGCGGAGCCACAATGCTCATATTTATCATGGGAATCTCTCAGGCTTGGGCCCGGGGGCTGAGCATAGATTGCGGTTGCTTTAGTGCGGGTGGGGTTGTTGATCCAGGTGAGACCAATTACCTATCATCAATCATTAGAAATATTGGCCTAACATTCATTGCCATTTACTTATATCGCTTTCCAAAGGGTAGATTTGGATTAGATAAGTAGGATTCAGGTTGATCAAAAACTTATAAGGAGAGAGATGGCAGCCAGTAATAGCAGTTCAGATAAAGGTACTCGTAATTTAGTAATAGGTATGGTTGTTTTTGTAGTTCTAATTGGTGTCATCTTCTCTTTTATTAGCAATAGATCAAGTACAACTGCAATGGTCCCAGCATCAGTCTCTGCCGACGATGGTTACGGAATTGTCATAAATCCAACAGCCACACCAACTGTTGATATTTACCTCGATTACCAATGTGTAGTCTGTAAGAATTTTGAGATTATTAATGGCGGATATATCAATGAGATTGCTGCACAAAATAAGGCAAAAGTGGTTTTTCATACTATGAGCTTCCTTGGTGCTGAATCTGTCATCGCCGCCAATGCCGCCGCTTGCGCCGCAGATGAGGGAAAGTTTTTAGAGATGAATTTAGCTTTATTCCAAAATCAACCAACCTCACATGACTCTGGAATGTGGGCTGGGGATTTTATGAAGCGCTTAGGTAACTCCATCGGATTGAACTCAGCTACTTTTGAAAAATGTGTAGCCGAAGGCGATTACATCGATTGGACAAGAAATGTTGCACAAGCATCGGCTTCTGCTGATGTAAACAGCACGCCAACTGTAAAGATCAATGGAAAAGAGATTGATCGAAACAGCGAATACATGGATCCAGTTAAGTTCCGCGCCGCATTAGCTGCAGGCGGAGTAAAGTAATTAATCTAGCCTTTATTCCATCTCCAACAAGATCACTGTTGGAGATCGGGCCTTTAACTATACATTTTTACGCTCTCTCGATATTAACTGGCATCGCAATTGCCATCTGGATAGGTCGCAAAGCTTATAAAGGGATTGGCGGAAACCCGGAGGATATTTCAGAGGCAGCGTTATGGGCGGTACCTGCTGGAATAATTGGTGGCCGGATTTACCATGTAATTACCTCACCACAAAAATACTTTGGCGAGGGCGGCAATCCAATTGATGCCTTAAAGATTTGGCAGGGTGGATTAGGTATTTGGGGCGCAATTTCACTTGGCGCAGTTGGCGCCTACCTCTACTACCGAAGCCATAAAACCTCACACTCATTTGCATACTTCTTAGATGCATTAGCACCTGGGGTTGCGTTAGCACAGGCAATTGGCAGAATCGGCAACTGGTTCAATATTGAATTGTTTGGATCTCCAACTACTCTGCCGTGGGCATTAGAGGTTCCAGAATTTAAACGTCCAGCCGAGTTTGCACAATTTGCCACCTTTCATCCAACCTTTTTATATGAGTTAATCTGGTGTACCGCATTGGCTCTCTTCTTAATGAAACTGCCTAAATTTATTGGAAAAAGATTTACCAACCCTGGTGATTTATTTGTGATTTATGTATTGGGTTACACCGTTGGGCGTTTATGGATTGAAGCATTAAGAATTGATGCGGCAACCTTAATACTTGGTCTGCGATTAAATATCTGGGTTAGCCTATTAGTACTTATTTCAGCGATAACATACTTATATAAATCCTCAAGAAATCCTAAGAAAAGCCCCGCTAACTAGTAAGATCCCAATATGGGTTTAAAGGAAGTTCAAATCGGAAATCTGGCACATAGATCTCATCGAGCAGGGTGGTTGCGAGCTGCCGTACTTGGTTCAAACGATGGTTTGGTATCCACTGCTAGTTTAATGATTGGTGTTTCAGCTGCTCAAGCAAATGATTTTTTAATTACGGCAGGTTTGGCAGGAATTGCAGCGGGTGCAATGTCCATGGCGGTGGGTGAGTATGTTTCAGTTCGCTCTCAAAATGATATTGAAGCAGCGGATCGCCAAATTGAAATGGATCAATTAGCTGCTGATCCAGCGGGGGAGTTAGCGGAGTTAACTGAGATTTATATTGAACGTGGCTTACCCAGAGAGTTAGCTTTACAAGTTGCAAGGACCATGAGCGAAAAAGATGCACTTGAAGCGCATCTACGGGATGAGTTGGGACAGTATGAACATACAAAAGGGCGGCCAATTCAAGCGGGCTTTGCCAGCGCCATTAGTTTTACAGTCGGAGGTTTGATTCCATTTATGGGCGCACTTGCACCGACACCAGGTCAGCAAGTTCTCTCTATTGTGATTTTTACCATCTTAGGTTTATTGGTAACTGGTTACGCCAGCGCGAAAATAGCATCTTCACCTCCTGGCAAAACTATTTTGCGTATATTTATGGGTGGCGCCCTTGGCATGATTATTACCGCAGGCATAGGCTCTCTTGTGCACCTCAGTGGGATATAAAAAAATCCATCACCCTGCTACGCTTAGCCCACTTATTTAAGTTAGGCCATTGACGTCCTGACTCTTTTTTTCAGGAGCGGCCAACAGATCTTGATATCAGCAAAAGCTTTATCAGCAATCCCTAAAGCAACTGGGTTATATGACCCTGCAAATGAGCATGATGCTTGCGGTGTTGCGATGGTTGCAACCTTAAATAAGTCACCAACTCATGAGATTGTTTCAAAAGGTTTGATTGCGCTGCGAAACTTAGATCACAGAGGTGCCTCAGGCGCTGAGCCAGATAGCGGAGATGGCGCCGGGATATTAATTTGTTTGCCCGATAAATTTTATCGATCAGTTGTTGATTTCACACTAACACCACTTACTAAGTATGCAACCGGTATATTTTTTATAGATAAAGAAGTAGATCAAAGTAAGTTCAAGGAAGCGGTTTTATTAATCGCGAAGGAGGAGGGTGTTCGTATTTTGGGTTGGCGAACTGTGCCAATTAATAGCGCTTCACTTGGTAAAACAGCTCTCTCAGTTATGCCAGCCTTCGAGCAAATCTTTATCGCGGGTGAGAAGAATGAAACAGATCTTGAATTAGATCGCCTAGCATTTTGTTTCCGTAAAAGAGTAGAGCACGCTTTTGAGGTTTATATACCATCACTGTCATCCCGAACTATTGTTTACAAAGGTATGCTCACAACTGGCCAATTAGAGGAGTTTTTTCCTGACTTATCCCAACCATTGGTTGAATCGCCACTGGCATTAGTTCACAGCAGATTCTCGACCAATACCTTTCCGTCTTGGCCCCTTGCGCACCCTTACAGATTTATTGCGCACAATGGTGAGATTAATACTGTAAAAGGAAATAGAAATTGGATGAGTGCTCGCGAGAGCTTGCTGCAAAGTGATTTAATTCCTGGTGATTTTAAGAGACTCTTTCCAATTATTGATCCAGCTGGCAGCGATTCAGCATCATTTGATGAGGTGCTAGAACTTCTATATCTTGGCGGTCGTACTTTGCCGCACTCAATTTTGATGATGATTCCAGAGGCGTGGGAGAACCATGCAACTATGGATCAACAGCGAAAAGATTTCTACGCCTTCCATGCTGCACTAATGGAGCCTTGGGATGGTCCGGCCTGCGTTACCTTCACTGATGGCAGACAAATCGGTGCAGTTTTAGATCGAAATGGATTAAGGCCTTCAAGATTTTGGGTAACTGATGATGGCCTAGTTGTATTGGCATCCGAGGCTGGTGTTTTAGATATTCCACCAGCAAAGATCATTCGCAAGGGAAGATTACAACCAGGCCGAATGTTCTTAGTTGATATTGATGAGGGCCGAATAATTGAGGATGATGAGATCAAGGAATCTCTAACTTCAGCCGCGCCATACAGTGATTGGTTGCATGCTGGGTTAGTTAGATTAAGCGATCTACCAGCTCGCGAACATATTGTTTACCCACACTCTTCAGTACTTCGTCGCCAACGCGCCTTCGGTTATACCGAAGAGGAGCTTCGAATCATTATTACGCCAATGGCAAAAAATGGTGCTGAACCACTTGGTTCAATGGGTACCGATACACCAATTGCTGCTCTCTCAGATAAGCCAAGATTGTTATTTGATTACTTCGCTCAACTCTTTGCACAGGTAACCAATCCACCACTTGATGCCATTCGAGAAGAGCTGGTTACCTCACTTGGTGGATCAATTGGACCAGAACATAATCTTTTAGATCCAGGCCCATCATCCTGCCGACAAATTTCATTGCAGTTTCCAGTAATTGATAATGATGAGTTAGCAAAGATTATTAATGTAAACGCAGATGGCGACCACCCAGGATTTTCTTCATATGTAGTTAGAGGCCTGTTTCCAATAGCGGGTGCGGGTGACTCATTGAAGAAGAGATTGGTTGAGATTCGCGCAGAGGTTTCAAAGGCAATTAGCGAAGGTGCAAGAATTATTGTTTTATCTGATCGAGATGGTGATGCTGAAAATGCTCCGATTCCATCATTGTTGCTAACAGCTGCTGTGCACCACCACCTAATTAGAGAGAAAACTCGCACCAAAGTTGGATTGGTTGTGGAGTCAGGTGAGGTTCGCGAGGTTCACCATGTTGCATTACTAATTGGTTTTGGTGCCGCCGCCGTAAATCCATACCTGGCTATGGAGAGTGCTGAAGATCTAGTTCGTCAGGGCGTAATTACTGGAATCACACCTGAGAAAGCGGTTCGAAATCTAATTAAATCTTTGGGTAAAGGTGTGCTTAAGGTAATGTCAAAGATGGGTGTTTCAACCATCGCTTCCTATACCGGTGCACAGATATTTGAAGCTATCGGTCTATCAAAAGAATTTGTTGGCGAGTACTTTGTTGGCGCAACATCAAGATTAGGTGGTGTTGGCGTAGATGTGATTGCGGAGGAGACGATCAGACGACACCATATTGCTTATCCACCAGGTGGTGAGGTCCCGGGCAGCAAGAGATTGCAGATTGGTGGCGAGTACCAGTGGCGTCGCGAGGGTGAACCGCATCTATTTAATCCCGAGACCGTCTTTAAGTTGCAACATGCGACTCGGAATAAACGATTTGATATCTTCCAGCAATATACAAAATTAGTTGATGATCAATCAAAATCCTTGATGACATTGCGCGGATTGTTTGAGTTTAAGAGTGGCGTGCGGCAACCAATCTCAATAGATGAGGTAGAGCCAGCTACAGAGATTCTTAAGAGATTTGCAACTGGTGCGATGTCGTACGGCTCGATCTCGCAAGAAGCACATGAAACTTTAGCCATTGCGATGAATCGTCTTGGTGGAAAATCAAACACTGGCGAGGGTGGCGAGGATCCAGCTCGTAATATTCCTGATGCCAATGGTGATTCACGAAAATCTGCGATCAAACAGGTTGCAAGCGGTCGATTTGGTGTGACAAGTGAGTACTTGGTTAATGCTCAAGATATTCAGATCAAGATGGCACAAGGAGCAAAACCAGGTGAAGGTGGCCAACTTCCAGGCAACAAGGTTTATCCATGGCTTGCAAAGGTTAGATATTCAACTCCAGG
>CAMCXX010000024.1 GCA_945883755.1 Bifidobacterium breve | reverse complement strand
TTACTTCTCGATCTCCTTAATCAGATCAAAATCACTGCCACCTAATTGTCCTTGTGCGGAATATAGATCCAACTTTGCACGGGTATCAGCAATATCTAAGTTTCGCATTGTTAATTGACCAATTCGATCGGTTGGTCCAAAGGCGGCATCTTCAGTTCGCTCCATCGATAATTTTTCAGGTGAGTAAGACAGCGCTGGTCCAGTTGTATTAATAATTGAGAAATCATCACCGCGGCGCAGACGAATTGTGACTGTTCCGGTAATTGCAGATGCGACCCATCTAGTTAATGATTCACGGAGCATTAATGCTTGTGGATCAAACCAGCGACCTTCATAAAGCAGGCGACCTAAGCGACGACCTTCGGCATGGTAGTTAGCGATGGTGTCCTCATTGTGAATGGCACTTACTAATCTTTCATATGCAATAAACAAAAGCGCCATTGCTGGTGCTTCATAGATACCACGGCTCTTTGCTTCAATGATTCGATTTTCAATCTGATCTGACATGCCAACTCCATGGCGTCCGCCAATTGCATTTAACTCTTTAATTAACTCAACTGAATCTTTAAAGGATTTGCCATTAACAGCAACAGGACGTCCTTGCGCGAACTCAATCTTTACATCCTCGGTATCGATCTTTACTGATGCATCCCAAAACTTAACTCCCATAATTGGTTCAACTAACTCGATCGATGAATCAAGCTCCTCAAGTTTTTTCGCCTCATGGGTTGCACCTAAAATATTTGCATCTGTTGAGTACGCCTTTTCAACACTGTCGCGGTAAGGCAGGTTGTGATCCTTTAGCCACTGCGACATCTCTTTGCGGCCACCAAGTTCAGCAACAAAGGCCTCATCAAGCCATGGCTTATAAATCTTTAACTTTGGATTAGCAAGAAGTCCGTAACGGTAAAACCGTTCGATGTCATTACCTTTATAGGTAGAGCCATCTCCCCAAATTGAAACATTATCTTTAAGCATGGCACGAACCAATAAGGTTCCAGTTACCGCTCTGCCTAATGGAGTTGTATTGAAGTACTGCTTGCCACCACTTCTAATATGAAAAGCGCCGCAAGCAATTGCAGCTAATCCCTCTTCAACTAATGCACTTTTGCAATCTACTAATCTGGCAATCTGCGCGCCATACTCTTTGGCACGATCTGGTACGCCCTCAATATTTGTTTCATCATATTGACCAAGATCTGCGGTGTAGGTGCAAGGTGTTGCACCATTTGCTTTCATCCAAGCAACTGCAACTGAGGTATCAAGGCCACCGCTAAAGGCGATTCCGACCTTTTCGCCAACTGGCAGAGATGCGAGAACTTTAGACATGAGGTTAGCCTAACTTAAAGCGGGTGAAATCAGCCACCTAATTTTGCAGATATCCGCAGATTGGAATGATCTAAATGTAGAGTTTGAATATGGATATTGCATATAAATTATTATTGGTTCTTCACTTTATCGGTCTAGCTGGCTTACTTGGCGGCTTACTTGCTCAGATCCCAAATAAACCAAAGAAATTACAACCATTTGTTCTTCATAGCGCCTGGTTGATTTTAATTGTCGGAATAGCAATGGTGGGCTTGAACCGAGCAATGAATGCAAATGATGCAACAGTTGAGATTTTAGATCACGTACCTGTCTCAATTAAATCAACCGTGATTGCGGTAGTTCTAGTCCTTGGTTATTTGAATGTGAAGAAACCGATATTGAGCACCAAGATTTGGGGCGTAATGACTGTGCTTGCTGTTGCAAATATAGTTGTTGCCGTATTTCTCTAAGCAATCGCGGCTTTAATCCACTCTAGATCCCGAGCTCTGAAGGTATCTAACAGGTAGAAGTCGATCTCAGTAATATTTAATTGCTTAAGTCGATCCACCTTTTTAATTAGATTATCTTTTTCAGTGCAATCTGGATAGGTTGGGCGCAAGATTGCACTTACCTTTGTTGAAACAGTTTGTTGGTATGAGCTTGCTAAATCTGCTACCTCAGAGTCGGTTGGACGATAAATCAATGGTTCAAAGCAATCAACTACTGCTGCGATCTGTTGATTATTGATACCAATCTCCCAGCTCTTAGCAAGTGAGTTAGTACTTTTAATATCTATAAGTGGTGATTGATCCTCGTACTTAAATTTAACGCCAGCGGCGTGGGCGATAGCAACAGCTCGGCTGTATAAATCTGATACCGCATCCTCCCGAGCTGATAGGTATTGCAAAATCTCTGGCCCCAAAATTTCAGCCAAAAACTCTTTTGTCAGCGCCTTTCCTAGCCATGGATCTTTATCATCAAAGACAACTTGCAGTAATTGCTTAATCTTCTGCGCCAGCGAGTTGGCATCGCCGGTGAAGTTAGTTTTACATGCCTCACAAAAACATAGTGAAAATAAAAATTCAGTGACTGGGCTTAACTCCATAAAAAAACGCTCATGGTGTTCACCATGACGGGCACCGTGAAAGTGCAGTGACTCAGCCATGATGGCGTTAACTCCGCGGCCTGCTAAATCTTTGGTCATGCCAAGTGCGTAACCTTGAACAGCTTTATTAATTGGACAAAGCTCAGATAGAAATTTATTACCAAAAACATTTGTCACAGTTGCAGATGGATGGGTCATACCAATCGCTGAGTTGTGCATGTAAACCGCCCAGGCATTTACCTCAAAATCCTGCTTTGCCGCCTCTGCCAATACATTTTCAAGAAGTTGATTAGATGGCAGTTGATCAAACTCAGCTGGCGTTAATGCGCCAGTTTCATACTTTGATTTATCAACCTGATAATAGTGAAATCCATCAGATAGGTACTCAAGTTGTGGGCCTTGGCGAAGCAGGAAGTCACGGCTAGCGTGATAATTTAAAGCGAGATTAATTCCCGATAAACCAGCTGCCTTTAAATCAGTAATTACCTTTGCGCCTGGTTCGCGAAAAAATGTGTAAGGCAGAGTAAAAGCATTTGATTTAATCGAACTCATTTCACGCTGCCGGCGGTTAAGCCACCAACTAAATACTTCTCGATCATGATAAACAAAATTACAACTGGCACAATTGCAATCATTGTGGTGGCAAATAGATACTCCCAGGCGGTGTCATACGCTCCAAGAAATGAGGTTAAACCAACTGGCAGAGGTTTCTTATCAACTGAGCTCATAATGGTTAAAGCAATTGTGAACTCATTCCAAGCAGATACAAAGGTGAAGATCACTGCGGTTACCAAGCCTGGCAATGCAATTGGCAGAGTAACTTTACGAAGTGCTTGAACACGAGAACAGCCATCAATCATCGCCGCCTCTTCAATCTCAACTGGAATGCTTGAGAAGAAGCCAGCAAGCAGCCAAATTCCAAAGGCCAGATTAAATCCAGCGTTTAAAACAATTAGTGCAAGGTAGGTATTTAAGAGATTGAAGAAATCTACCTCTTTAAAGATACCGATTATTAGGGCGGTAGGTGAAAACATCTGAGTAGCAAGAACCAATAATAAAAATGCACCCCTAAATTTAAATCTGTAGCGAGATACAAAGTAAGCCGCCGGGATTGAAACTGCCAAAACTAACAGGGTTGCAGAGATCGAAACAATCAAACTTGTTTTCACATATCCCCAGATTGGAGCCTCACGCCATACTTCAACATAATTACTCCATTTCCAAACCTTTGGAAAGTGAGTTGTAGGAATGGCATAGATTTCATCTCGAGTTTTAACCGAGGTAAAGAACATATTTATGTAAGGGTAGACAAATATCCAGGCAATTAGGTATGCACCAGACACTGTTGCTATTCGTTTAGGCGTCACGCCTTTTTTCATACTTCAGTCCTTGTCGCCTTAGTAGCCTTTAAATAGAAGCCAACCACGATTAAAATAAGTACAAAATTCAACACTCCAAGAGATGTTGATTGGCCCATATTTCCCTCAATAAAAGCTAATTTATATGCAAATGTAATTGTTGTATCGGTGTCATAACCCGGCCCACCCTTGGTCATTACCCAAATAATCGGGAATGAGTTAAAAACATTGATTAGGTTGATAATTGTTGCAATTAACAGGGAGTTACGAAGTAGCGGAAATTTGATTTTGCGATAGATCTGCCAAGAGGAAGCGCCGTCAACCGATGCGGCCTCTACGATGTCATTTGGAATAGATTGCAAACCAGCTAGAAGGACAAAGGTAGTAAATGGAATAGAGACAAATATTGCTACCCACATTAGGAACAAGAATGAAGTGCTCGGGTTTCCTATCCAATCCACCGGCTCAGTGATTAGGCCTAATTGAGTCAAGGTTAAATTTAACTCACCAGAGTAGGCATCCAAGATCCAAGACCAGATCATTGATGTCATTACAACGGAGGCTGCCCATGGAAAGATTAAGGCCCAACGAACAAATCGGCGTCCTGGGAAATTTTGATTAATTAATTGTGCAAGGGGTAATGAGAGTGCGATGGTAAAAAAGACAATTCCAAAGACCCAGAAGAATGTTCTTCTTAAGACTGGATATAAATCCATATTTCCTATTAAATCTCGATAATTTTGGATTCCATTAAAATCAAGCAAGCTACCAGCTAATGAGATATCGGTAAATGATGTTCTGACTAAAATAATAACCGGCCAGATGACTACCAGAATGATTAAAAATAAGGCTGGGCCAATCCACGGTAAGGCGCTTAAAAATGAGACAGTATGGCTGACCTTTAATTTTTTAGTGCGCTTTGGTTTGGTCTCACTTAATGTTGCAGTGGCCAAATTTCATCACCCCTAAAAAGTTAAGTTGAAAAGAGAGTTATTAATGCAATGAGATCCCCGGTTAGGGGATCTCATTGCCAAACGATTTGAAGTTAACTAAACCTTTCGGTCCTACTTAACTCCAGCAGCCACAGCCGCTTTTTGGATTGCATCAAGAACTGTCTTTGCATCCTTAGTGATACCGCCACCAATTTGTGTTTGGATTTTGGCATTAACCGGACCCCATGAACCAAGAGTTCCTGGGTAGAAGATTGCATTGTCTAGTTGCTCGATATAAGGAAGTAGAGTTGAGTCCACTTCAGTTGATGCCGACTTAGTTGCTGGAATAAATCCACCAGTTGCCTTTAGGAAAGCAGCATAGTTCTTAGGCTCAAATAGGAAGTTCAGCCACTTAGAAACTGCATCTTGGTTGCCAGTCTTCTTAAATGCCATGTAGTAATCCTGAACACCCAAAGTGATTGCCTTTGTGCCAGCCTTTGCAGTAGGGAATGGTGCTACACCGTAATCAACCTTGCTCTTGTAAATGGTTTTCAAGTCGGAAGGAAAGAAGTTTGATGCATTAAGCATCGCTACTTTGCCTTGAGCGAAAAGTCTGAAGACATCGGTACGGTTTGTTGATGCAGGGTTTGGTTGTGTGTAACCAGCCTTAGTCCATGCCTTCAACTGATTTAGTGTTTGAACGTTAGCAGCTGAGTTAATAACCCATTTGCTTGTCTTCTCATCAAAGTAACGTCCACCATTTCCGCCAGCCCAGATTTGGAACTCAGCTTGCGCTTCTTCTTGTCCAAGAGGAATTCCAAGTGGATATACACGTGATCCGTACTTGGCTTTGATCTTCTTTGAAGCAGCTGTTACCTCTGCCCAAGTTGTAGGAATCTTTGTATTTCCGGCACCGTAGAACAATGCTTTGTTGATGAAGAACATACGTGAAGATGCTAGATCAGGCACTGCGTACTCAACACCGTTGTACTTTGAGTTATCGCGGAAAGCTGTTGCGAAATCTGATAACGCCTTATCGGTGAAAAGGTCGCTAGCTTTATGTAGAAGCCCCTCGGCTGCGTACTCTGCGAATGCGTTATGGTTGAGGATATCTGGATATGACTTTGTTGCAACTAAGGTACGGGCCTTAACTACAAGGTCACTCCACTCTAAGTTTTCGTGCTCAACCTTGATACCAGGGTTAGCAGCCTCAAAACGCTTATTTAAATCTGCATAGTATGCAGGCATCAACGGCGTGTAGTTAGGTGTCATTACCTTGATTGTTACTGTATTTGCTTGCGCTGGCGCAGCTGCAACAAGTGCACCCGCTGCTAACGCAAATGAAGCCGCAACGGCAACGCTGCGATTAATTAGTTTCTTCATTAAGTTATTTCCTCCTAGGATCTCACCCTGTGGTGAGAGGGGCATACTTCATCACTAAATCACCCTTTCGAGCAAGGCGGAGTAAGCGTAAAAAGATAAAGATTTCGGTATCGAATTCTGATTTTGAGCGTGATATCTCAGTTATCGAGAGCGAATCGCCCGGCCTGGAACCGCTTCAGTGCGCTTGCCACCAAGCAGGGTGGCGACCCCACCAATCCAGACATTTTCAATACCCGCCGCCGGCAATCTTGGGCTTTCATAGGTTGAACGATCAAGCACAGTCGTAGCATCTAATAAAACAAGATCTGCTTTTAATCCAGCTTTTACAAAGCCGCGATCTTTTAATCCTAATCTTTTAGCGGAACGACCACTCATGCGTGCAACCGCTCCTTCAAAGGATAAAACTTTCTCTTGCCTTGCATAAACACCAAGGTATCTGGCAAAGGTGCCGTAACCTCTTGGGTGTGGCTGGTTGCCAGTTAAAATTCCATCGCTACCAATCATGTGTCTGCGATCTTGCATAATCGCACGAACATTTCCTTCATGTCCAGAGAAGATAATGCAGGATGCTCTTAGCTCCTCATCTGCAATAAAATCTAAGTAAAACTGCGTTACATCTTTATTTACCATTGCCGCGCACTCGATCATTGATTTACCAACAAACTTTAAATTGTGATCATTACTAATTCCAGCAACGGTAATTGCTGGCCAATTTACAACGCCACCTTGGTTGCCATCACTGCCTGTCACATTTAAATCATTGGTTACCCGATCGCGATGCTCTTTAATCTTTAGCCGCTTAAGTGTCTCGCCATTTCCACCTGCTTGAATCCAAGATGGTAAAAGTGCATGCAAATAGGTTGAGCCAGCTAGGTATGGATAGGTATCAAGGGTTACATCTACTCCCTTACCTTCCGCCTTATCTAACATCTCAAATAAGAGATCAGTTTTGTCATGAAAATTTGGGTGGCTCATGTGGCAGTGGGTTAAGTGCAATGGTGATCTGGATTGTTCTGCAATATCTAAACACTCAGCTACGGCATCTAAAAACTTTGCGCCGTAGTTGCGGTGGTGCGGTGCGTAATAGCCACCATACTTTGCGACCACCTTACATAACTCGATAATCTCATGATCATCTGCATAAATTGCTGGCACATAGGTTAAGCCAGCAGATAATCCAAAAGCACCCTCCTTCATTCCACTTTCAACTAGGTGGCACATCTGCTTTAACTCATCTGCATTTGCTGTGCCCTCCTCATTGCCGCGAACTAGCATTCGCAAAGTTCCGTGTGGAATTAAATAGGCAACATTGACTGCAGCACCGGCATCAACTCTGGCTAAGTACTGAGCAACGGAGTGAAAATCCCAATTAAAACCATCAGGATCACCATTCCAGCCAAATAATTGGCTGCGTAATTGTTGCAAGGTCTCGGGATTACTTGGCACATATGACAAACCATCTTGGCCCAACACCTCTGTTGTAACTCCTTGAGTTACCTTGGCTAAATGTTGTGGATCTGAAATAACCGCTAAATCAGAGTGGGCATGCATATCGATAAAGCCGGGCGTAATTGTTAAGCCAGAGCCATCAATAATCTTTCCTTGCTCTTCACCCTTAAGCAATGAGCCGATCTTTGCAATATAGCCATCAACTATTAAGAGATCATCTCTAGTTGCCGGCTTATCCGTGCCATCAATAATTTCTGCGCCACGAATAGTAAAGGTATTTTCAGCCATTTGAATTAATCAGAGCCCTCAACGATTTTGTACATCGGTGCCATGCCAGCAAGTAGGCCACCATCAACAACCATCTCACTGCCACTCATCCATTCAGATTTATCAGAGAGTAAAAATATAACCGCCTCTGAAATATCCTTTGGCTTGCCAACGCGACCTAGTGGATACCAAGGCTTTAGATTTTCAAAGATTGTTGGATTGCGATCAACCCGTGATTGCCAGGCATCAGTTGCGATGGTGCCAGGAACAACTGTGTTACAGCGAATACCATGTGGACCATAGCGAACTGCAACTGTGCGAGTTAATGCATGCAGACCAGCTTTAGCAACACTGTAAGAGTCACTGCCCACCATTGTTTTGGCATTAACTGTGCCGATATTGATGATATTTCCAGCCTTGCGCTTCATCATCTCTGGCAATACCGCACGAATGGTTAGGAAGCTACCGGTTAATGTGATTGAAAGAGAGCGGTTCCAACTATCAAGTGAGGTCTTAACTAAATCCTCCGCCTCATGAACCATGGCGTTATTAACTAAACAATCAATTTTGCCAAAATCCTTTTCAATTGCTTTAAAGTTTTCAATTACCTGCGCCTCATTGCCAAGATCGGTGTGGTAACCACGAACCTCTGCACCAGTTGCGGCGATCTCCTTTACCGTTGCATCAAGATTCTCTTTAATAACCTCAACTAGCGCTAAGCGAGCACCATGTGCTGCAGCGTCAATCGCCATCTCTTTTCCAATGCCACGGCCAGAGCCGGTGATTACAACTACCTTGCCAGCAAGGCTTTGTTCAACACTCATCCTTATAGCGCCACTACAAAATCAATTTCAACCAAGATATTGATGAGATCTGAACCAACTGTTGTGCGTACTGGAAATGGTGCTGAGAAAAACTCGCGATAAACCTCATCATATGCTTTGAAGTCGCGGTTAACATCTTGCAGGTGTGCCGTAACTTTTACGACATCGGCAAACTTTGCACCCTTTACATCAAGAATCTTCTGCAGATTCTTCAGGGTCTGCCGGGTTTGCTCAGCTACGCCACCATCAACAATTTTTCCGGTTGCTGGATCAACTGGACCCATGCCACATGTGTAAAGAAAGCCATTTGCTGCTACACCGTGTGAGTATGAACCACCTGGTGCTGGTGCATCTTTAGCTTGGATATGTTCGACCTTCATGGTTCTCTCCTTAGGTTGGGTTTTTTAAAAAAAGGTATGAATACAATCTACAACATCATAATTCTCATTGACCAATGGAATCAACCGCCACTTATCAAAGGTGGTGCATGGGTGGGAGATGCCTAGGCCGATCAGATCACCAACTGCAAATTTATCTGAACTTCGCATAAATCCATGCTGATCATTTAACTTTTCAATCTTGCCGGTAAATTTCATAATCCTGCCTTGATACTTGGCAATTGGCATTGGATTGTGTAGATCACAACCAACATCTCGTTTTCCTAAATTTAATACGCCAAAATCAGATTCGGGAGCGCTTAACAATTGGCTCCAAACCTCTATCGCTGGCAGCAAGGGATCACCAGTGCTCTTAGCTGGGTAAACCTCTTCGTAATAAATATGGTCATGAGTTACATAACCACCACTGCGAAGTAAGAGCATTCTTGGTTTACTAAACTTACCTAACTCTTCAGCTACGATCTCAAAGTAGGCACTTCCGCCGGCGCTGACAATAAATAGATCATCAGATTTGAATTCATAAGCAACCTCACCAGCTGCAACAATTTTCTTACAGAAATCATGGACAGCGCTCTCACCGGCAGCGTTTCTGGCCGCTGTTGGAACTGCGCCTTCAAAGCCAGTAACTCCTCGAAGGTTTAATCTCGGATCCGCCTTTATCGCTTGCCCAAGAGTTTTTACCAAAGCTAGATCGCGAACTCCACCTCTGCCATTATCGGTACCGATTTCAATAAATAGATTGATCTTGCCATCAGCTGGCGTAGCAGCTTTAACAATCTCTAAACCAGCTAATGAATCTACATAGAAAATAATCTCAGCTTTGTTCTTCTTGTTTAAGCGGGCAATCTTGGCAATTGCACTGCTCTCTAATATCTCATTAGCGATGATTAATCGTTTGAAGCCAAATTTGCGAAAGATCTCTGCCTGCCAAAAGTTTGCAATGGTTAGCGCCCAGGCACCGGCATCTACCTGCATCTGCGCAATTTGTGGTGACATTGTGGTTTTTACATGGGGTGCTAACTCCGCACCAACTGATTTACAGTACTTTGCCATAACATCAATATTATTTTTCAGCGCACTCGCTTTTAGTACCATCATTGGAAATTGAAAGTTTGCCTGAAAGAGATTTGGCTTTTCTTTTAGAAATTTCTTGATGTTTTTGCCATGAGACTTAAGTGGAAAGTTTTTTTGAGTTTCATCTATCTTGATCTGATCTAGCTTTATCTTCATATTTACTCCCGACCATATTTAGCGATGAACTCATCTAAAATACTAGCTGTTGATGATGAACCACTGCGATCGATTCCGGCATCTAAAAACTCAAGTAATTGATCTAAAGATTTCACACCACCTGCGCTTTTAACCTTTACCTTTTGGCTGCAGGTAGCGCGCATTAATTTAACATCGGCCAAGGTGGCACCCGTTGGTGCAAAGCCGGTTGAAGTTTTTACATAATCTGCTCCGGCGGCTTCAACTAATTTACATGCGGTGATCTTCTCTTCATCAGTTAAGTAAGCATTCTCAAGAATTACCTTGACCTGCTTGCCGGCAGCTGCAGCAACAACGGCAGCGATTTCATCCTGAACCTCTTTGGTTTTTCCAGATTTAAGGTGGCCAATATTGATTACTACATCTATTTCTACCGCACCATTAGCGATTGCTTCTTTTGTTTCAAATACCTTTGATGCCGTTGTAGATGAACCGTGT
>CAMCXX010000023.1 GCA_945883755.1 Bifidobacterium breve | reverse complement strand
AAATAAAGCTCCTGCGTGCAAATCTACCTCTTTGTTAATCCAGCCACGATCTCGTGCCTCTCGGAAAATATCGATGATCGCCTCATTTAATCGATCCTGTTGAGCATTCATCTTCTTCATCATTCGTGGATTTGCATTTGCAATTGAGATTGAGGTTGCTCGATCCATTCGCTGAGGCATTAAATCGGGGGATTGGGTAAATCTAGTGACTTTCTTCAGCTCTGTAACCATCTCCTCTTTGTTCTTTGCCGTTTGAAATACCTTAGTGAGCAGATGAATTGATTGATCAACATAAGCGGCGTATCTAAATACTTGAGCGGTTTCGATTAGATCATCAAAATCTTCAAAGTGGTGATAGAGCGAGCCTTTAGAGATACCTGATTTTTCTAGGATCAACTCACTTGTTAGATCTAACGCCTTCTTTGTTTTTAACTGATCTAGAACAGTTTGGACTAAAGCGCGCTTGGTTGGGTGTAGTGAATCCATAACCTAAAGATTAGGCCTTAATTGGCGGAAACTTCTACCAATTTCTGTGATTCATCTTGAATTCGAGCAGCAACTGTTTTTAATCCCTCGGCATACTCCTTGCCGTGGTGAGCACAGAAGGTTAACTCGCCACCAGAGATTAGGAGGGCTCGTACATAAGCTTGAGCACCACAGCGATCACAGCGATCGGTTGAGTTCAGTGGAGCCGCTTCCATCGTGATCTGATCTGACATCGCTTGCTCCATCTCTATCTAGTGGGATTTTAATAATCTCTAGCAGGGGAACATCAAACCATGAACCTTTATTCCCCGTGGCCAATTTAGGTTTCGAAATGATTAAGTTTTCCGTAGAGATTGTGGATAAATCCCCAAAAGCGATATTTATAGGGGGTTTTTGGTGTTGATCATCTATATCTAGATGTGGCGCCGATAACCTTGGCGCCCGTGGCTACCAAATCAAGTAAAACAGGTGAGAGCGAAGCTCTAGCCACCAGTTACACCGCAAAGGATCTATCTGTCCTCGAGGGCTTAGATGCGGTTCGTAAACGTCCCGGAATGTATATCGGCACAACCGACTCTCGTGGCTTAATGCATTGCTTGTGGGAGATTATTGATAACGCAGTTGATGAGGCGCTAGCTGGTCATTGCAAAACAATTGAGATTAATCTTGAATCAGATGGCTCGGTCGAAGTACATGATGATGGTCGCGGTATTCCAGTAGATAAAGAGCCAAAGACTGGCTTAACTGGTGTTGAAGTTGTTATGACCAAGCTTCATGCTGGTGGAAAGTTTGGTGGTGGCTCATACGCTGCCTCTGGTGGTTTGCATGGTGTGGGCGCATCAGTTGTAAATGCACTCGCCTCAAGATTAGATGTTGAGGTAGATCGCGATAGCAAAATTTACTGGATGTCATTTAAACGCGGTAACGCCGGAATCTTTGAAGGTGATGGACCTAATGCAACATTTACTGAAAAATCTGGATTACGTGTAATTGGCAAGGTATCGGCAAAGGTAACTGGTACTCGAATTAAATGGTGGTTTGATAAACAGATCTTCTTAAAGGAGGCGGAGTTATCAATTGAGGATATTTACGCCCGCGCTCGCCAAACTTCATACCTGGTTCCTGGTTTAACCCTTGTTGTAAATGATCGCAGAGCTAAGGTAAAGACAAGTGAGACCTTTTTTCATAAGGGCGGTATCTCAGAGTTTTGTACCTTCCTTCGCCCCGATGATCCAGTTGGTGAAGTAATCCGTATCTCTGGCTCTGGTGAATACAATGAAACTGTTCCTGTCCTTGATGAAAAGGGACATATGAACCCAACTGATGTTCACCGGGAGATGGGCGTTGATATTGCGATGCAATGGGGCAACGGTTATGAAGCAACAGTTGAATCTTTTGTAAATATTATTTCAACACCAAAGGGTGGCACCCATGTGCAGGGCTTTGAACGTGCCATGACCAAAGCGGTTAATGATGCACTTCGTGCAACAAAGACCTTAAAAAATAGCGAACCAGATGTAATCAAAGATGATGTGCAAGAGGGCTTAACCGCAGTCGTAACTGTTCGAATGTCTGAGCCACAATTTGAAGGACAAACCAAAGAGGTACTTGGAACAGCCGCTGCCAGCAAGATTGTTAGCCAAGTTGTTGCAGATGAGATGAAAAACTTCTTTGCATCCAGTAAGCGAATTGAAAAGCAAACGGGCCGTACGCTGCTTGAGAAGATTGCCAACGCCGCTCGTACTCGAATCTCGGCCCGCTCTCACAAGGATCTACAGCGCCGGAAAAATGCATTAGAAAGCTCATCTCTGCCAACTAAATTATCTGATTGTCGATCAGATGATGCCGCTCGAACTGAATTATTTATTGTTGAGGGCGACTCAGCACTTGGCACAACTAAGGCGGCCCGTAACTCTGAGTTCCAGGCGATCCTGCCAATTCGCGGAAAGATATTAAATGTACAAAAGGCATCTCTGTCGCAGATGCTAGAAAACAATGAGTGCGCATCAATCATTCAGGTAATTGGTGCCGGCAGTGGTAAATCCTTTGATTTAAATGATGCCCGTTATGGTCGAGTTATCTTGATGTCAGATGCTGATGTTGATGGCGCCCATATCCGATGTTTGCTTCTTACCTTGTTTAATTCATATATGCGACCACTAGTTGAAGCTGGTCGAGTATTTGCTGCGATCCCACCACTGCACCGCATCGATGTAATTGGTGGCAAAAAGGGCGAGGTTCATTACACCTACAGTGATGATGAGATGAAAAAGGTTATTGCCGGACTCAAGAAGGATGGCAAGAGGTGGAAGGAGCCAATTCAACGTTATAAAGGCTTAGGTGAGATGGATGCCGACCAACTTCGTGAGACAACTATGGATCCAGAAAAGCGCACACTTCGCCGAATCACCATGAAGGATGTAACTAAGGCAGAGGCGATCTTTGAGTTATTGATGGGCAATGAGGTAGCACCTCGTAAAGAGTTTATTTCAACCGCTGAGATTGATCGCGATCGGATCGACGCTTAATTAATCTTTAATCGATCGTAACTAGATCGAAGTACTCCTCTTTCCAAAGATCCTCATCACCATCTGGCAGCAAGATAACCCGCTCTGGCTTTAATGCTTGGACTGCGCCCTCATCATGAGATACCAAAATAACTGCGCCTTGATACTCAGCCAAAGCTGCCAGAATCTCATCACGGGATGCCGGATCTAAGTTATTTGTTGGCTCATCTAGTAATAAAACATTTGCTGCACTTACTACAAGTGTTGCCAAGGCAAGGCGGGTTCGCTCACCACCTGATAAAACCTTTACTAATTTATGAACATCATCTCCTGTAAATAGGAATGAGCCCAGCACATTACGCGCCTCTGGTTCACGAATATCGGCGGTAGCGCTCATCATGTTCTCTAGAATTGTTCGCTCAAAATCAAGGGACTCATGCTCTTGGGCGTAGTAACCAATCTTTAACCCTTGACCGTGAGCAACGCTGCCAGTGTCTGATTCAAGCTCGCCCGCTAAAATCCTTAATAAGGTTGTTTTACCGGCGCCGTTAAGTCCAAGAATTACAACTCTCGAACCCTTATCAATAATTGCTGATACATCGGTAAAGATTTCAAGTGAGCCGTAAGATTTTGAAAGCTCTTCACCAGATAGGGGAGTCTTGCCACATGGTGATGGTGTTGGAAAACGAAGCTTTGCTACCTTATCGCTGACACGAACATCCTCAAGTGAGCTACGCAGTTTTTCAGCGCGGCGTAACATGCCTTGGGCAGCGGTGGCTTTGGATGCCTTAGCGCGCATCTTCTCGCCCTGCTTTTGCAAAATCTCCGCCTTCTTCTCGGCATTTGCTCGCTCACGCTTGCGGCGATGCTCATCCTGCTCGCGTTGCAGCAGGTAGTGTTTCCAGCCCATGTTGTAGACATCAATTACATTTCGATTGCCATCAATATAAAAAATCTTATTTACAACAGTTTCAATGAGATTTACATCGTGGGAGATAATTACTAGCCCACCGGAGTACTTTGATAGATACTCACGTAGCCAAATAATCGAGTCAGCATCTAAGTGGTTAGTAGGCTCATCTAACAGCAGGGTTTCAGCACCAGAGAATAAGATTCGAGCTAACTCAATTCTTCTTCGCTGGCCACCAGATAAGGCTGATAACTCTTGATCAAATAAATTATTTGGCACACCCAGTGAGGATGCAATTGCTTCTGCTTCAGCAGATGCTGCGTAACCACCAGCGGCGCTGAACTCATGTTCTACGCGGGTATAACGCTCCATCGCTTTCTCTAAAGCTGTGCCTTCAGAGGTTGCCATCTCCTCTTCAACAGCGCGCATGCGTTTAACAATCTGATCTAAATCACGAACAGAGAGAATTCGATCAAGCACCGTTCCTTGATCCTCACCTGTTCGGGGATCTTGTGGCAGGTAACCAATCTTTCCAGTTCGATTTACAACACCACCGGCGGGCATAATTTCACCAGCTAATACTTTAGCTAGCGTGGATTTACCAGCACCATTTCGACCAACAAAACCAATTCGATCACCATGATTTATGCGAACTGTTACATCCTTAACCAGAAGTCTGGCGGCAGCACGAAGTTCGAGAGCGTTGGTTGATATCAAAGTTGCTTAGGCAACAAGACGTGTGCGACGAGGTGATGCGTACTTCTTTTCAATTTCAGTTAGCTCCTCAGATACCTTCGCCTTGATGCTCTCCTCAGATTTTAGGATCGCAGTTAGAGAGGCGATTGTAGCCTTTAATTCTTTAGCCTCAGTTTCAAGTTCGATCTTGCTCATCTTGGTCAATCGACGAAGCGGCATATCTAAAATATAGGTCGCTTGTTCATCGGATAATTTAAAGCTTTTGATTAAGGATGCCTTGGCGACAGTTGCATCCTCGCTGGCACGAATTAATTTAATTACCTTATCAATATCAACAATCGCCTTTAATAATCCATCTACCAAGTTCAATCTAGCTTGTGCTTTTGCTTTACGGAACTTGGATCTGCGGGTGACAACCTCAACTCGGTGATCAATGAAGACTTGCAGCAGATTTTTTAAACCTAGGGTTAATGGCTTTCCCTCAACTAAGGCGACTGCATTAATTGAGAAAGCATCCTCCATCGGGGTTAACTTATAAAGATTCTCTAGCACCTCTTGTGGCTCGTATCCATTTTTAATCTCGACTACAACCTTGGTACCTGATTGACCATCTGATAGATCTACGATGTCAGAGATTCCCTGCACCTTCTTTGCCTTAACTAAATCAGCGATCTTCTCAACAATTTTCTCAGGGCCAATGTTGTAAGGCAGCTCGGTAATTACAATTCCTTGTTTACGAGCGGTGATCTTCTCAATGGTAGTTGTCGCACGCACCTTAAATGAGCCACGGCCAGAGGCGTAGGCATCAGCAATACCCTCGGTTGCAACTAGGTAGCCACCAGTTGGAAAATCAGGTGCTGGTACAAACTTCATTAACTGCTTCAGTGTGGCCTTTGGATTCTCCATCAAATACTTGGTTGCACCAATAACCTCGCCTAAATTATGTGGGGCCATATTGGTTGCCATACCAACTGCAATACCAGTTGCGCCATTTACTAATAGATTTGGAAATGCTGCGGGCAGAACCTGTGGCTCAAGTATTTGGCCATCATAATTTGCACCAAAGTTAACGGTGTCCTCATCTGATTCATCAACCATTAACATGGCAGAGATTGCTAGGCGAGATTCGGTATAGCGCATCGCAGCAGGACCTGAATCTAAAGAACCAAAATTCCCATGACCATCAATTAATGGCAGGCGCATGGAGAATGCTTGTGCCATACGAACCATCGCATCATAAATTGCACCATCACCATGTGGATGTAGCTTTCCCATTACATCACCGACAACACGGGCGCACTTCACATGTCCTTTATCTGGTCGCAATCCCATCTGATCCATCTGGTGAAGAATGCGGCGCTGTACTGGCTTTAAACCATCACGTGCATCAGGAAGAGCGCGTGAGTAAATAACAGAGTAGGCGTACTCCAAAAATGAATCTGACATCTCGGCGGCAACATCAATATCGATGATTCGACCAGGATTCTCACCAGCTTTCGGAAGAACCGCTTTAGGAGTTTTGGCCATGGGGAGTATCTTGCCAATGAATACCGCGGATCTGCGGGAGCGACAAGCGAAAATGTGTAATCAAAATCTAACGCTGATAAGATTTACCCCACAAGAGAGCAAAATGCTCGGTAAGAACCTAGTAAGAACCTAGTAAGAACCTAGTAAAAACTTAGAAAGCACCAGTTATAAATGAGTAATCTCTTTGGGCTTTCCCATCTAACTAACTCAATCTTTAACTCACTTTCTACCCCAATGACCACAGATTATTTAAATCTAGGAGTAGGTGAGCGACGAGAGTGTTTAATTTTAATTGATGGCATGGGTCAAGATGCATTAGATATGTACGCTGATCAATTTACAATCTTTTCCCAGTTGAAAACTCAAAGTAAGTTAATCGCAAATTTTCCTTCAACTACTGCAACCAGTCTTTCTACCTTAGGAACTGGTGTGTTACCAGGGGTGCATGGAATGCTGGGTTACACAGTTCGAGTACCCAGAAGTGATAATCGATTATTAAATGCGCTGAAGTGGGATGAACGAGTTGATCCAATTATGTGGCAGAAGGTGCCAACCTTATTTGAGCGAGCGGTAGCTGCTGGTGTTGCAGTCACTCATGTGGCAGCGAAACGTTATCAGGCAACTGGTTTTACCCAGGCAGCGTTACGAGGGGCTAATTATGTTGGTGCAAATTCAACGGATGAGATGGCCACTGCAGTAGCCGCCGCACTTAAGCCAGCGCCAGCATTTGTTTATACATACTTAAATACCTTAGATGTCGCTGGTCACAATGATGGTGTGGGTTCAGATAAATGGCTGACCGCTTTACAACAAGTAGCGGATTTAATTGAGCGGATTATTTCAACTGTGCCAGTTGGTACTCGGGTTTGGATTACATCAGATCATGGAATGGTAAATAGCACCCAACAAAGTATTTTAGGTGAGGATAATCAGCTACTAGATAATGTCACATTAATTGGTGGTGAACCAAGAGCCAGGCACATCTACCTCAAAGATGGCTCACAGAGTGAAACGATTTTGCAGTGGCGTGAGTTTTACAAGGAACAGGTTCAAGTATTTAGCAAGGTCGATGCGGTCGCAGCAAATCTCTTTGGGGATGTGGTTTCTGAGGATGCAATGGATCGAATGGGAGATCTAATCGCTATTCCGAACAATGATTTAATTTTGATTGATCCAGAGCGCATTCGACAGGAGAGTGGAATGGTTGGCCACCATGGTGGTCTGACAGATCTAGAGATAAATATTCCATTACTTACAAGTAAGTAATAAAGGTACTGCTAATCCTCTTTTTCTTTATCCTTACCAAACATAATGTCATCCCATGAAGGAATTTTTATTCGCTTAGTAACGCCATCCTTCTTCGCCGCTTCATCTGGCAGATCATCCTCTGCATCCTCATAATCATCCTCAATAATTGAGATGGGTGCGTAAGGAGTTACATCCTCTTTAATTGAAACCAATCTTGGCGCTTCGGTATAAACCATTCCAACTGTTGATTGGGCCCGTTGTTTCTCTTCGCCACCAATCCATCTTGCACCATCATCATCGGCGAGCAAAGATCTGCGACTTAAATTAAATAACCAAGTAGCTTCACCCTTTGGTGAGTTATCTGAATTACCAAATGACTCCTCGCGAATTGGATAATATAAAGTTACCTTCCAATTTCCATCTGGCTTACGGAAGGTATTCCATTCGATGGTAGACATATCAACACCACGAGGGGCTAGTTTTGTTGAGACAGCGGTCTCTAAATAGGGTGCGTGTGGTTCGCGCTTAATTTGAGTTGCTAGTGCTTGAGCGATAATAAAGGCGCGCTCCTGCAAAATAGGACCGGCGAAGTTCTCTACCTTTTCAATTGACCAATCAGTTGTACGAGAGATTGAATCAATCGACTCACCACCACGTAATCTTGCTTGTACCTCTTTAACGGTAGTGCTGATCTCCTCTTGATACGCCGAGACAGCTGAAAGTCTTGGTTGATTTACTGTTGCACGAAGTGAGTCACTAATTCGTAATGAGAATGAATTGCCATCTTGATCAACTAGTTCGAGCTCAGTGCCATCGACGGAGCGACCGGTTAAACGTAAGTCAGTTGAATCACTCATGAGAGTAGATTGCCACAAAGAGTCCAGGTTTTGGTTTAGCAAGTGGCACTTGGCGTGCTTAGATAACTCTGTGAGCCTAAATTTAAGGGATGAATTAGTAATACTTGCCAGTGATGTGGCCCGCAGCGCCGGTGCACTTTTAATGAAGCGCCCAGCGGTCTTTACCCTCACCGAAAAAAGTTCCGCAGTTGATTTTGCAACCCAAATGGATCAACAGGCTGAGGAGTTAATTGTTACCGCACTGCTTAAGGCTCGCCCCGATGATGGAGTTGTTGCGGAGGAGGGTGCGGCAAAAAAAAGTAAATCTGGTATTACTTGGGTGATTGATCCGATTGATGGCACCGTCAATTATCTTTATGGCCTCCCTGGTTGGAATGTCTCTATCGCCGCAAAGGATGAAAGTGGTGTGATCGCAGGTGTTGTATTCGCGCCAACAATTAATTCACTTTGGCGAGCGAGTAAAGGTGGTGGTGCATTTCTTAATGATCAAGTAATTAATTGCAATGATCCAGTTACTTTGGATATGGCATTACTTGCTACTGGCTTCTCTTATGATCTAGATCTTCGTAAAGAGCAGGGCAGCAGGATTGAAATATTAATTCCAAAGATTAGAGATTTGCGCCGTAATGGGGCAGCAGCTGTTGATCTTTGTTATGTTGCAATGGGTGCAGTTGATGGATACTTTGAAAGCTCATTAAAGGAGTGGGATTTTGCAGCTGGTGGATTAATTGCAACAGAGGCTGGCGCGATCATCTCTGGGCGCACAGGTGGCGCACCTGATGGGGATATGGTCGTATGCGCTGGGCCGGCATTACATGCCCAGTTATTGCGCCAATTCTGAGCCAAATTGATCTATCTGCCCTCGCTGTGGCAAGATACGCATCTTCGTAAGCCAAACTCTCTTCAATAGAAAAATAATGAGGAAATAAAATGAACGTGTTAGATGCTGTAGATGCCGCCTCACTTAGAACCGACATCCCATCTTTTCGTTCTGGCGATGAGTTAAAGGTTCACGTACGTGTTATCGAGGGAAGCAAATCTCGTATTCAGATCTTCCAAGGTGTTGTTATTCGCCGTCAAGGTGCCGGAGTTCGCGAAACATTCTCGATCCGTAAAATTTCATATGGTGTTGGTGTAGAACGTACCTTCCCAGTTCATACCCCTGTAATTGAAAGAATTGAAATTGTTCGCCACGGCTCAGCTCGTCGCGCAAAGCTTTACTACCTACGCAACCTAACTGGTAAGGCAACCAAGATTAAAGAGCGTCGCGGTGCAGATGGTGAAATTATTGTTGAGCCAGCTTATGTGCCACCTGTTAAAGCAGCTAAGGCAGAGAAAATTGAAGCGGCAGTTGAAGCACCAGTTGCTGAAGCAGTTGTTGAAGCACCAGTTGCAGAAGCGCCAACTGAAGAAACTCCAAAAGCTTAAAGCTTTAATACTTTAATGACTAGGAAGGGCTCCCTCCTTCGCGAAATCCCAATAATTATTGGCTCGGCATTAATTGTCTCCATAATTGTTAAAACATTCTTTCTTCACTTCTTCTTTATTCCAACCGGTTCAATGGAAAACACCTTGCAGGTTGGCGACCGGATCGCGGTAAATAAATTCGGCGCCCTATTCTCTGAGATCAAACGTGGTGAAATTGTAGTTTTTGCAGATCCAGATAATTGGTTAGGGCAAGCCCCAGATGATCAAAGCACTGGCTTATTGGGTCAAGGCAAAAACCTACTTATAACAATTGGTGTTGTCCCAGATCCAGCAAAGCAGTATTTAATTAAAAGAGTGATCGGCGTTGGTGGCGATACAGTTATTTGCTGTGATGACCAGGATAGGTTAACGGTTAACGGCAAATCCATTACCGAGCCTTATGTCTATGAAAATGACAAAGCAAGTGAGTCAAACTTTAATGTCACCGTACCAGAGGGCTTTATCTGGGTGATGGGTGATCATCGCGGTGCTAGTTCAGACTCAAGATTTCATACAAATGATGTAAATGCAGGAATGGTGCCATTAAGCAAGGTTGTCGGCAGGGCAACCTTTATTGTTTGGCCGATTTCAAATCTAGATTTTCTTGAAAAGGGTAGTGATCTGGGGAAGTTGCCGGTTAAAACTGCTCCTTAAGTAAATATGATTGAGAAACAAATACTTGATGCTGGTATCAAAAATATTGCTGGTGTTGATGAGGCAGGCCGTGGTCCATGTGCCGGTCCATTAGTAATTGCAGCGGTTATTTTAAAGAATCCACAATCAGATGCTCTTAGTGAGATCAGGGATTCCAAAGAGTTAACTCCAGCAAAGCGAGAGCGATTATTTGATGTAGTAATCGAACAAGCTTTAGCTCACTCAATTATTGAGGTAAGTGTGGATGAGATCGACTCATTAGGTTTGCATAAGTGCAATATCGAGGGCATGCGCAGAGCGGTAAATGCTTTAGCCGTTGATGCGGAGTATGTATTAACTGATGGATATGCAATACCAGGTTTGTTAACTCCAAATTTAGCGGTGTGGAAAGGCGATCAGGTCGCAATCTCCATTAGTGCCGCCTCTATCTTGGCTAAGGTCACTCGAGATCGGATCATGATTGAGTTAGATAAAAAGT
>CAMCXX010000022.1 GCA_945883755.1 Bifidobacterium breve | reverse complement strand
ATCGAAACTGCTAGAGGATGCGTATCTGGAAAAGATTGGTACGGCCTTACTTTTCAGCAATTAACGAAGTGGGGTCTAAAATTCACAAAATTACGAACTGGGATTAAATTTGCAGCGGACTTTTACGTTGATGATAAAGCCGTAAATTCTGAAGAATTCTTTAAATATTGAGGCCACATGAAGGCACCCAGAATTAGAAGAATCTTTTACGCCGTTGTTCCGTTTAGATTCAGATATGAGAAAACTTTTAGAAAAACATTATCTTTTTTGAAAAAATCAAATAAGGAAGAAATAAACAATAGATCGAATTACCAATTTGAAGAGTTAAAGAAACTTCTTGTGCATAGTTATCAATCCGTCTCATATTATAGAAATTTATTCGATAAGATAAAATTTAATCCTGAAGAATTTAAATCTTTTTCAGAGATGGAGCGTATTCCTTTCCTGACAAAAGAAATAATTGTTAACAACTTCGATGAACTTCAATCAGACAGATACTCAAATGCAAAAAAATACGAGATTACTACTAGTGGCTCAACTGGTAAAAAATTAAAATTGTTAGTTACGGATGATGTATTTAAAAAAGAAGCTGCATTTGTTTTAAACGCGTACCATGCTCATGGCGCAACTCTTTATAATAAACCCAGTGTATGGTTACGCCGATATGTTCCTGAAAATGAAAACGATTCGATTTATAAATATGATTTTGAATTGAAGAGATTGTATATGAGTGCTTATCACTTAAATGAAAATTCTGTCTATTCGTACTTCAAAGTAATTAATGATAGAAAATTTCATACATTAGTTGGGTATCCGTCAAGCATTTATCTGTTGGCTTTGTTAGCCGAAGGCACAAATTTAAAATTTGATCATATCAAGTCAATTCATGTTGCTTCCGAAATGATGCTTCCAATGTGGAGAGACAAAATTAGACAAGTATTTAATTTAATTCCATACGCGCATTACGGGCAGATGGAGAAAGTAGTGTTCATGCATCAAAAAGATAAAACTGGATTTTATGTAAACAATCCTGAATACGGATATACGGAATTATTTGAAAATGGGGATCAATTTGAAATTATTGGAACTGGATTTATTAACTATGCAATGCCGTTGATTCGATACAAAACTAATGATTTAGCGATAGGGCCAAGTTATCAAGCTGGAGAATTGATGGGCGTTGAATCAATAATTGGAAGAAATGATGATTTTCTAACCTCAGCACAAGGAAATAGAATTCCTGGGGTCAATTTCTATAGCTGGGTAAATAAGAGTCTTCCCAGCATTACCCTATTTCAAATCAAACAATTAAAAAATAGAAAAGTACTCTTCAAATTTGTGTCAGAAGGAAATAACTTGACTGAATTAGTACAGATTATAAAGGATGGGCTCACAGCCAGATTAGGCAATGTAGAGATGGAAATTGAGCAAGTAGAGAGTATCCTAAGAGATCCAAATTCCAACAAATTGAGGGCCATAATTAGTGAAGTATAATAAAAAAATTGACGAATTGACTAAATATCAAATGCCAACAAAATTTTCCGATCAAAAAAATTTCTTAAATTGTGACCTAAATGAGAGTCTATTTCCAATCCCAAAATCTATCTTGAACCTAAGTTTAGAAGCCGAAGGGATTTCGGGGTATCCGCGTAATCGTTTACCTTTGATTACGCAAGAAATTGGAAAATACAATCAAGTAAGTGAAAAAAATATCTTGGTTTACAACGGTTCCGATAGTGCCCTGCAGGCGATATTTGAAGGCTTTTGTGATGATGAAACTCGGGTATTAACTTTTGCGCCGGATTACACTCAAGTCGAAACTTTTATAAGGTTGAAAACTCACAAAATTTATAAATTAATAGACCCCGCCCCTCTTTCAAATGAAAGTATTTCTGAAGCCAATTTTGATGATATTGATTTAGTCTATTTTTCGAATCCATGCAATCCAACAGGTAAAGTAATAAAACAAGAGATAATCTTGAATTGGGTTGACAAAAATTCCAAAACATTATTCATAGTGGATGAAGCTTATTTTGAGTTTTATGGACAATCGCTTGCTGGTCAAGTTTCAAATTATGAAAATTTAATTATCACAAGGACCTTTTCCAAAGCTTTTGGATTGGCTGGCTTAAGATTAGGTTATGTGATAACTAATGAGAACATAATCAACATCCTTGATAAATTTAGGAATGAAAAAAATGTAACTAATCTGGCTATTCAGGCAGGCCTGATATCGTTAAAAGAGTTAACACATCTAGAAAAAAATCTAATCGAATTAGATCTATCCCGGAAAATATTCTATGATCATTTAGATCCAAGAATATTAACTCCGAAAAGCTATGCAAATTTCGTTTTGATCAAATGCAGGGACTCAGAAATAGTCATGAAGGAATTACAAAAGCAGGAGATTATGGCTAGAGATCGATCCATGTTAACAAATTTAGAAAACTGTATAAGAATAACACTTGGACCAAAATCAGTTGTTGAGAAGGTCCTTTCAATATTGAATCAGCATGCAATTTGAGTGATCTATTTAGTGAATAAGTGTGGTTTTGGACCAGTAGTCCCTGATTCAACTAAATTTTTTGTTTAAAGCTTGCCATGCGTCAGTTGAATTTCTCTTTCACTCACCTTAATACAACTAATAATTTAGCAATTTTCGAATATCAAATCGAAGATTCACATAATTTCATATTATCTAATTTCAATCAAAGTGGCTTTTCAGGATTTAAATTAGAAACCTAGATTTCTGATTGAAATATTTTCAAGAGAATTGAAGTAATCAGGACTTCGAACGCTTAATTGAGGGTAAATTCTTAATTTCCTCTAAATTCTAATAATTTAACTCTTTTGCAATCCAGTCAAAAGTTTCCTTAATTCCAGTAGCAAAAGAAATGGTTGGTTCCCATCCAAGTGTTTGTAGGCAGAGATCATTATTGGAACTTCTTCCGCGCACGCCTTGAGGAGCTGAGAGATCGTGTGAGAATTTAAATTTTTCGAAAGGTAATCCATTCACCTCAATTATGGATTTATACAGATCATTGATAGAAATCATTTCAGAACTACCAATATTTATTGGGTTTGAGAAATTCGAATTCATTAATTTTATGGATCCTTCAATGCAATCGCTAATGTACGTAAATGATCGTAATTGCCTGCCATCTCCCCATATCTCGATCTCATAACTACCTGATTTGACAGCTTCAATAATTTTTCGACACGCAGCCGCTGGCACCTTTTCGCGACCTCCAGCATAAGTTCCATTTGGCCCATAAACATTGTGATATCGAGCAACGTAAGTTTTAATCCCATAATCTTCTTGGAAGTGTCTACACATTCTTTCGCTAAACAACTTTTCCCAACCATATCCATCTTCAGGGTCAGCGGGGTATGCATCAGACTCCTTCAGTGGCGCTATGTCTAGAGAATCCTGGCGAAAGCTTGCATAAACGCAGGCGGAAGAAGAGAAAAAGAATTTCTCCACATTATTTTTCACCGAGGCCTGCAATAAGTGAGTGTTGATTAGTATCGACTCCATACATTTTGCTTTATTATTTTCTATAAATCCCATTCCACCCATGTCGGCAGCTAAATTGTAAACTTGTTCAACACCCACGGAATACTTCATTGCATTTTCAATTAGTTTCAAATCAGCCACAAAATTTTGACTCTGATCAAAACGCTGATACCAATTTTCAAAAGGTTTGTTATCTACAGCAATAATTTCATGTCCCTCAAGGATCAATTTGTCTACCAAGTGCCCGCCAATAAAACCACCAGCCCCTGTTACTAAAATTCTCATTTCGATCCTGTCGCTTTCTTCGGAGGGATTTAGTGTAAACTTTAAAACTATGGAGTCAAGTGATTTACTCGGGATATTTGTAATTCATTATTCCAAATTAATAGACCGAAGAGATTTTCTAGGAGCGGTTCTGCGGCATCAAGACCGAAAAGCCTTCTGGGTAACGGAAAAGCTATTTCATAATTTTGAAAGCAAAGTTTCCACTTCAAAAAAAATCTTGGGAGTCAGTGAAAGATTAGTGGGTATGGATCTAGGCATAAACTCAAGGAGTACAACTCGGTCACGGCGTAAAGCGAGAATCGAAGGGAAAATTCTTTTCTTCAGGAGTTTTTTAAGTCGGAATAACACATTTTCAACCGGTTCATTGCCACCAAGACAGAGCCATCCGGTTACCATCGAAGTACAAAAAATGCATCTGACGGCTTTAAAATTAGGATTAGAACAACGAAAGAATTGGATATTAGTTCTTGAAGATGATGCTGTTCCAATGGACGATGCATTTGTTAAAATTGATGAAATTATCAAAGTCAGAGCGCCAATAAACACCTGGATAAGTTTAAATTCCGGTGCAGGCCTTTTGAGAACAAAAAGCGAAGTTTTTGTCGACCATTTTGGATTGTTCCGAGTAAAACCTGCGTCTACAAGATGCGCAGTGGCATACTTAGTATCTGCCGATCTCGCCCAAAAAATATTGAGATCCGCGTCCGAGGAAGGGGTTCCTAATTGGTTACCAATTGATTTTTACTATCAAGTGATGCTCAGGAAATTCAAATCCAAATCGTATTGGGCGGATCCTCCTTATTTCAGCCAAGGCTCTGAAACCGGACAATTCGAGAGTACCTTTGCACATCTACGGTAGTCAATGAACTCACTCGATTAGGCGCATATTTCGATTAAAGTCATTTTTTCCAACAGGCCTAGTCTCAGATTCAATCTTTTTTGGTTTATGGGGCAACATTTAGCCCCCTTAGGTGTCTTACTAAGTAGAGGGCAAGACGTTGTCTCTCTGAAAGCGGGAAATCAAGTGTCACTTCGTAAGAAGGCTCAGGCCCCAGCATCTGTTGCTGCGTGGTCTGTTTCTGATTTATCCGCGCTGTACGCTGAAAATCGCTCATCACTTATCGCTCAAGCCCGCCGAATTCTTCGTAGCGATGCTGATGCAGCTGAAGTTGTTCAAGATGCGTTTTTGAAGTTCATCTTGGCAGCACCTGAACTAGATACCGCTGATCGTGCTCTTGCCTACCTTCGTACCTCTGTGAACAACCTTTGCTTGAATGTAATTCGTGCAACTGGATCACGTCCGAATTTGGTAGCAATTGATGCTGATACAACCCAAGAGCGCCTATCTGAAATTGCAGCAGAGAACCACATCCCAATGGATGCAACTCTTGCAGCCGCAGAAGATGCCTCAATTATTCGTGAAGCCCTATCTCGCTTGTCACCTTCACAACGCACAGCTTTAGTTATGTGGGAGGTTGAGGGTCGCTCAACTGAAGAGATTGCAAAGGCGATCGGAACAACACCAGCAAATGTGCGCCATGTTGTTACTCGCGCTCGCGCTTCATTTGTTCGAGTCTTATCTGAATGGGTTATCGATGAAAAGACTGGCGCTACTGCGCTAGATGCTTTGTCTGACACCTATAAGAAAGCAGCAGAGCTTGCAAAGAAATCTTCAAAGGTTGCTCTGTCATTATTAATAGTTATGGTGGCTTTCTTAGGGTTTAACTCTGTGACTGGTGCAGAATTTAATAATCTTCCTTCAGTAACAAACTTTACTCAAGAGGCGCCTGCAAAAACTGAGGTTGCTCCTGAAGCATCAGTGGCTCCTTCAGATGAGGACCTTTCAAATCAGAAGGTTGTAACTGAGAATAATTCAATTAACTTTAGGGCCTCAAATACTTTGTTTGCTGGTCTAGCAAAGGATGGAACTCCAGTTGGATTCACAGTTTCGGACTTATCTGGAAATATTGGTTCAATAAATTTATCTCCAACCTCACCAGTTACTAACCCAGATGGGTATGTTTTGATCTCATATGTTCAATCATCTGGAGCTGATTCAATAAATGTTTTGCTTTCTCAATCAATCACAGTTGATGGTGCTGGAACCTCTTATGCAGCAAGCCCATCTGTGACGATTGCTGGAAATTGGTATCCAATGAGCCTTACGGGGACTGATTCCAATATTCAGCGCCTACCTAACGGAAACTACCTTTTGACCGCCACCTTGTACGTAGATTCCACTGTGGAATCGGGCATGTTCTTCGATTCCACCTCCGGGCTGGATGTCGATGCGATCCCAGGGGAAATATCTACCCGTATAATTATGGACTCTAGCAAGAGCCAAATTCTTGCCCAGGCGATCAATGTCAGCGCCAAGGGAGTCAAGTAAATGACTTCCAACAACCAGGTTTCTCCTGTGATCCGGATATCACGGGGGGAAAGAGATGTGTCAGCACGTGCGACTCATCTCAAAGCCGCCTCTAAGAAATACTTAGAGACGACTATTGAAAGGAAACAAATGTCTACAACGACAAACTTCAAGCGCATTGCGCTTGTAGCTGTTGCAGCGTTGGGTCTGGGAGTACTTAGCTCAGTTCCATCACAAGCTGTAATCAATGCTGATTCTCTGACGATTTCGTCAGCCACAGCAGCACAAACAACTGCTGAGACCTTTACGGCTACATCAGCAACTGCCACCATGTCTTTCTTGGGCGCATCAAATGATTCAGTAACTGTTACTGCATCACTAGTAAGCGGTCCAGCGGCGGCACTTCCATCACTTCGCTTAGTAGAAACATCTTCAGCACTTGTTGATTCAAATGTAATCACAGGAGCTGCAGGTGCTCGTACGGTTGGATATGCAACTGCTGGAAACACAGCTGCAGTAATCTATTCAACTTCTGCAGGCGCAGCGGTATCTTCAGCTAAATTCGCTGTTTACCTAAGCCAAGGAAATGATAAGACCACAGCCCCAACAACTGCAGGAACTTACGTAGTTAGGTTAACCCCAGCAGCAGTTGGTGTTGGTCCACTTGTTGGCGCAACAGCGCAAACAATTACTATCACTGTGACGGCAGCTGCTGCACTGGATAGAAACATGTCTGCTGCTACAACAAAGGCTTACATTCAAGCCACAAATACTGATGCTAAATTAGCGGCACAAGATTCAACAATTGTGGCTCTAAAGACAGCTGGAAGTACAAACGCAGCAATGGTTGCAAATATTGCTGTAACGCAGTTAAATGCCGCTGGATTAGCCGCAACTGAATCGATCACAGCCACAATCTCCGGACCGGGTGTGCTTGGAGCAAACGCCACGTTGGGCAGCGTTGTACCGACAGGTCGATCATTAGTTGTTCAAAAAGGTGACTACATTGGTGTTTTCCCAGATGGAAGCACAGGTGTTGGAACAATTACATTAACTGGCTCAACCAGTGGTGCTCTGATTTCGACGAAGACTGTAACCTTCAGCGATATTGCTGCAACCAAGTATGCAACTCCAACCATTGCAGCAACTGATTCATCAGTTATTGCGGTTGCTGGAACCACAAAGGTTTCAGTGCTGGCTCAAGATGCAACAAGTAATTTAGTTTCAGGCTTAGTTGGCGGAACTGATTACTGGGCGTATTCTTCGAATACAGCTGTTGCAACTGTTGCAACATACTCATTCTCAGCAACAACTGGTTATGGAATCATCGTTACTGGTGTGTCTGCAGGAGAAGCTGAAATCTCATTTGGTAATGCATCAACACTTGCTGCAGCTACAATCAAATCAGCGCCAATCAAGGTGCGTGTTGGTACAGCTGTTCCTAGCAATGTGACTGTAACTCTTGATAAGTCAACTTACGCCCCAGGCGAGAAGATGACCATGACAGTTACAATTCTTAACGCTGCTGGACTGCCGGTTGTTGGCGCGACTTCATATGCCAACATCTTCAGTGCAACAGGTGTTACTGCATCAATCAACCTACAATCAGGAACTCTGCCAACTGGCACAATTGCTGATTACTCAAACACAACAAACACAAAGACATACACACTGTATGCACCAGTAACTGGTGGAAAGCTTGACTTCACCTATACAGGTGGAACAGCGCTTGCAACTGCTAACCAAGTTGCACGTACAGTTTCAGTAACTGTCGCTGATTCAGGTGCTGCTGCTCTTGCTGCAGTAACTGCATTAGCAACCACTGTTGCATCTCTAAGAACCTTGATTGTTACATTAACAAACTTGGTACTTAAGATTCAGAAGAAGGTAAGGGCTTAATCTCCTTTACTGACCTGATCTGAGTGCGGGCCCAGCTCCTAGAAATAGGGGTTGGGCCCGTACTATTAGGTAGCATTAAGGCATGAGCAAGAAAGTCGTTCAAAGTAAATCTCTTGATCAAAAGGCCGTCTTTTGGGTTGGTCTCTTTCTATTTGCAATAACAATCTATTTCAACTCAAAAGCACAAGACCCATTTAACGCTCCGAAATTTTGGGTACTTCTAGTTGGGGCGGCCTGGCTTCTTGGGTATCTAATCTCGTACTTAAGGAGCTCTAGGGATGAATTTACTGGTTTAATTAAAAAGACATTTTTTCTTGCATTAATTTTTGTTGCATTCTCTACTATTTCTTTATTTGCTTCAGATAATAACCAAATCGCATTGTTTGGTGACAATATGCGAAAAAATGGCTACTTAACCTATTTGGCTTTGATTGTTTTCTTTTTAACTACAGCTGCGTTTGTTAATAGGGTTAATTCCTTTCAAATGTATAAGTTTATGTTGCTAACAGCTTATGCAGTTGGTGGTTATGGATTGCTACAAATTACTGGCAATGATTTCATCCCTTGGTCAGCCTCTGGAATGGCTATATTTTCAACACTCGGCAACTCAAATTTTGCTGGATCTGCTATGGCTATTTTGGCAATCGTAACTTTCGGTGGAGCATATGTTTACCGAAAGATTACTTGGATTTTGGTTTCATCTATAGCGGCTTTTGCAATTCTGATGATTACGATCTTTCCAACCAACGCGCGTCAAGGCTTACTTTTGTTGTTCTTTGGAATAGGAGCACTTGCAATTGTGTTGATTTACAACTACAACAGAATTCTTGGGCGAATAGCGATTGCAGTCTCTGCACTTGGATTTGTTGCTGCAGTTTTAGGCATGCTACAGATCGGGCCTCTTGAGCGTTTGCTTTATAAAGACTCGGTATCTGTTCGTGGATACTACTGGCGGGCTGGCATCAGTATGTTGCAGGATAATTTGTGGTTTGGTGTTGGTTTAGATAATTACGGAACTTTTTTTAAGCAGTACCGTGAAGTTGGGTATCCACTCAAATACGGTTATAGCTTGACCAGCACTAATGCGCATAATGTGTTTATTCAGCACTTTGCCACAGGTGGATTATTTGTTGGCATTGCCTATTTAATGCTCACTGTATTTATCTTTTGGCGGGGCTTAAAGTCCATGAAGTATTTTCAAGGGGATGAGCGATTTTTTCGTTCAGTATTTTTCATTGCATGGCTAGCTTTCCAAGGGCAATCATTAATCTCAATTGATAACATTGGAATCAGCATTTGGGGCTGGGTACTTGGTGGGGTAGTTGTTGCTCTTTCAAAAGAGCCGGGTGACGGCAAGTTAAATGGGGCTGAAAGTCAGAAAGTGGTCAAGCGAGTTAATCAACAGTTCAACCTGCTTCAACCAACGGTTTCGGTTTTATTTGGTTCTCTAGCTTTAGTTTTGACAATATTTTTGCAAAGAGGAGAGTCGGCGGTTTTTCAACAGCGCGCTGCCTATAACCCAGCTGTTCCTGCTCAAAAAGAGATATTTTTCCAATTAGCAACCAAGACGATAAACACTCCTTTAATTGATTTACAAAACAAGGTGTTAACAGCCTCTTATCTGCACGGTATGGGTTACCAAGCCGAGGCAATTGCTTTGCTCGAGGATTTACACGCAGAGGATCCAAATAGTTTAGATACTCTGACTTTCCTATCTAGTTATTACGAAATGACTGGCGAAATAAACAAGGCGTTGGCTATGCGTGAAAAAATTGCTGTTTTAGATCCTTGGAATGCGAATAATTATTTACAGATGGCATTTAATTATAAGTACATTAACGATGATGTGAATAAGAAGGTGTATTTCGACAAAGCTTTTTCATTTGCACCAAATGATGAGAATGTGATTAAAGCTAAACTCGAGTTAGAACTTTAGTTTCATGAACTCAAAAGTGGTTGTGATCGGTCAGGGTTATGTAGGGCTGCCGCTGGCAATTTCATCTGCTCAGGCAGGGTTTAAGGTAATAGGTATTGATTTAAACGAAGAGAAGGTTTCGCGGTTAAATAAGCATCAATCAATTGTTGAGGATGTTTCTGATGCAGAGCTAAAAAGTGTTTCTGAATCTGGGAAATATCAGGCAACAACAAGTTATTCAATTGATCCGACTACAGAAATTATTTGTATTTGTGTACCGACTCCACTTGGATCGAATCACCAGCCAGATCTAGAGATTTTGAAGGCTGCCACGCAGGATGTTGGGAAGAGTTTAAAGGCGGGGATGTTGGTGATTATTGAATCAACCATTCAACCAGGGACTACACGGGATGTGGTTGTGCCGATCTTGGAGAAAGAGTCGGGGTTAATTAGAGATCAATTTTTAGTGGCGTATTCGCCTGAGCGGATTGATCCCATGAATAAGAAGTTTACGATTAAAAATACACCAAAGTTAGTTGCAGGTTTGACTTCAGGGGCTGCGGTGAAGGCTAAGGAGTTTTATTCAAAATTTATTGATCAGGTTGATGTGTGTGATTCATTAGAGGTGGCAGAGACTGCGAAGTTGCTGGAGAACTCATTTAGATTGGTAAATATTTCATTTATTAATGAGTTGGCGATGTTTTGTCAGAAAATTGGAATTGATGTGAATGATGTAATCAAGGCAGCATCTACAAAACCGTATGGGTTTATGCCGTTTTATCCAAGTGTTGGTGTTGGTGGGCACTGTATTCCGGTGGATCCGTTGTATTTGGCTCAGGCTGCTAGAGCGGTGGGAGCACCAAGCAGGTTTATTGAGTTAGCGGATGAGATTAATTTAGGAATGCCAACTTATTTTGTGGGCAGAGCATCAGAGATGCTGGGTGGATTAAGGGACAAGAAGGTTTTAGTAATTGGGGTTTCTTATAAGCCAAATGTGGCAGATGTCAGAGAGACCCCGGTTGAGGCTTTGATTAATGGGTTGAAGAAATCAGGTGCGGTGGTTAGCTGGCATGATGATTTAGTGAAGAGTTGGAATGGTGAGAGCTCTGTTGCGTTGGGTTCAGGCTATGACTTGGCGATATTGGCGACACCACACAATTATCTGGATTTGAGTTTGTTAGAAAGTGTTCCGGTGTTGAATACAAGGGGTTCAAAGTGAAGTATTTAATTACGGGTGGAGCTGGGTTTATTGGTTCGCATTTGTCCGT
>CAMCXX010000021.1 GCA_945883755.1 Bifidobacterium breve | reverse complement strand
ATTTCTGCAATATCACTCTCTTTAGTCCATGGATTAACAATTGCAAATCGCAGTATTGGTTGGTTGTGGTGAGAGGAGGGGGTAACAAATCCAATTTGATCCGCTAATAATTTATCACTCCATTTTTGGTAATCAGCCATCTGCCAACCTTTTCGCGTAAAGGCCACAACTGAAAGTGTTGGTTCCATTAAGAGCTCTAAATTTGGATGTTGTTTAATCAACTGCGCTGCATGTTTTGCAATATCCATAGTTTGATCCATTGCTGCTGCATATTGATCTGTGCCGTGGGCTGCTAATGAGAACCAAAATGGTAATCCGCGTGCTCTGCGAGTTAAATGAATTGCGTAATCAGATGGATTCCATTCACCATCATCATCTAATGTCTCTAGGTAAGCAGCTTTTTGCAAGTGGGTAACCTTGGCGATCTCTGGATTTCGATAGATCAAAGCACAGGCATCAAATGGTGCAAACAACCATTTATGTGGATCGACAATTAATGAATCAGCGTTCTCGATACCAGCAAATAATGGTTGAGTTTTTGGCGAGCAAAGTGCAGCTAAACCATATGCGCCATCCACATGAAACCAGATACCACGCTCCTTTGTAATTGGCGCAATAGATTTTAAGTTATCAATAATTCCTAAATTTGTTGTTCCAGCTGTGGCAACCAATGCAAAGACTTGATGAGTTGGATTTTCGCTATGGTACTTATCAATTGCATTAGCACAAGCTGAACCTTGCAATACGCCATTTTGATCTGGCTTAATCAAAATAATCTCAACATCCATTACCTCGGCTGCAGATTTAATTGATGAGTGCGCTTCTAAGCTAGCGGCAATTACCCATCTGGTTACATCTGATCTCTTGGTGCGAAAGTGAGCGCGAGCAGTTACTAACGCTGATAAATTTCCAATAGTTCCACCTTGTACAAAAACGCCACCAGCACTTGTCGGTAAACCAGCAAGATCACTAATCCAGCGAAGCGCTTGGTTCTCGGCAAATACTGCACCAGCTCCTTCTAGCCATGAACCACCATAAAGAGCTGAAGCGCCAACAACTAAATCAAATAAGTTTGCGTACTCACTAGGTGCAGAAGGAATAAATGCTAAGTAACGTGGATGATCGGTAGAGATACATGCAGTTGCTAAAACATCTTTAAATAATTTTAAAGTCTCATGTCCGCCTAATCCTGCTTTGGTGATCGTATTGCCAGCGGCCTCATACAACTCTTGAGCGGTCTTTGGTCCATCTAATGGTGGATCAGTTCGAAGTCGAATTAAGGAGTACTCCAAAACCTCCTTGGCTAACTCTTCAACCTCAGTTGTGAATTGATGCATTGCTCTCTGCGTAATCTTTCCGGTTAGCACTGCGAATTAGATTTCTAATCATCGTTGGAAATACAAAACCGTGAAATGGCAGAACCGCAAACCAATACAACTGGCCACCTAAACCACGGGGTGAAAATGATGCCTCTTGCGTTACCTCAGATTGTCCATTTGGTAATTTCCGCACTCTAAATTCAAGCCAAGCCTTGCCCGGCATAATCATTTCGGCGTAAAGCTTTAATGATTTTTCTGGTTGCAGTGATTCAACTCGCCAAAAATCAAGTGATTCGCCAACTCTTAAATGAATTGGATCGCGCCGGCCGCGTCTTAAGCCAACTCCGCCAATCATTCGATCCAATAAGCCGCGCAGCTTCCAAAGAAAATCTGCGCCATACCAACCATTGTCGCCACCGATTTCTTCAATCGCTTTCCATATATTTTTCACAGATGCATCAGTTACGCGCACCTTAATATCCTTGTATAGAGCCTCACCAGCCCAATCAGGATCACTCTGTGCTTTCTGCCAAGGTGCAGTAGGTAGGGATGCATCAGACCATCTAGTTGAAACCTGATTATCTGAAACCTTTGTCAAAGCTAGATTAATTGCATTTTCAACATCGATTAAACCCTCTGGTGGTGGTGGAATTATCTTGTCAATTGATTTATTTGGATCCGCTACAACCTCACTAATTAGTGATCCAACCAGTGGCCGGGCCAATGCAGTTGGAACTGGAGTTACCAAGCCAATCCAAAGACTTGAAAGATTTGGCGTAAGAACTGGCACCTTAATAATTATTCGCCTTCTTAATCTGGAAAGCACAGCAAACTTCTGCATCATATCTGCGTAAGACAAGATCTCTGGTCCGCCAATATCAAAGATTCCCGACACCGGTTTTTCTAACTTGGCAGCATTTTTTAAGTACCAAAGCACATCTCTGATTGCAATTGGATGTGTTCGATTCATAACCCACTTTGGCGTGGTCATAATTGGTAATCGGTGAGTTAAGTGGCGCAACATCTCGAAGGATGCAGATCCACTTCCAATAATAATTCCGGCACGAAGCTCCATTACTGGAACATCAGTTGTTGCTAACTCTTTTCCAGTGTTAGCACGTGATTGAAGATGCTTACTTGTCTTTTTATCATTTGCAATTCCACCTAAATAAATAATCTGCTTAACGCCCGCCTCATTCGCAGCCTTTGCAAAGCTACGAGCCATTTGCGCTTCGACCTCATCAAAATGCTTACCAGTGTTAATTGAGTGCAGAAGATAAAAAGCGGTATGAACTCCAGTTAATGCTTTTAATGTCGATTGATAATCAGAGGCATTTCCAACTGCAATTTCAACATCACTGGCCCAAGCATGACTTTGCGCCTTATTGATATCTCTAACAAATACGCGTACCTTTAATTTTTCATCAAGGAGTGATGTAACTAATCTGCCACCAACATAGCCCGAGGCTCCGGTAACAAGTATTTTCCGCCCATCATTCATGGAAGAAACAGTAGACTTAAGCCATGAATAAACCAAAAGTTGTGATTTTAGGAGGTGGCTTTGGCGGATTAACCGCTGCGCGTGCGCTGACTAAAACCGCTGATGTCACAGTTGTTGATCGTCACAACTTTCAAACCTTTCTGCCTTTGCTTTATCAGGTATCAACCGCCGGACTTGCTGCAGATCACGTGGCATATCCAATTCGAGGCGCGCTTAGAAAAACTGGTGCTAAATTTCGAATGGCATCTCCTATCTCAATCGACCATAAAAATAAACAGGTTAAATTAGATAGCAGCGAGCTTTTGGATTTTGATCATTTAATAATTGCATTGGGCTCAACCACCGCTGATTTTGGAATTCCAGGTGTAACTGAGTATGCGCTGGGAATGAAATCAGTTCATGAGGCGCTAACCATTCGCGCTGAGGTGATGCGCAGATTTGAAGATTTATGCAGATTTGAAGATAACACCCGCCTAACTATCTCTGTAGTTGGTGGTGGACCAACTGGTGTTGAGATGGCTGGCGCTCTTGCTGAGTTAGTTCGCGGACCACTTAAATCAGATCAAGCAAATGCGGCGGCACATATTGATGTTCAATTACTAGAGGCTGGGGATCGATTACTTCCACCATTCTCACCATCCTTATCTGCCCGCACAAAAAAGGATTTAGAAAAAATTGGCGTTAAGGTGATGTTAAACAGTGCCGTAAAAGCAATCGAGCACCGAAAAATTATTTTGCGAGATGGAACGGTGTTGGACTCTGAAATTACAGTTTGGGCAGCTGGCGTTCAAGGCTCACCTGCAATGCAACAATTAAACCTTCCAGTAGTTGGAAACCGGTTATCTGTTGCGCCAACCTTGCAGATTAAAAATTACCCAAATATTTGGGCACTTGGTGATATCGCTGGCGCTCTTGGTAAGGATGGCCGGCCTCTTCCTATGGTGGCACCAGTTGCAATCCAACAAGGAAAATTTATTGCTAAACAAATTGATCGTATTTCTAATAGCAAGCCACTTAAATCATTCTCCTACTTAGATAAAGGTTCGATGGCAACAATTGGTCGAAACAAAGCGGTGGTAGAGGTTAAAGGTTTAAAACTTACTGGAACTATTGCTTGGCTTACCTGGTTGTGGCTGCACCTATTTTATTTATTAGGTGGTCGCAACAAGATTGGCACAATGGCAGATTGGACTTGGAATTACCTAACCTTTGATCGCGGAAACCGTCACATCATGGATGGTCAATAAGTTAAATGGCTCGATTGGTTTCACAAAAGTTTCTTACTATCGATGGTCACAAAATTTGGTGCAAACAGTGGGGCAACCATGGCGAACCAGTTGTCTTACTGCACGGCGGTCTAAGCAATACTGAAAATTGGGAAAAAGAGATTTTGCCAGCGGTAGAAAAAACCCACCAGCCATTTGCTTATGATCGAACTGCGCACGGTCGCACCAAAATTAGAGATGGTTTTATGCACTTTGATTTTCAAGTTGATGAATTTATCGCCTATATTGAAAAGGTAGTAAAAAAGCCGGTCCATGTAATTGGTTGGAGTGATGGCGGAAATATTGGCTTACTTACTGCAATTAAGCGCCCAGATTTAATTAAATCACTAGTTGGTATCGGAATGAACTACACATATAAAGGTGGCATCAGCTTTGATTTAAATAATGTCTCCGTTAGCGATGAAGAGAAAGCTAACTTTGCCAAGAACTCTAAGCAGGATCCAGAGCTACTAATCACCATTGTCCGTAAAGCCTTCAAGGTCTGGGCAACTGAGCCGAAGTTAAAGTTAAAAGATTTAAAGAGAATTAAATGCCCAGTGCTGGTTTTGGCGGCAGATGATGAACCATTTACAAGTGAGTTAACCTTTAAAATGTATGAGGCTATTCCAAATGGCCGGCTAGCGGTGATACCAGGCACCTCACATGCATTAGTTAAAGAGAAGCCGAGGTTGATGCACGCGGTGATTAAGGATTTCTACAAATCACTTGAGTTCCCAATTACCAAGATGCCAAACCGTCGAAAATCAAAACAGGCAGAGATACTAGGAAAGCCTTAACTCTCCAACCGCTCCCTTAGGAACAAATGGTTTGATTGGTGCAACCGCACTTACTCGTTCATACTTTGAATTTTGCACAGGACGTGGATCTGCTTCACCTTTATTAGGCCACATTGAAAATGCCCGCTCTGCTTGCGCAGTAATTGTTAATGATGGATTAACGCCAAGATTTGCAGTAACACTTGCACCATCGACAATATGCATCGTTGGGTAGTTCCAAACTCGATGATAAGGATCAATTACACCTTCACTTGCAGTTGCACCAATTACACAACCGCCAACAAAGTGAGCGGTAAAGGGTGCATTTACTAAATCACCAATATGGCCACCAGCAATACCACCTTTATTCTCTGCAATTCGGCGTGCTACCTCATTAGCTGCTGGAATATACGTGGCGTTGGGAGTAGCTGAATCATTTTCAGATGTTAAGCGCCAACCAAGCAAACCTCGCTTTCCTTTTACAGTTAGTGATGAATCCACATTTTGCATAATCAATGCAACCACAGTGCGCTCTGACCATTGGCGCACATCCATAATTTTAAGTAACAGTGATGGTTTAGTGATTATCTGTTTGAACCATTGCTGGCGACGTTTCTTAATATTGGTGCCATCTGTCATAACAGTCTGAAGCAATCCCATGAAATTACTTCCTTTGCCATAGCGAACTGGCTCTACATGGGTGTGATCATCTGGAAAAAATGAGGATGTAATTGCAGAACCCTTGCTGTAATCAACGCCGCCCCTTGGCATGATTGTGCCGGTCAACGCCTCACTGTTTGTTCTAGATAACTTGCCAAGTGCATCTGAAATCTTTGGCAAAGTGCCATCTGATTTCATCTTATGCATTAATTTTTGAGTGTTGTATGTACCTGCTGCAACTACTACCTGTGCTGCTGTGAATTTTCGAACTCCGCCAAACCAGGCTGAGCTTTTGCGAGCAGTTACCTGCCAGCTGCCATCACTTAACTGTTCACTCTTAATAACAGTATGTTCTGGAAAAACCTTTGCGCCGGCTTTTTCCGCCACACCTAAGTAATTTTTTGGCAAAGTATTTTTTGCATTATGCCGGCAGCCAGTCATGCAGCTGCCACATTGCAAGCAACCATCGCGATCTGGACCAACGCCTCCAAAAAATGGATCTTTAGATTTAATACCACTGCCATCGCCAAAGTAAACGCCTAGCGGTGCCATTTTAAATGTGTGGCCAACGCCCATTTGATCAGCTACCTGTTTCATCGCTTCATCAGATGGTGAGAAGTATGGATTGCTTGCGACACCTAACATTCTTGAAGCTTGGTCATACCAAGGAGATAACTCATCATCCCAATCTGTAATTTGATTCCACTGCTTATCGTTGAAATATGATGCAGGCGGTTTATATAAAGTATTTGCATAAACAAGTGAGCCACCACCAACACCTGCGCCAGCTAAAACTAAGACATCGGGCAGAATATGAATTCGTTGAATTCCTCGAAGTCCTAATCGGGGCATATACAAAAATTTACTTAAGCGCCAAGAGGTCTTTGGGAAATCTTTATCGGAAAATCTTCGACCCGCTTCTAATACTGCGACCTTATATCCCTTTTCAGTCAATCGAAGAGCGGCAACAGATCCACCAAAGCCAGATCCAATAATTACAACATCAAAATCATGGCCGGCTTTTGATTTGAACATGAATTAACTGTACTTACGATTTACTAAATGTGAAGAGATTTATGGAGCCCCCCGTCAGGATTGAACTGACGACCTGCCGCTTACAAGGCGGCTGCTCTACCACTGAGCTAGAGAGGCGTGTACTGCAACTTGCGAGGCGTAATTATGCCACGAATAAATTGCAGGAGTTCACCCATATTAAAGGGTGAAAATCTAGTAAGTTGCCGATATGCGCCTTGGGGTTTTAGATGTTGGATCAAATACTGTGCATTTACAGGTAGTTGATACACACCCTGGGGCTCGACCTAACCCCACCTTCAACTACAAGGAGGAGTTGCGACTTACTCAATATCTAGGTGATGATCATAAAATTTCAGATGAGGGAATCAGCAAGTTAAGAGAGTGTATTGGCAACGCAATCATTCAATCACAAACTGCTAAAACCCAAGAGTTACTGCCATTTGCTACCTCTGCTTTGCGAGAAGCAAAAAATGGCGAAGAGATAATTGCTCACATAAATAAGGATTTTCAAATTGATTTACAAGTACTCAGCGGTGAGGAAGAGGCGAAGTTAACCTTTCTGGCGGCGCGACGATGGTTTGGTTGGTCGAGTGGTCGATTATTAGTTGTTGATATTGGTGGCGGCTCCCTCGAGATGGCAGTTGGCACAGATGAATCACCAGAGGTTGCAATCTCACTTCCACTAGGCGCAGCTCGATTAACCAAAGATTTCCTGAAATCAGATCCTTACTCCGATAAAAGTATTAGAAATTTACGAGATAAAATTGAAAGTTCACTGGAGCAAATTCTGCCAACTTTAGTAAAACATCAAGAGTCAGATCGTGCGATTGCAACAAGTAAGACATTAAGGACCTTAGCTAGATTATGTGGTGATTGGTTTGATGGCAATGGCAACAATATTTCAATAGATGCGATCAGAAAGATCTCAAATAAGTTAGCAGATATGGATACCGCTGCTCGAGCAAAATTGCCGGGCGTCTCAGAAAACCGAGCTTCTCAAATTGTGGCCGGTGCATTTGTGGCAGAGAGTGTGATGCGCAATCTCGACCTTAAAAATCTTGAAGTTTGTCCCTGGGCGCTACGTGAGGGTGTAGTACTTAAATGGATGGATTGGATGGAAGCTTAATTAACTGGTGAGTTAATCCGATCAATCTGTAAAACCTCTTTACCTGCTCTGTGCAAGATCCAGGCATCAGCTGGCTGCAATTTCTCATCATCTGGGGTTAACTCATTTTTCTTACTTACCTTGGCCAGTAATTTTGGTAGTACTGGATTGTGACTGCAAAGCAACGCGCTCTTATTAGACTTAATTACCTCTTTTAAGTAATCAAAGGCCCGCTCTTTATCCTTCTTAAATGCGCTCTCACTTAATTTGCCAGTAACTTCAAGCTGTATTCCTAAACTCTTTGCGAGTGGAGTTACAGTGTCATAACAGCGGATGGCATCAGATGTGTGAATTTCCTTCAGATTAAATATTTGATAGATGTTGGTCAATTTACTTGCCTGTAACTGGCCTAAAGCATCCAGCGGTCGATCATCATCATCGCCAGGCCATTCGCTGCGTGCCAAAGCTTTTGCATGGCGTAACAGAATTAATGGCTGAGTATCGTAAAAAGTATTAACAAATCGACCAAGAATCTCTTTATCCGTCTCGGATGTTAATTTATCAACTGCTTTACTAATTACTATCCAATCTAATCTATCCACCTCATCATTAGGTATAAAAATATTCTCTTCCCCAATTGATTTGGCAGCCCAGTAACTAACCTGTTTCAATCCAAATGGTGAAAAATACTCAACCGATCCTAGGAATGGTCCGAACTGAGTTATCAAATTAGTCTCCTCAAACACCTCTCGGTATGCAGTTGAAATCAAAGATTCACCCGGTTCGGTTTTTCCTTTTGGCAAACTGTAATCATCATATTTAGGTCGATGAATGACTGCTATCTCAGCTACGCCTTTAGAATTCTTTCGCCAAACCACTGCACCGGCCGCAATTATCACAGAGCTCATTGTCCGATCCGATACTTATCAATTAAAAGTTGTTGAACATTATCAACAGCTGTGCCATCTGGTAACTTTGAAATACTTTGCCAAGTTCCATCAGACATCATCTGCCAGTTAGCGATCTCATCACTCAAATACTCATCTAGCAACTCTATTAATGCAGCTTTATGATCTGCTTCAATTATTCGTACCAAGCTCTCAACTCTTCGATTCAAATTTCGATCCATCAGATCAGCTGATCCAATATAAAGCTCATCAGAGCCACCATTTACAAAGTGAAAAATTCTAGAGTGTTCAAGGAATCTTCCTAGAATTGAGCGAATTTTAATATTCTCTGAGATGCCAGGAATGCCGGCACGAACTGCGCAGATTCCACGAACAATTAACTCGATCTTTACCCCTGATTTTGAAGCACGGTAAAGCGCCTCAACAAACTCCTCATCCAAAATTGAGTTTAATTTGAATCTAATTCCCGCCGGCTTACCAGATAAGTGATTTTCAATCTCTCGATTTATTCTTTCAAGCAAACCTGATCGCACAGTTCTAGGAGCTACCAACAACCTTTTATACTCAGATAAAGGTGCAAAGCCAGATAATTGATTAAATAACTTATTTAAATCCTCACCTAAATCAGATTCGCTGCTTAACAAACCTAAATCCTCATACATGCGCGCAGTTTTTGGATTGTAATTACCAGTTCCAACATGGCAGTAACGCCTTACAACACCCGCTTCTTCTCGAACAACTAAGGAGAGTTTGGCATGTGTTTTAAAGCCAACTAAGCCATAAACAACATGAACGCCAACATCCTCTAATTTTCTAGCCCATCTAACATTTGCTTGTTCATCAAATCGAGCCCGAATCTCAATTACTGCCAGCACCTGCTTGCCAGCCTCGGCTGCTTCAATTAAAGCACTAACAATTGGTGAGTCACCTGAGGTTCGATAAAGTGTTTGTTTAATTGCAAGTACATTCGGATCTCTGGCTGCCGTCTCTAAAAATTTTACAACCGATGAGTTAAATGAATCGTATGGGTGGTGCAGCAAAATCTCTTTCCGCCTAATTGCGGCGAAGAACTCATCACTATTTTCTGGATCTACTTCACGTAGCTCTTTTGCAATCTGATTTTTAAAAGGTTTAAACTTTAACTCTGGTCGATCAAGATCAGCTATGCGGCTTAATCCCGTTAAATCTAAAGGCTCTGGATAGCGCGAGATATCCTCATCTTTAATCGACAACTCCTCTTTTAACCGCTTAACTAAATCTGATTTAATATCAATATCAACCTCTAATCTGACAGGCGGACCAAACTTACGCCTGAGTAACTCCTGCTCCATCGACTCTAATAAATTCTCTGACTCATCCTCTTCAATCTCTAAATCTGCATTTCTCGTTAATCTAAAAGCGTAGTAATCCTCGATCTCCATACCGGGAAATAAATGCTCTAAATTTGCAATAATCACATTCTCAAGTGAAATAAATTTACCGATCTCTAACTCTTGAGTTTCAATAAATCTTGGAAGTGATGGTGGGACCTTTACTCGAGCAAATAACTCTTCCTGAGTGTCTGGTCGCTTAACTAAGACCGCTAAATTTAGGGAGAGCCCAGAAATGTATGGAAATGGATGAGATGGGTCTACGGCAAGTGGAGTTAATACTGGGAAGATTCGATCTGTAAATATCTTTGAGACATACTTTTTCTCATCTGATGAAAGCAGATCCCAGGTTGTAATTTCAATGCCATGACGTGCAAGCTCAGGTTGAATGCTCTCTTGAAAACAAATCGATTGACGATCAATTAACCTTTGAGTTTTTTTAGAGATCTCTTTGATTAACTCTTGTGGTGAAAATCCAGCACTGTTTGCCTTAAAGAGTCCACTATCTATCTTCCGCTTAACCGAGGCCACTCTGATCATATAAAAATCATCTAAGTTTGAGGAAAAGATCGCTAAAAAGCGACAGCGCTCAAGTAATGGAATATTTTTATCCTCAGCTAGATCTAGAACCCGCTCATTAAATGAGAGCCAGCTTAATTCGCGATCAACTAATCGCTCTCTGGGATTCTCTGAAATAATCGGTAAATTCACCCTCCTAGTTTGCTCTAGTTAGATGAATAACAGGTAATCAGCAGGTGTTTATTGGTTTAAGGAGAGTTAGGCCAGCGGATTGGTCTTTCATATTTACCGCTTCGCCCATCACCAGATGATTTACCACGCACCCTTCGCCAGATCCAAGGTAAAACAAATGTAATCATCCATGCAAAAGTAGTTGCAGTCGAAAGTACTTTATTTTTCCTCTTTGCGGGCGGTAGGGGCTGGCGCCAATTTGGATCATGCGATTTTTCTAAACCAGCTAATACCGCTTGCGCTAATCGTCGGTGTCCCTCTGCATTCATATGCAAGCGATCAAAGGCTAAGAACCTACGATCATTTAAAAATTCAGCCTCCCTTGCCTCAAATAAAATTACTGGATACTTACTGGCAACCCTTCTGACATTTTCATTGAAGGCGCTAAATCTTTGATGCCATAAATCTGCGGTCTTGCCCTTTCCATCCACCTTATCTACAACCGTAAAAACAATTACCGTGGCACCCGCATCAGTTAATCGCTTAACACCTGATTCATATTGAGCCAATGAGATCTCTGGCTTGTAATTAGGTCTAAGTACATCATTTGCACCAGCATGAAATGAAACTAGAGTTTGCTCACCCTCAATAAAGTTAAGTGCCTTTGGAATCTGCTCTTCAACAACCTGACGAAGTAATTTGCCACGGATTGCTAAATTGGCATAGGTAAAGTTTGGATTCTCTGTCGCTAAGACATCAGCTACTCGATCGGCCCAGCCACGATAATTTCCATCAACTACCTCATCGCTCATCCCCTCGGTCATTGAATCACCAAGGGCGATGAAGCGATCAAAGTGCATCTTTACTTAGCCCGCTCTGTTGCCACCCAGTGCATAGTGATTGCAGTTGCAACCGAGGCGTTTAGTGATTCAACATTAGATTGCATTGCAATTGAAACAACTAGATCACACTTCTCTCGAACTAACCTAGAAAGGCCTTTACCTTCACTGCCCACAATGATGTAGATAGATTCATTAGCTAAATTCATCTTTGATAACTCGCTATCGCCATCTGCATCTAGGCCAATTACAAAGCAGCCAGCCTTCTTTGCATCCTCGATTGATCGCACTAAATTTGTAACCTGTGCGATTGGCATACGTGCTGCAGCACCGGCAGATGCTTTCCAAGCAGAGCCAGTCATTGAGGCATTTCGGCGCTCTGGAATGACAACACCATCTGCACTAAAAGCCGCCGCTGATCTAACTACAGCACCTAAATTATGTGGGTCGGTTATTCCATCTAATCCAATTAACATCATTGGTTTTTTCGCCTTTGCAATCACTTGATCAAACTCGCTGTAATTAAATGGTTTGATTACTAATGCAATACCTTGATGATTTGCGTTGCCAGTTAACTCATCTAGCGCTCTGCGAGGTAACTCTTTGATTGGCAGATCAGAGTTTTTTGCTAATCGAATCGCCTCTGAAATTTTTTCATCTAGCTCGACCTTAATTGCAACAACTAGCTCTTTTGCTGGAATCTTTGCGCGTAGTGCCTCGACCACACTGTTCTTACCAGCGACCGCATCCTGTGCCGATTGTTTGCGATCAAATCTTTTTTCAGGACGATCAGGGCGGCGATTTTCTCTGCGCTCCTCGCGAAAGTTTGGCTTACGTGAGATCTCCCGATCTTTTCCTTTAAAGCCAGATTTTTTCTCATCCTTACTCTTGGCTTTGTACTTTCCAGCTGGCTTTGCACCCTCGCTGGCGCGTGGTCGCTCCTTAGATCTTGATCGCTCTTTAGATTTTGGTTGATCTTTTCTTGATTTACCTGGACGCACCATTAGTAACTCCATCTTGGACCATTAGGGGTATCTTCAACAATTACACCAAGGGATGCAATCTGATCTCTAATTGCATCTGCGGCTGCAAAATCTTTACGTAATCTAGCTGCTTCGCGTTGTTCTAGCGCTAACTTAATTAAGCCATCCATTGCGGCATCATTTGATTTACTAGCTGCAAATACTGCATCAAATGGATCACAACCTAAAATGGATAGGGCGCCACGAACTTCACCAGCGGTCTTTGCAATTACCTTTTTATCATCAGCTGAGGTATTGCCAATTCGCATACTTTCTGCGATAAAAGCTAGCGCTTGTGGGACCGCTAAATCATCATTCATTGCAGCAGCAAACTCTGCAGCAATTACAGGTTGTGGTTCAGCCCCCAGTACAGATTTAGCTCGGGCTAGGAATGCTTCGACTCTGCGAAATGCGGTTGCTGATTCAGTTAATGCTTCAAAGGAGAATTCGAGCATTGATCGGTAATGTGCACTTCCTAAATACCAACGTAATTCAATGCCGCGCACCTTCTTTAAAATCTCCTGCACCTGTAATGAGTTACCTAAAGATTTACTCATTTTTTCACCTGAGGTTGTAACCCAAGC
>CAMCXX010000020.1 GCA_945883755.1 Bifidobacterium breve | reverse complement strand
GTGTAGAAGGCAGATTCCTCACGTGTTCCTCACCCGTTCGCCGCTAATTCACTACCGAAGTAGTTTCATCGCTCGACTTGCATGTGTTAAGCACGCCGCCAGCGTTCGTCCTGAGCCAGGATCAAACTCTCCATAGAAATTTACATTCTAAGTAAATTTGATCTGGCTAAAAGACAAACATGGCTATCTAAATAATAAATATATTACTTAGAGTTCGCTTATGTTTTTAGTCTTTTAACTTGTTTTTGTTTTGTACCTAAAGCAAATAATTTCAATTAAATAAATTTAATTAAAAAGATTTAGTAATTAAGTTTCAAAGGTATTTATAAAACAATAAGAAACATGTTGAAAATATAAATATTTTTTTGCATGTTAATTAATGCCTTCGATTTCATGTTAGAAATCTTTGGCATTGACTTTATTGCACGTTGTTGAGTTCTCAAGGTACGACTGCGCATTACTCTCAAAATTGCTTTTGATTACAAGGCAACCTACTTTCGAAATCTGCAGGCATGCCTACAAACCTTGAAAATCAGGATTTTCCATACCCGGCCTAATCAGCAAGTCCGTCTCGTATGGGGAGGTGAAATATAACCCTCCCTGAGAGGGGGGTCAAATTGGGATCACCCCTAAAAAGGGGCGAAAAACGCTGATTTTCTAAGTTTTTACTAGATCAAAACCACCGCAGCTAGATCCCGTTTTCCCTTCCGCAAAAGCAGATACTTTCCATGCAAAAAATCACTCTTTTCAGGGGTGAAATCCTCGGCTACGACCTTCACATTATTGAGGTAGCCCCCGCCCTCCTTCACAATCCTGCGGGCTGCCGACTTGGAATCCACCACACCTGAGCCTGCCAAAAGATCTACCCATGATGGAATTGGCTCATTTTTGCCTATTTCTACTCTGGGCAATTGCGAAAGAGCTGAATCCAAGGTAGCTAAATCCAATTCAGATATCTCTCCCTGGCCAAATAATGCTTTTCCTGCCGCCTCGGCCATATCACAAGCTTTTTGACCATGAATCATTATGGTCATCTCTCGAGCCAACTCCCGATGGGCAACCCTGGCACCGGGATCCTTTCGAGTCATCTCGATTAAATCCTCGATCTCATTCACCTTCTTCATCGAGAAAACCTTTAACAATTTCGGCATATCAGCATCATCACAATTGAGCCAAAATTGAAAAAATTCATATGGTGAGGTCATCGCCGGATCAAGCCAAATAGCACCTGTAGCAGTTTTACCAAACTTACTTCCATCGGATTTGGTCAGCAATGGCACGGTTAAAGCATGGGCGGAGCCACCTTCAACCCTGCGAATTAGGTCAAGACCAGCAACAATATTGCCCCATTGATCACTGCCACCAATCTGCAAGGTGCAATTATTGCGGCGGAATAATTCAAGGTAATCAAAAGCTTGCAAAACCTGGTATGAAAATTCGGTGTAAGAGATACCACCAGATTCTAACCTCGAAGCAACTGAGTCTCGAGATAACATCTGGTTGACACTAAAATGCTTGCCGATATCGCGCAGAAATTCAAGGGCTGAAACCGGCTTAGTCCAATCTAAGTTATTGGCTAAAACTGCACCCGTGCTCTTATCTTCAAAATCGAGAATACTCTCTAACTGCTTGCGAATTCGAGATACCCAATCAAAAACAATTGCTTCATCATTTAAAGATCGCTCTTCATTTCTACCACTAGGATCTCCAACTAATCCAGTTGCTCCACCAACCAAACCAATAGGTTTATGTCCAGCTAATTGAAATCGCCGTAAAACTAAACAAACTACTAGATTACCCAGATGCATACTTGGCGCAGTTGGATCAACCCCCAAGTACAAGGTGATGGGTTTTCCCATCGCCTGCTCAAGCGCCTTTATATCTGTGGTTTGGGCGATCAATCCCCGCCACTGAAGATCAGCTATCAGCGATTGATTTTTACTTGAACTCATTGGGAGATCATGCCTGAGAATACGGCTCTAATGCGGGAGATTGCCTCGGCGTACATCTCCACCTCTTTGTTGAGATCCCTAATAGCCAGCTCTACCGACTTAGGTGATGTACCCATCGTTGATTTTCGAGAATCAACCGCTGCTTCAACATTGAGAAGTTGGTAAAGATCCCTTCCTAATTGGGGATGTAATTTTAATAAAGCTTCCTCAGGTATCTGATCCAATTGGAGGCCATTGCTTTCGCAGTATTGAACACATTTGCCTGCGACCTCATGGGCCTCGGCAAATGGGACTCCCTTTTTAGCAAGGTAGTCGGCCACCTCAGTAGCTAAGGTAAAACCAGCTGAGGCTCCTGATGAAATATTGTTCGGAATAAATTTTGCACTTTGGACCATGCCAGTTACGGCTGGAAGTAGCATCAATAATTGATCAACAGAGTCAAAGACCGGTTCTTTATCCTCTTGCAGATCTCGATTGTAAGCAAAGGGTAAAGCTTTTAGTACCACAAGTAATGTTGTTAAATTGCCAATAAATCTGCCGCTTTTTCCTCGAGCTAACTCCGCTGCATCAGCATTTTTCTTCTGCGGCATGATTGATGATCCAGTTGAAAAAGCATCCGCTATTTCAACAAAATTAAACTCAGTGCTAGACCAAAGCACAAACTCTTCACCGATGCGCGATAGGTGCACGCCAATCATCGCCATAATAAATAACGCCTCTGCTGCAAAATCTCGATCACTTACCGCATCAATACTATTTTTATGCACACCGTTAAATCCCATCTGTTTTGCACTTTGTTCCGGTGCCGGCTGCAATGAGGATCCAGCTAAAGCGCCCGCTCCAAATGGTGATAGAGAGTTGCGTTTTTGCCAATCAAGGATTCGATCGATGTCACGAGCTAATGAGAAGGAGTGTTTAGAAAGCTCCTGCGCAAAGGAGATCGGTTGGGCATGTTGGGTGTGGGTAAATCCTGGCGCGATCGTCTTTAGGTGGTTCAACCCTTGCGAATTAAGAGCTTCAATCAAATCTTCCAACAAGGATGCAATCTCTAAAAGATGATCGATCAAATACAACTTAAAATCGGTGACAACTAGATCATTTCTAGATCGGCCAGCCCTGATCGAGCCACCCAACGCGCCACATTCGCTAATTAATCCCCGCTCTATTGCACTGTGCACATCCTCATCTGTTTCATTATAAGAAAAACTTCCCTCGCCAATCTTCTTCGCTAGATCATTCAACCCTTTTTTTAAAATAGCCCCATCACTCTTTGAGAGAACGCCAATTCCAATCAAACTCTCCAAATGAACAAGATTTACCTCGATCTCATATGGCGCCAGGCGCCAATCAAAATGCACACTTCTAGATAATGCCCGCATTGAATCATCTGCCTGATCCTTAAATCTGCCGCCCCATAAAGCCATTAACGCACCCGTTTCATACTTTGATTCTCCGATACAAATCTATCAATCGCCTTAGCTAGGGCTGATCCGCCAGTTGCCGATTTTGATATGACCATGATTGTGTCATCCCCGGCGATACTGCCAATTCCGGCAAGTGCACCATTTTTAATCGCACGATCCAATTGGCCTGCTAATAACTGGGCAGCTCCCGGTGGTGTCTTTATAACCGCTAAATTTCCACTGGCATCTATCTCTAAAACAAGATTCTTTAAAGTTGTGGCAGCAACCTCTGTATTGGCGATAAATTGATATCTAAAAACTCCAGTCGCATCCTTGCCTCTTACCGCCCCCAGCTCCTCTAAATCACGGCTTGCTGTCGCTTGGGTAACCTTTACACCCTTTCGTGCTAATGCCTTAACTAGATCTGATTGAGAATGAATCACACCGTTTTCAACTAACTCAACAATCAAAGCTCTACGTGAAACTCCAGAATCAAGTATTAATTTACTCATGCTGCAACCACAACAGTTCCGCCAACTCCGGCAAATGCATCTAAGACAGCTTTAAGTTTTGTGCCATTAACAATCCGGGCAGATTTAGCACCTGAATTTACTGCATTTATCACGGCAGTAACCTTGGGAATCATGCCATCAGCTAAAGCTGGCAGTAACTTTTCTAAATCAGCAACATTGATCTTGTTGATTAAAGAGTCTTGATTTGGCCAATCGGAGAAAATTCCATCTACATCAGTTAGAAATACCACTTGATCAGCATTTAACGCACCACCGATTGCACCTGCAACTAAATCGGCATTTATGTTGAGCGCATTACCTTCACTATCTAATGCGATAGGTGCAATAACTGGTAGATACTCACCAGCAATCAAGTGTTGCAGAAGCTCCGGATTTACTGAGACCACCTCTCCCACCAAACCAATATCTACTTTTATGCCATCTACTATCGGCATCATCTTTTTCGCAACAACTAAACCACCATCTCCTGCAGTTATTCCAACGGCATTAACCTCACTGCCGAGAAGATAATTGGTAATACCTCTCAAAACTTGACCACATAAAACCATCTCAACCACCTTTAATACTTCTGGAGTTGTTACTCGATAACCACCCACTCGATCCTTACCTAAACCTCTTTCAGACAATGCCTGATCAATTTGCGGTCCACCTCCATGAACCAAAACAACTTGATCCCCATCAATAAAGGCATCCCCGATCGCTTCTAATACAGGATCTATATCTGTGCTGTGCACTAGGGCGTTTCCGCCGTACTTAACTACCAACATTTAACGCACCGCCAGATTTCTAAGTCCCAGATCCTGCTCAAACCCGCAAATCAAATTTGCATTCTGGATCGCTTGACCAGCTGCTCCTTTACCCAAATTATCAATCGCACAACTAATAATTAACCTACTAGTGTGCTCATCGATCGCAACCTGTATTTGCGCATTATTGGTGCCAAGCACCGAGGATGTCATTGGCATTTGACCTAATGGAAGCAAAGAAACAAATGGAGAACTCTTATAGAAAAGATCATATAACTCTCTGATCTTGGCAATAGAGATCGCTTGATTGAGCCTGCTGGTTACGGTGGCTAAAATTCCTCTTGGTATTGGCGCCAGTATCGGGGTGAATGACAACTTAACTTCAGATTTTCCTAATCGACTCAAGCACTCTTCAATCTCAGGAGTGTGCTGATGGACCCCGCCGAACTTATATGAGCTGAGTGAATTCATTACCTCGCTACCAATAAGTGAAATTTTTGCAGATCTGCCAGCACCTGTAGTTCCTGATGCTGCCACCGCAACCAAATCTTGCGCTTCTACCAGATCAATAATGGGTGCCATGGCTAACGCGATTGCGGTTGCATAACAACCCGGATTAGCCACCCTAATCTCCTTCGCAATATGCGATGGACCAACTACCTCAGGTAATCCATATATCCAATTACCCGCGTAATCCCCTGGATAATACTTTTGCCATGATGCTTTATTAGCCAACCTAAAATCAGCGCCGAGATCAATAATTTTAAGCTCTGGGCTAATTTGCGGGATCAACTTTGCTGACTCCCCATGCGGCAGCGCAATAAAAAGCAGATCGCAACCTTTGATCTTGGAGATATCTGTGGTTTCAAACTTTTTATCTTCAAAATTAATTAAATGAGGGTGGATCGCAGTGATTAACTCTCCGGCATTTGTACCAGCCGAAATATAGGAAATTTCAAAATTTGGATGATTTGATAATAGACGAAGCAGTTCCCCGCCAGCGTATCCACTGGCCCCTACTACGCCCACATTCATGGAAGTAGCCTATCCTAGGTTTGTATATTTATGCAAGTCATCGTATAAATATACGTTTACCCACGCAGAGTGGCGGAATGATCCTTTGCCGCCATAGCCACCGCTGCATCCCTGTACTTAGCAACCTCCTCCGAGGTGAGGGTGCGGTCACTAGCTCTAAAAGTTAATGTGAAAGCCAAGGATATTTTCCCTGCACCGATTTGATCATAACGATCAAATAATTCAATTGATTCGAGCAATTCACCAGCGCCCCGAGTTAAACTCTGTTTTAACGCATCTGCCGAAACTGTAGAGTCAATCAGCAAGGCCACATCTTGAACAGCGGCTGGGAAGCTCCAGATCTTTGGTGGTGGGCTTTCAGTCAGAAGCGGTAACTCACTGATAATAACTGCAAAAACGCAGGTGCGTTCTGGCAGATTCAACTTTGCGCAAACTCGAGGGTGCAATTCACCAGCGTGTGCAACCGCTTTCCCATTAACTTTTATCTCAGCACACCTTCCTGGGTGCCAAGGAGCTAATTCAGTGTTTACCAGCTCATAAGAATTTCCAGTACTTTCAATGATGGCAATCGCCTCTGCAACTGCATCGCTCCACACAAATGATTCACCAGCTCCTTGCCAGCCACTCTTGATCTTCTCACCGCACATAACACCGCCCACGAATAACATTTGTTTAGGTACGCTCTCATATATCTGGGTAATCACTTTTGAGCTTGGTCTCTTGTTAGTTTCCGGCATAACTGGATCAGCATTACCGATATTTCGGAATACCGACCCAACCTCGAAAAGCGCAAGGTTTTTACCGCCACGACCAATATTTAATTGCAGAGCGGAGAGTAATCCAGGGATTAAATGTGTCCGCAATAATGGTGCTTGCTCTGACATTGGATTTAATATCTTAAAACTTTTGGCACGATCTCCTGAGAAACCCAAGAGATCAACCATCTCCTGGTTGGTAAATGGATAATTGATAACCTCAGTAAAACCTCTATTGGCAAGCATAATTGCCATGTTGCGTTTGCGTTGTTGCATCTGGGTTAATTTTGCGCCCGCTTTACCGATCGATAAACGTGAAGGAATTAAAGCGTAACCATTTAACCTGGCGATTTCCTCGCACAAGTCAGATACTGTTAATAGATCTGGTCGCCAAGATGGCGGTGTTACCTTGAAAGAGTTTGCGGCGATTATCACTTTAGCACCAATTGCAATCAGCGCATCTTTGATCTGTTTATTACTGTATTTAACTCCTAATTTTGCTTCAATTTGTTGAGTAGAAATTTTTACACTTTCGATTTTCTTCGCAGACCCAGCTATGGCCGTACTGATTAACTTTGCATCTGCTAATTCAATCAACAAAGCGGTTGCCCGAGCTGATGCGATAGCGGCTAGCGCTGGATCAGTACCCCGCTCGATTCTCCTGGACGCCTCACTTGATAATTGGTGGTTCCTTGAATTTTTCGCAATCTTCATAGAATTAAAATGAGCCGCCTCTAGGGCAATTCGTTTTGTACTATCACTCACCTCGCTATTCAACCCGCCCATGGTGCCAGCAATAGCTTGCGCATTTGAATCATCGGTAATCAATAGATCAGTTGGAGATATCTTGCGATCAACCTTGTCCAAGGTGATAATTCTCTTAAATTTTTCACCACTGCTAACTCGAATAGATCCATGTATCACATCTGCATCAAAGGCATGTAATGGTTGCCCAAGTTCAAGCATCACATAATTTGTTATATCTACCGCGAGGGAAATACTGCGCATGCCACATTTTTCGATTCGTCGCTGCATCCATAAAGGTGTTTTTTTCCTGGCATTTACCAAATCTATAGTTCGCAAATAGATCAAATCAGCGCCATCTTTATCTTCAATCTTTACAGGTACTCCCTTGGTACTTTTAATAGCATCAAATTTTTTGACATAACTTATATGAGCCGGATCTGAAAATTTTAGATTGAGCGAACCAGCTAATTCTCGAGCTAAGCCCCTTACACTCATTGCATAACCACGATCTGGATTCACTGATATATCAAAGATAACATCATTTACTTCGAGCAGATCAAGTGCATTAGTGCCTATCTTGCCGGAAGGTAAAACTAAAATTCCGGCAGAATCATCGCTAATTCCAAGTTCTTTACCGGAACAGATCATGCCGTTACTTAACTTCCCGTAGGTTTCACGGGCGCTAATTTTAAAATTACCAGGAAGCACTGATCCTGGTAGAGCAACAACCACCAAATCATTTACCTTGAAATTACGGGCTCCGCATATAACAAATCTGGTTTTACCCTCTCCCAGATCTAAACCAACAAATCGAATAGGTTTCTTGTGATCAGATAACTCTTCTATGCTGACGACCTTGCCTACTTTTACTGGACCAGTTAAATCAGCGCCTTGAACTATCACACTTTCAACCTCAAAACCAACCTTTACAAAGGCTTCAGCTATCGCTTCGTTCGAAATCTTGGCTGGTAGTGCTACATGCTTACTCAACCAAGTTAATGGAATCTTCATCGCTTACCGGTTCCAAAATGTTGAGAAAAGCGAATATCCCCCTCGACGATGTCATGCATATCCTCAATTCCATACTTCACCATTAATGTTCTTTCCAAACCCATTCCGAAAGCAAAACCAGAGTAACGTTTTGGATCGATACCACAGGCTATTAAAACTTTTTCATTAACCATTCCGCAGCCGCCCCACTCAATCCAACGGCCATTAAAATAAAAATCTACTTCAGCGCTAGGTTCGGTGAAGGGAAAGTAGGATGGTCGTAATCTAGTTTTTACATCCCCGCCAAAAATACTCTTCGCAAAGTAATCCAATGTGCCTTTTAAATCCGCCATCGTAATATTTTCATCAATTACTAAACCCTCTACTTGATGGAAAACTGGCGTATGAGTGGCATCTAATTCATCAGCTCGATACACCTTGCCTGGACAGATAACGTAGATAGGAGGCTTTTGATCCAACATTGTTCTTATCTGAACGGGTGAGGTGTGTGTGCGTAAAACCAATTTAGCCTCTAATGGTTCGATAAAAAATGTATCCTGCATAGTTCGAGCTGGATGGTCTGCCGGAATATTGAGAGCATCAAAATTTAACCACTCTGATTCAAGCTCTGGACCCTCTTTAACTTCATATCCAATTCCTAAGAAAAGATCTGATATCTCATTTGTTAACAATGTCAGCGGATGCAAACCTCCTGGAAGCGATTGGCGATTGGGTAATGTGATATCTACACGTTCAGTAAGGAGTGCATGAGCATCCTTTTCTCTCTCCAAACTTTCATTTTTCTCGGAGAAAATTTGGTTGAGATTGCTCCTTGCGGCACCGATAATTTTTCCAAATTGCGCACGTTGCTCTGGGTTTAATGAACCCAACCTTTGATTGGCTTTAGCAATTGGTGACTTATCTCCAATAAAATCTATCTTGACCTGCTTTAAATCCTCTAAATTTTTAGCCGCATTAATCGCCGCAATTGCGAGCTTCTCATCACTCTTGATCTGTTCATCGGTAAAAAGAGCATCATCTGAGGGCGTCATAATCTGCGAAGCCTACTAATTAACACCCACCAAATGCATGAGGATTGAGGCAGCGCTGGCCACATTTAATGATTCGGCATGGCCCTTCATCGGGATCTGAAGCTTTTTCACCGCATCCGGCAAAGCCGGTAAGCCACGAGCCTCATTTCCAAAAATCCAAATACTGTTTTTGTGGCAGCGCTGCACATACTCATTGTTGAGAGTGCTTTCGCCATCGACGGCGAGTGCATGAAGTTCAAAATCATGATTTAGCGCTTCATTAATAAATTCATTAATTTCAATATCAGCGATCACCGGAATATGCCAAAGCGAACCTACCGTGGCTCTAACTGTTTTAGGATTAAAAATATCTACCGAGTTATCCGAGAAAATTACTGCATCAAAACCACAAGCATCAGCTGTTCTGATCACAGTTCCAGCATTTCCAGGATCCTGGATTTGCCAAAAATAAGCAATCTTGCGCGGTGCGCTTCGCCAAAGATCTTCAATCTTTAAAGATTTAGTTGAACAAAGAGCCAGAATTCCCTGCGGTGATTGGGAATCAGCCATCTCATTCATAACCTGATCTGTTGTCTCGAAGATCTCAACATTATCTAGGGCGGCAAGATCAAGATCGGCGGAGAGTTTTGATGAGCCCGTTTGTGTTAGAAACAGTTGTTTAACTCTAAAGCCTTCACCCATTTTTGGGTATAAGGCCTCACGAACTGCTTGGAGACCTTCTGCAACAAAGGTACTCTCGAGCTCGCGATTCTTCTTACCCCTTGAACCAAGAAGAGCCTTCACTCTGCCTACGTGAGGTGAGTGAAGGCTAGAAATCTTTTCCATTAACCAGTTTTGTTAAGCTGTGACTACGTTTTTACGCGCAATCTCTACTAATTTTGCAAATGCTGCTGGATCATTTGTTGCAAGCTCAGACAAAACTCGGCGATCAACTTCAACGCCAGCAATCCTCAACCCTTGCATTAACCGGTTGTAGGTCATGCCATTCTCTCGAGCTGCTGCATTGATCCGCTGTATCCAAAGTGATCGGAAATCACCTTTCTTATCCTTGCGGTCATTGAAGGCGTAAACCATTGAGTGAGTAACCTGCTCTTTGGCCTTAGAAAATAAACGAGAACGCTGACCACGGTAACCCGCTGCTCTCTCTAAAGTTGTACGGCGCTTTTTAGCTGCATGCACGCCACGTTTTACTCTTGCCATTTATCTCATCTCCCTTACTTCAAGCCAAGCATGCGCTTTGCTGAAAATGTATTTGGTTTCTTCGCCTCAACATCGCCGGTCAAACGACGGGTTAGACGAGAGGATTTGCGCTCTAATAAGTGGCGCTTTCCTGCACGCTCATGCATGACCTTTCCAGATCCAGTTAAGCGAAAGCGTTTCTTCGCACCACTGTGGGTTTTCATCTTTGGCATATCTTCCTCCTATTGCTTCTATTGCTTATTAATGCTAATTTGTTAAATCAAAATTTTTAACTAATTACTTATTCCCTACTGAATCCTTAGGCGCCGGCTCCTTTGTCTTCTTACCAGCACTTGCTTTCTTCGCCGGACCCAACACCATCGTCATATTTCGTCCCTCTTGTTTAGGGGCGAACTCGACAACCGCTATTTCGACCAGCTCCTCCGCGAGCTTTTGTAGTAATCGATATCCCATCTCTGGACGTGATTGCTCACGGCCACGGAATTGAATAGTTACCTTCACCTTGTCGCCACCTAGTAAGAACTTCTCAATGTGATTGCGCTTTGTCTCGTAATCATGAGGTTCAATCTTTGGTCTAATACGCATCTCCTTCACAATAATGTGAGTTTGATTTTGTCGTGCTTCCCTAGCCTTCTGTGCGATTTCGTATTTGTACTTTCCAAAATCCATAATCTTGCACACTGGTGGATTAGCGTCTGGTGATATTTCAACGAGATCTAGACCGATCTCATCTGCCATTTTGAGCGCCGCATCGATAGCGGTCACACCAATCTGTTCACCATCCCAGCCAATCAACCGAACTTGCGGAACGCGAATTCGATCATTGATACGTGGCTCTGTGCTGATAATTTCTCCTTAGCCGTTTCATCTTGAGTTGATATCTGCAGTTACTGCACAAGTGAAAACAGCCGCGCTTAAGTAAATTAAGCAACCAGTCCGCCGAGGCGATAAAGGTGGGAGCGATAGCCTCCACTTGATGGCCTTACTCTATCCAACCTAGCGCTATGCGAGAAATCCTCGCGTAGAAAGCCCGCCATATGCAAAAAAATCACGACTTTCCCAGTTACCTACCAGTAAAGGATCTAAGAAGTTCTACTCTCTTATTTTAATGCCCCTTGAGATTAAGGGCAGAACAAAAATCCAAAGGATCCAGAGGATCCAGCGGATCAAACTAGGAGAAACACAAAGGAGTTCAAATGCTAAGTTGGAAACTTCATGGCGATGGAAAAAATATCGCCCCCGGAGAGGTTGTTTTAACCGATGAGAGATTAACCTGGCCAAGAACAATTGGTATGGGATTGCAGCACATTGTTGCAATGTTTGGTGCTACATTTTTAGTTCCGATCATTACCGGATTTCCACCGACAACCACCCTGTTCTTCTCAGGAATCGGCACACTTCTATTTATCTTATTAACTCAAAATAAGTTACCTAGCTACCTAGGCTCCTCATTTGCATTTTTAGCCCCTGTGGCAGCTGCTAAAACCGAGGGTGGAATTGCCGCGGCCCTTGGCGGAATAGTTGTTGCCGGCGTTCTTCTAGCGTTAGTTGGTTTTGCAGCTAAGGCTGCGGGCACTGGCTGGATAGATACATTTATGCCACCGATTGTAACTGGCACAATCGTGATGGTTATTGGTTTGAATCTTGCAGGAGCTGCAAAAAATGATTTCATGCAAGGTCAGCGTCTTGGCTTAATCACACTACTTGCAATCGGATTAGTTGGTGCTTTCTTCCGTGGATTCCTAGGCAGAATCAGCATCTTTGTCGGATTGGTACTTGGCTACGCCTACGCAGCGCTTATGGGCGATGTCAATTTTGATGGAGTTAGAGATGCAAGCTGGTTTGGACTTCCAGAGTTTGCAACTCCAACATTTAGCACAAGTGCAGTAATTCTCTTTCTTCCTGTCGTCCTTGTTCTGATCGCAGAGAATGTAGGCCATGTTAAAGCGGTTGCAGCTATGACTGGCAAAAACTTAGATGATCAGATTGGTAACGCACTGATCGCAGATGGTGCGGCTACAACTCTCGCTGGCCTAGGTGGCGGTTCTGGTACAACAACATATGCTGAAAACATCGGCGTTATGGCAGCTAGTCGAGTTTATTCAACCCTCGCCTACATCTTTGCCGGAGTTGGAGCTATCGCATTAGCTCTATCGCCAAAATTCGGCGCAGTCCTTGCAGCCACACCAGCTGGAGTTAAAGGTGGCGTAACAGTTGCACTCTTTGGAATGATCGGAGTTCTAGGTGCAAGGATTTGGATTGATGGCAGAGTTAATTTTGCTGATCCGACAAATCTCTATATCGCGGCCACCTCTTTGATCATTGGAATCTCAGATATGGCCTGGACCCGTGGCGATTTCACATTTAGCGGCATCATCAATGCCACCGTTATGGCGGTTATTGGTTATCAAATCCTCAGCCGGATTGCTAAAGCTCGAGGAACCAATCGCAGCTAATACCACTCATAATGATATGGCTCACTTAATGTGAGCCATATTTTTTTGGCTATGAATTTACCCGTTTAACCATCTACTCTTACTATATGGAGAACAAGGATTTCAAAGAGGCACCAGCTCATCTGGTTACATCTGTTGGTGAGTCACTTACTAAGGATCAATCAACCAGACAGAGAAAATACTTTGTATCGATGATGATTAGAACTATCTGCTTTATTGCCGCAGTAATCCTGCCAAGCCCATGGCGCTGGGTTGCGCTCTTTGGAGCAGTCACCTTGCCTTACATTG
>CAMCXX010000019.1 GCA_945883755.1 Bifidobacterium breve | reverse complement strand
GGCGGTATAAATCTAGAGGATATCTCGGCACCTCGATGTTTTGAGATTGAAGCGAGACTACGTGAATTATTAGATATCCCAGTCTTTCATGATGACCAACATGGAACTGCAATTGTGGTTTTAGCAGCGTTAACTAATGCGTTAAAGCTGGTTAAAAAAGATTTATCTAACGCCCGAATTGTATTAAGTGGTGTCGGTGCAGCTGGAACAGCTGTAGCTAAGTTATTGGTAGCAAAGGGCGCTAAACATATTATTGGCTTTGATAAGGATGGCTTAGTTGCCGAAAACAATGGCGAAAGCGATCCGATGCGCCAATGGTTTATTACAAATTGTGCGCCAGGTGATTTCCGCGGTGATATCCATCAGGCGCTAAAGGATGCTGATGTATTTATTGGGGTAAGTGCCCCTAATGTTTTAACTGAAGCGGATATTAAATCAATGGCGAAGGGTTCGATTGTCTTTGCACTTGCTAATCCAGATCCAGAGATTGATCCAGCTATTGCCCGAAAGTATGCAGCGGTGGTTGCAACTGGAAGATCAGATCAACCAAATCAAATAAATAATGTCCTGGCATTTCCCGGAATTTTCCGCGGCTTACTAGATGCCAGAATTACCAAAATAACCGATCAGATGCTGGTGGCTGCAGCAGAAGCCATTGCATCCTGCGTCAGTGATGATCAATTAAATGCTAACTTCATAGTGCCAAGTGTCTTTGACCAAAATGTGGTGCAAAAGGTTGCTGCATCAGTAAAGAAGAAATCTTGAGTAACTTCGCCGCAACCTTTGATTCTCAATTAAGCCCGGTAGCACCCTTTCTCTTTTACCTAGTTCTTGGAGCGATTGTCTTCATTCAGGCAGGTTTATTGTTCGGCTTTTTCCTACCTGGCAGCTCATTGTTATTTAGCGCAGGTTTAGTTGCAGCAGCAAGAGATGATGTAAATATTGTAATTTTGATTTCAGTAATCTTCTTAGCCGCTTTTTTTGGTGATCAAGTTGGCTTTGTAATCGGTCGAAAATTAGGTCGTCCTTACTTTAAAAGGGCAAGGTCGCCAATTATGAAGAAGGTACTGGTCAGATCTGAAATCTTTTACGAAAAGTATGGTTGGTGGTCAGTTGTGATTGCTCGTTACGTGCCATGGGTTCGCACTTTTGTGCCGCCAATTGCTGGCACAGTTAAGATGAATTACTACAAGTTTCTATCGGCAAATGTCTTAGGCGCTTTGCTGTGGGGTGTTGGAATAACTGTTTCTGGTTACTTCAGTGGATCAATTCCTTGGCTTAAAAACATTACTTACTCGGTGGCTGTTTTCTTTATTGTTGCCTCAATTATTTCAGGTGCTATTAATTACCGGCGCGAAAATCGCGATTGACCATTGGCGATAACGCCGAGATAGGTAAGAAGAATTCCAGCAATTAAGTACCAGGAAATATCAGTTCCACTTGTTGGGGCAACTAGATCAATAATTAATGAACCAACCAACATGCCACCCACACTAAAAAGAGTAAAGACTAAGACGCCCATATGTTGAACAGCGGTGGCTGAGAAAGCTATATAAAGAACACCAATTGAGCCGCCTAAGTAAACCCACCAAGGAGCACTTACTAATTTTGATAATGGCTGACCGGTATTTAAGTACCTAATAAAAAATAGGATGAGTAAAAATAATGTGCCGGTTATAAAGTTTAATTGCGAGGTAGCAAAGGATTGGGTTGAGTGAACATTGATCTGGGCATTTAGCGCCCGCTGCACACCAACCCAAGTACCAGCAAGGACTGCTAGAAAAATTGCTGCAACTGAGAATGTGTTCATTGAAAACCTATCCCAGGCAGAGACAATTACTGCGATTACTGTTATTAGAGCTGCGATTACGCGACGCTTACTGATAGCACTCTTTTTGCCACCTGATAAACCAACCTTGTCTACAAATAATGAAATAGCAGTTTGCCCAGCAAGGGATGCCACCGTAAATAATGCAACACCAGCTATAGGTACAACATGTGTTTGCATGGCAACAAAGGAGGCACCAAGAACACCTGCGCCCAATTGCCAAGCTGGCAACTTTTTAGATTTAACTGCAGCAAAGATTAAACCAAAGCCTGCTCGGGTTTTTCTTCTAGAGACAACAATGATTGTGACAAAGATTAGGCCGGTAGAAAATGAGACCATCGCAGCCTCGAGTGAATCACCTAAACGTAGAGATAGTTCACCATTAATGCGAGATTGAATTGCAATTAAAACACCAGAGAGAGCGGAGAGAAGTTCTAGACCAGCCTTACCTTCAGAACTCTTCTTCTTTTTAATTTAGGCCGCCCCCAACAATTGTTTGAAGCGGCCATTATAGAGTTATCTGGTTATAGCGATGGTGCAGAGTCCAATGTAACTGTGTAGGTTCTTGAAGTACCGTTTGGTAACTCAACAATTACAGTGATCTGATCACCTGGCGCCTTTGATCGAATTCGAACTATCGCAGAGACTGCGTTGTTAACTTTAAATCCATCAATACTTTTAACAATTGAGTTCACTGGAATTCCAGCCTTTTCAGCACCTTTTCCAGCTGTTAGGGCACCGATTCTTGCGCCAGTACCCGTAAAGGTGGAATCAAATGAGACACCAAAGATTGGTTTAGTTGATTTACCAGTTGCAATAATCTCATTGATTATTCGTTTTGCTTGATTAAATGGAATTGAGAAACCAAGTCCGATATTTCCGGTTGCAGATCCACTACCAAGTGTTGCAATGGCAGAGTTAACGCCAACAATTCTTCCTTGTGAGTCAACCAATGGGCCACCAGAGTTTCCTGGATTAATTGCAGCATCTGTTTGAATTGCATCAATGTATGAGGTGATACTGGTTGAACCAGTTGTTACGGGGCGATTTAAGGCCGAAATAATTCCACTGGTAACGGTGCCAGATAATCCAAGCGGGGAGCCAAAGGCAACTACTGCATCACCGATCGCAACTGCACTTGAATCACCTTGAGCGATAACAGGTAAGTTTCCTTTTCTTACAGAAACGACAGCTAGGTCATACTCTGAGTCACGACCAACAATGGTTCCTGTTAAAACTTCACCATTATTTAACTCAACCTCAATCGTTCCACCATTTGCAGCGCTCTCAATTACATGGTTATTGGTAACGATGTAGGAGATTGTGGATGTGGTTCTAATTACTGATCCAGAGCCACTGCCGCCTCCCGTAATTGAGTTAACCTTAAGTGAAACTACTGACGGTGATACCAGTTGAGCTATGCTCTTAACATTTGCACCAGTTGCACCGATATCAATTGCGGTTCTGCCCTTGGTACAAGATCCATTTGTAGACACAAACAAAGCTTTGCTTCTGTTGTCCATACACGCTTTAACCACAGGTACCGATGGGGTATTTGCGACAGCTAATCCACCGACGCTTACTGCGCCAATTAAAAAGCCAATAAATACTTTGACTACTGTGCTTTTCATACTTCCCCCTGGGTACCCAATTGATTTACTTAACCGATAGTTTGTAGATTAAATTCCTAAAGTAAGAAATTTCTGAGAACAACCTTATTGTGGGCTTAGATTTAATTCACTCTGATAGCTCATGTTGCGCACAGTTGGGTCCAAAAGCGGCAATAAAATGGCGACCACGGTAACCCCAGCCAGAATCATCAGCAGGTTATCTATCCCAAATAGGGTTGAAAGCGGGGCGGCGATTGCTAACCCAACCGGCTTAAAGATCATTGAACCCATCGCATCAAATGCTGAAACTCGAGAAAGTGAATCCCGTGGCACCTTTCGTTGCAATGCCGTGTTCCACAAAGTGCCCCAAAGATCCAGGGTAATACCAAATAAAAATGCACCAAAAGCAATTAATGCTAGTGATTGTGGTTTGGCCATTGTCCAAATGTAAAAAGTGATTGTGAATGATGAGAGCATTAGAAAACGCATCGGAAATTTTGGCTTAATCTTTAAGGCAAGAAGAGCGCCAACAATCAAACCAATTGATTCAGCGGTGATCACAATTGACCAGGATTTTGGACCATCAAAGTGCTCGAGGGCTATCAGTGGACCTAAAACACTCTCAGCTGCTGCCCAACACATAACAATAAAAGAGAATGAAATAACAATTACCACAATCCAGCGAAATGATTTAAACACCTGCCAGCCATGACGTAGATCATCCAGCATTGTATTTTCAGTTATTTCTGCTCGAGGTGTCATATGTCGAAAGGTGAAAACAAGTAAACCGGCAATAAAGAATGAAATAGCATCAATTGCAAGTGCTGTAGCTGCGCCAAAACCACTAACTAATAAACCAGCAGAGGCTGCGCCAAGAATCATGCCAGAGTTTGATACCAATGCATTAAACGCATTTCCTTTTTGTAACGCCTCCTCGGGCAAAATAGCAGGCAAGACTCCGGTAAAGGCTGGCCAGAAAATTCCCCACATTGCGCCGAAAAATCCATTTACCAAAATTAAAACCAGTAATGGAACATTATTAATCGCAAAAAAATAAACCTGTACAAACAAAACAAGACCAGCGAGCATATCGGTTATGCCAACCATTCTTGCTCTTCCATACTTATCTGCAATCACGCCACCAAATGGCGCCATGATTAAGAAGCAGACAGCGGTTGAACCCAGCGCTATTCCAAGTAAATTTGCCGAACCATTTGGCAGAGCTAACACTCCAAAGGCAATTGCGATTGGCCCTAGGCCGTTCCCATAATTAGAGATAAATCTAGCGATAAAGAGCCGCTTTACATACTTGTGCGCAAGAACCTCTTTAACCAGCATCGCTTACTTTCCTACCGCTATTTGGTTAAACCTCGCTGCTGCACGCATTGTTAAATCTTACTTGCTCAATCAGGCTTGCTACTTATTCAAGCACCCCATAAAGTTAGATCTATGTCTGATCTAGAGAAAAACAAACAATTAGCCAGAGATTTCTTCGAACAAATTTGGAATCAAGGAGATGAATCAGCGATAGATCGATTTATTGCAGAGGATGCAGCTGGTAATGATCCTAAATTTGGAGTTGGAAGAGAGTCATTTAGATTGCAGTGGCGCAAATGGCGCGAAGCATTTCCAGATATTAATTTTTCAGTTGAAGAGATTATTGCCGAGGGAAGCACGGTAGTTACAAGATGGCATCTGACCGGAACTCATAAAGGGGAATACCTAGGTCAAGCAGCAACTGGAAATAAGGTTGCAGTAGATGGCGTGAGTATTGATCGAATTGAAAATGGCATGGTGGTTTCAGGATTTGATGCTTGGGATTCACTTGGATTTCGGGAGCAAATTGGACTTGTAGAAATTTCCAAGTAATGTCTATTCATACGTATGTCATCATCATGCCAAACTCGCTAAGGCATCAAAATTTAATGAACTCATTAAATTCAATGGGTATGGAATACAAAATTTTCGAGGCTGTTGTCGGAGAGAATCTCAGCGACCAAGAAATACAATCACTTGTAAATCTGGAAAGTTGTGATGCCCGCCTTGGATATCGATTTACTAAGCAATCAATTGGTTGTGCATTAAGCCATAAACTAATCTACTTAGAAGCCTTAGAAAATGATTACGAGTGGGTATTGATATTCGAAGAAGATGTAAAATTGGTTGATTTTAATCTACAAGAAATTGAAGCGGTTGCAAAAGTTAGTAATTCACAAGCAACGATAATTCAATTATTCAGCAGATCATCGAGAATAATGAAAGCAAATTCAATTGAATATATAGCAGAAAGCAAGAGAATTCTTTTTGATTTTGAACCAAGACTAATTGGATCTGGAGCATCAGCTTACTTAATTAATAGGCGCGCACTCATTCATGCAGTCGAATCCGAATTACTGGAAGGCCCTTCTGATTGGCCAGCTTGGTCCAGCGAGGTTAAATTTAAAGGCGTTTATCCTTGGATGATATCTGAAACCTCTGCTGCATCGACAATTCCTAATAATCAGATTGAAAGAACGGAATATGTTAAAAGGAGACTTTTGCAAATCACAGGGTTACATTATTTGCGATACCGAGGACAATACAAAGGGATAAAAGATTATTTCAAAGGTGAAATCATTCCTTATCTAATCTACATTAAATGGAGAATTACAGGATCTAACTACTACTTAAATGATCCTGACGGTCCGCAAGTAATTCCGCGAATTAGAATTAAACTCAAGTTAAAGGAAAACAGCGGCCGGCAAACACAACAATTATGGAAATAGTGTTTTAGGTTGGACAGTAACTATTCTTATTGCAATTTGAGTTTTGATAAAGAAGCTGTAAACTCCTTTCACATAATCATTAAAAGATGCAAGATTAATTGAATAAAGGTGCTTTGAAGCCGATGTCGCTCTGTTGGAATGTGCGCCCGTAGGGATTCGAACCCCAAACCTTCTGATCCGTAGTCAGATGCTCTATCCGTTGAGCTACGGGCGCAATTTTTAAAGCGAGCCGAAGTCTAGCGATTTATCAGGCTCGTCCCAAACTTACCAATGCTTTCCAATCAACCTCTTTTATGCGTGGCTTTCCATGTGGTTCACCAGAGAGGATCTCTGAAGCGTTGATCTTCTCCCAACCTGCCTGATCAATTACTTCATGATTTGATTTCAATAAATCAGAGAGCCCATTTGTGTTTTTTGGCTCTTTTAATTCTGAAATTAACAAATCAACTACATCAGCAGCATCGCTCTTATTTGTGCCGATCACACCATTTGGTCCGCGTTTTGCCCACCCAACAACATAAAGATTGTGTTCAACCTTGCCACCAATATTTGTAATCCGACCATTTTCAACTGGCACCCCCGCAAATTCACGAACCTCGTAACCGATCGCTGAAATTACTAAACTACATTTGACAGAAAATGTTTTATTAGTTGAGGTTATCTTGTCATCTGCCTCAACCTGATTGATTCCGAAGACTACCTCTTCTATCTTGCCACTTCCCTTCATCTCAAGTGGTGTAGCTAAGAACGTAATCACTAGTTTTCGAGCCACGCCTTTTTTCTCATGCTCTGCAATTAACCGCATAGCTTCTAGATTATTTCTTAACTCCCTCTCTACCTCGCCCGCTGCCTCAACGCGTACTTGTGCTTTCTCTATCTCGTTGAGATCGAAATAAACATCGGTCTTTTCTAACTTTAGAAGATCACGAAGCTCTGGTGAAGTGAAAGAGGCGTGCTCTGGACCGCGGCGACCACAAATAATGACGGTGCGAATATTGCTTTGATGTAATTTTACTAGAGCATGTGTAGCAGTATCAGTTGGATCAAGTTCAGTTGGATCTAGTGCGAGCATCCGCGCTACATCCATGGCAACATTTCCAGCGCCAATTACAACTGCGGTGTCACCTGACAAATCAACCTCTACCTCGGTGTAATCAGGGTGGGCGTTATACCAAGGAACAAATTGTGCTGCTGACAATGAGTTTGGTAAATCTTCACCAGGAATACCTAGCTTTCTGCCGATTGCAGAGCCGGTTGAGAGAACAACTGCGTCATATTTTTCCCGTAGCTCTTTAATTGAAACGTCCTTACCAACCTCTACATTTGCGAATAATCTAAAGTTTGGCTCTTTTGCTATTTTTTCAAAAACCTTTGAGACTGTTTTAATCTTTGGATGATCGGGAGCAACACCACTTCTTACCAATCCCCAGGGGGTCGGAAGCCTTTCAATCATGTCGATTTGAAAAGATAGATCATCGGTTTGAGAGTTTTGAAGTGCCTGCGCTGTGAAGTAACCAGCAGGCCCTGCACCAACTATTACAACTTTATAGGTTGGCAATGGTTCTCCTTATTAATACTTAACTGAATTCAACTGGCGGAGACGAGAGGATTTGAACCTCCGTTTCCCTTTCGGGAAAACCTCATTAGCAGTGAGGCGCACTAGACCGGGCTATGCGACGTCTCCTCAAGAAGGCTTTAGTTTACCGCAATTAGTCTGTGCTTTCATACCTTCCAAAAATTCAATATTGTTGTAATCTTTAGGCTAATAAATACAACAAAGTTCAATAATAGATAGGTGCTCATGTCAATTTGCTTAGGGTATGACTCTGAATATCTGCAAGATGGTGCTGGAGCACAAGTTCAAAGACTTCTAGCTATAGAAGCCCTATCATGTTTTTTTAATGTTGGATACCATCATAAAGAGATTTTGAGTATAGATTCAAATTATGGGGATGGAATTAATGATTTGAATTCAAAACAACAATTTATTAAAGACTTAAATAGATATCTGAATTTTTCTGATTTTTCCTGTTGTCATATAGAACATACTTCAATTAAATTTAATTTGTGGCCAAGATTAGAAAGATTCTTTATACCAATATTGTATTTGCTAAAGTTTTGCTTAAATGAGCGAGGCAGAAATTATCTTTTAATTATTTCAAACCCATACCCAGGAATAAGAGGCCACGGGGATATCTATAATCTTGTTAGGTCCCGCCATGGGACTAGTAATAGAAATTTATCTAAGAAATTTTATATTAAGATACATTTACCCTGGGCAAATATTGGTGCTGGCCAACTCCCAGATAGAAAAATCTCTTTAAGATGGTACCAAGCAATTCTGCAACAATTGAATACCCAACTGGCAGAATTAGGGTTTGAATGTACTTTCACATTCCATACTGATGGTATCCAAGGCCTGAAGCCTGATTTGTTTTCATTAGGAGTTTCGCAAAAAACTCAAGTGTATTGGAGTGAGAACAATCTACTCGCAGATGGCAACCTAAATTGGTCTTATATTGACATAAAATCTGAATTCAATTTTTTACCTAATATAGATATCAAGTACAACATTTCGCCGATTGAAGTATGGGATGACATGGCGGAGGGTGATGTATTGATTTTGGCAAAATCTTCTCTCAGCTTTGTAGCAGGTTTACTCAACATAAATGCGCTCAAATTATTACCCATAACCGTAAAGGATTTTCCACAAGATTTCAGAGTTATTTCGGTTGATGATCCGAGTTTCTCAAATAACCTCAATAGTCTTCTTGCCAATTATTTGGTCTAATTTTATAAAGTTTAAATCTTATCCAGTGCATGCTTTGGAACAAACCACCAGTCTCCGCCCGAAAACTCTGGAAGAATTTCAACATAGCCCTTAGAATTCATTAAAACTTTTAATTTGTCCTGATTTTTTGAATGATTATGCTCAACCGTGATGAACTTAAAAACATACTCTTCGAATGAAAAATGCGATAAGATCTCAAACTCACTCCCTTCGGTATCAATGCTTAGAAAATCTATCTGTTTTGGAGCGTTTGCCTCTATCAGAAGTTGCTGTAATGTAATCGTAGTTACAGAATACGTCTTATTCCTCCCCCCGCTAACTCTTCGATCCCCGTGCCTATCTACTTGCTCGTAACCACTAAGCGTTGATAACCCTCGTTGATCTGCTTCCTTGAATACAAGTTTCACTCCATTAATTGGGTGGACGGCGCACTGAAATGCTTTAGAAGAACGATTTCTTCCAATCTCACTAAACCATTCTGGTATGGGTTCTGCTAGAACTCCATTCCAGCCCTGATATTTTTCTAGAAAGTATGTGTTACTTCCAATAATCCCATCGCATGCCCCAAACTCAACAAAATATCCTCCTGGACCATTTAGGATAAAGGCAATTAATTCTTGGTCGATTTCAGATTTCGAGTGAAGCAAATAAATAAACAAATCTTTTGCTGACACTCGACCCGGATATAGCTTTAGAATTCTCGACAACTTATGCAAGTTCGTAAAATCACCTATATCTATATCAGCCATCTGTAAGCGATAAAAAATAGGTACGGTTCTTATTAGAAATCTCAGTTTCTTTGACCGTCGCAAAATTGACCGTAACATATAAAGCCCCACTTATCAGTTTTTTTGAAATTCTGATGACTAACAACCTATATGTTGAACTTTAGACTAAGCGCATCAGTTTATACCAATCTGCAAATTACAGCTCTATTTGTGCCCGAAAGTATACAATTTTGATATGAGGCAATGAGGCACAATAAATCCAAGCAAGCCACATGTCTTATTACTCCCAGCCCTGCATCTACAATGAGGAGTTGAAAAACGTTACCTACCTATTGAGGACGTCGAATGGTGGATATGAAAACCGCTCTAATCACCGGCAGCACAGGCTTAATTGGAAATGAATCTGTTCGATTTCTTCATGATAAGGGCTATAAAGTTATCGGAGTTGACAACAATCTCAGAAAATATTTTTTTGGCGACAACGGAGACACTTCGCCGGTGAAAAAGGAATTACTCGCTGATTACCCACAATATGAACACGCAGATATTGACATCAGGAATTTTCAGGAGTTAGAAAAAGTTTTTATTGACTACGGTAAATCAATAGAAGTTATTATACACGCTGCAGCGCAGCCTTCCCATGACTGGGCAGCGAAGGAGGTTTTTACTGATTTTGAAGTTAATGCAAATGGAACACTTAATCTTTTGGAGCTTTATCGTAAATATTCTGCAAATGCTGTATTTATCTACATGAGTACTAATAAAGTTTATGGAGACTTTACTAATAAGTTTAATTATGTAGAGGAAGAATACCGTTGGAATTTGGAGAGAAAATCTCAATATGCGAATTTAGGATTTGATGAATCAATCTCTGTGGATAATTCTTTGCACAGTTTATTTGGAGTAAGTAAACTTTCTGCAGATTTATTGGTTCAGGAGTATGGACGCTACTACTCCCTTCAAACAACTTGTTTAAGAGGAGGGTGCCTATCTGGGCCTTCGCATAAGGGTGCAGAGCTCCATGGTTTTTTGTCTTATCTCGTCAAATGTACAGTGACTAAAAAACCTTACAAAGTTTTTGGTTATAAAGGTAAGCAAGTTCGAGACAATTTACATAGTGCAGATTTAGTTGAGGCTTTTTGGGAGATTATTCAAAAACCAGGAATCTCACAGGTTTTTAATGTTGGTGGAACTATGAATTCGAATATTTCAATCTTGGAAGCCATAAATTACTTGGCTGAAGTTGGATATAAACTTGAATTCGAAATTGAAAACGAAAATCGAAAAGGCGATCATATTTGGTGGATTTCTGATATGAGTAAATTCAAAAAGCAATACCCAAATTGGAAAGTCAAGCGAGATTCATTTAAAATAATTGACGAAACGATTTCTGCATTAAAGATTATGAATTAAGCTGTTAATCGATTCAGCAACTTTTTTTGCACAAAAATTCACTCCATATTTTGAATCTTCAAGATTATCTAGGAAATAGTAACCGTATTTTCTAATCTCACTCATTACGTCATTATTTTCTATGGATAATTTACTAACGATTGAAAATACATCAGGTTTTGCACTTAAAACCGCTGCCTCCAGCATTGGATCATTTATAAGTTTTGGGCCGACATAAACAGGGACTGCACCGGCGTAAATGCTTTTCCAAACCTTTTCAGATACATAATCTAGATCATTCTCAATCACAATAGATGATTGATATTCCTGTAGTTTTTCTAAATCTTCATGCATGTGTCCTGCAAGGTTCGGGTACTGGTGCCACAAATCAGAAAAGCATTCTCTGAGTGAGAATTCGGATTGAAGTACATGTTGTCTCATTGAATAAATGCGCCTTTGAAGTTCAATTATTCTCCCTTTATCCCATTCAACTCCGTATACATCTAATTGCCCCGGATAATTTTCTTCATAATTCCTTATCACTTTCCTTCTAAGTCCATACATACTTCTAGAAGATCCAGAAAACTTGTGTTCGTTGACAATCGCAACGCGATTTAATCGTATGCGATTGTTTCTTGGGTACCTAGGTAGAATTACTGGAAAATCAAACCACTCATTGATGCCAAGTCTTTGCGCACGATAATAAGATAACGGAAGTATCCCTGCATAGTTTCGCCAGATTGCTTTGTTGTAAAGATCAGGTCTTACTACTTGTGGTTCAACAAGGGCAATTATTGTTTTCTCAGGATTTTTGATTGAACCCAAGTGTGGATCAATGATGAGTTCTAAATCAAAATGATTGCTTATTGTAGTTTCTAAATTGAAATAGTGGAGATTACTTGAAATTTTTGATGCAAAATCACCATGAAAGCCAGTAAGTTTGATTCGCACTGTGTCAGGGTACATTACTTTTTCCTCGCTTTATTGGCTACTATTTGGATGTGTCCGATATTAAGAATCCGATTGAATCAAGAAGTCATGAAATTCCAATTGCAGATGCAATGTCGGAGTTTATGAAAACGGGATGGGCAGATTCACCACTGGAATCGTTGACGCCACATAAATCAATTCCATTTACAAAGATAAGAAGAGAGAAATTATCTAAGCAGTATCCAGGTGTGCGGTTAATTTTTCCAGCTGGCTCATTAAAGGTTCGAAGTAATGACAGTGATTATCAATTCCGTGCGCACTCTGCTTACAGTTGGTATACCGGAATTGTGGCAAGTGATTGTGTGCCAGATTCTGTATTTGTAATGGAGCCAACTGCGTCAGGACATGAAGCGCTTTTGTTTATTCACCCAAGATCTCCTCGAAATGGTAATGAGTTTTATCGTGATACTAGATATGGCGAGTTTTGGATTGGTCGCCGGATGACATTGGCAGAGAGTGAAAGTAAGTATGGAATTAAGGTAAAGCAGATTGAGGATATTGCAGAGTTTTTAAGTGATAAAAAAGATTCTTTGCTTATCCGTCGTCAAGATCTTGTGATTGACAAGTTAGTAACTGAGCGAAGTGAAGAAGAGAAGGAGTTTTTAAACTTTACCTCTGTCGAGCGGATGGTAAAGGATCAGTATGAGATTGATGAGATGCAAAGAGCGATTGATGCAACGGTGCGCGGTTTTGCAGATATGGTGCGAGTTTTCCCGGCGGCAACATCTGTAGCGCGTGGTGAACGAGTAATTGAGGGTGCGTTTTATGGCCGGGCACGACTTGAGGGAAATGACAATGGTTATCCAAGCATTGTGGCATCTGGTGCGCATGCATGTGTATTGCATTGGATAAAAAATGATGGGGATGTATTGCCAGGAGATTTAATTTTAATTGATGCTGGTGTTGAGGTTGATTCACATTACACAGCAGATATCACTAGGACATTTCCGGTTAATGGAAAGTTCACTGAAGCGCAGCGACAAATTTATATGATTGTATACAAAGCACAGCAAGCTGGAATTGCAGCGGTTAAGCCAGGGGCTAAATTTAAGGATTTTCATAACGCTTGCATGGTTGAGATTGCAAAGGGTGCTCAGTCTCTGGGTGTATTACCAATTACAGCTGAGGAGTCATTGCAGCCAGATAAGGGATTGCATCGCAGATGGCAATTCCATGGTAGTGGCCACCATTTAGGAATTGATGTTCATGATTGTGCACATGCGCGGAAAGAGCAGTATGCAGATGCGGTTCTAGAGCCAGGGATGATTTTGACGGTAGAGCCTGGTTTTTATATTCAACCTGATGACACCTTGTTCCCACCTGAATACCGCGGAATTGGTGTGCGTATTGAGGATGATATTTTAGTTACGCAAAGTGGAGCAAAGATATTA
>CAMCXX010000018.1 GCA_945883755.1 Bifidobacterium breve | reverse complement strand
AGGTATGGCAAGAACTCAATTCGATGTAACCATCGCTCACCAGCTGCAATTGGTGCAGTGATTCCTTTACGAGCACTCTTTAATGACTCAATCTGATCTGGCGGTACTACCTCCTCTAAGAAGAGTGGATTAAATGGTTCAAGTACCTTGGCATATTTAATCGCCATCGGTGCAGTGGTGCGGCCATGAAAATCAATCATGATATCGACATCAGGACCTGCAGCCTCACGTGCTGAAGCCATTAAATCATGGGCATGTTTTAACTTATCTGACTCCCCTAGCGCCTGACTTTGCGGAACCGCCAAAATCTTTACTGCGGTAAAACCATCGCTAATACTCTTCTTCATCTTTTCACCAAAGGATGATGCGGTATCTGAGTTATAAACCGCATCTGAATTGCCACCACCTAGGTGGTCATACATACGAATCTTGTCTCGAGATAAGCCACCAAGTAAGCGCCACAACGGCACATTTAAATCCTTAGCTGAGATATCCCACAACGCCTGATCAATTCCACTTAACGCTGACATCATGGTTACGCCACCTTTGAAAAATGGATGGCGGTACATAATCTGCCAATTACGTTCAATATCACGCGGATCTCGACCAATTAAGGTAACCGCTAAATCCTCGACCGCACCAACCACAGCACGTGCTTGATACTCAACCGTTGCCTCACCAATTCCAATTAAACCTGGCACATCAGTGAAGACCTGCACAACTACCCAGTTACGCATCTTGGCATTAACAACCAATGTCGTAATCTTTGTTATCTTCATATCGCTACTTTGTCCCAACTGATGAGGTTGATTGTGCTAACTCTATTAAGGAAAAGGCTTGTGCTTTCATCTTCTCGGTTAAAACTACAGTTGGTGCTCTGCAGTAATCACTTTCAATTATGCCGCGTTGTGCAAGCACAAACTTCTCGGCAGCGACTAGCTCCTCGATGGTATTGATCCACTCACTAATTACTGGTAAAAACTTTCCGAGCCGTTGTTCAAACTCAGGTAGATTTTTCTCAAGTAATGATTGCTCAGCCCACAAGTAAAGATCGGTCAGGCTGCAACCAGGTTGAATACCTTTAGCTCCAGCTGCTGCGCCATTTGCCCAGTGAATTCCACCCCAACCAATTAATGTTTCAACCCGGTTGTTACTTAATTGATGCACCCGCTTAATTGAATCAGCTGGTGGATTGGCCTCGCACTTAACCATCTTTAAATTATCAAATTTTTCGCTGAGCGTTACTAGATCACCAACATCATTTACGCCACCGCCCTGTGGTAGATGCTGCACAATTACCGGCAACTTCACACTGACTAAGATCGATGAGATGTGATGATTTATCTGGGCAGGTGTTGGGTTAAAAAAGGTTGGCGGCAGGATATTTATGTAATCTGCGCCCATACTTTCATAATCTTTTGCGCGACGGACAGCTAAATCCGCTGAATGATCCGCCACACTTGCAATTACCTGAAGGCCAGAACCTGCTCGGGTGCGAAGTAATCTTTCCAGAAGTTCATATCGCTCATCATCTGAGAGCTTAATATTTTCACTTGCTACACCAAAAAATAAAACTGATTTGGTACCCAGCGAGATAATCCACTGCGTCAAGCTTTCAAAGCTGGCGTAATCTACCTCGCCATTTTTATGAAATGGTACAGATAAAACAGGGCAAACTCCTTGAATGCTCACCCTGTTTATCCTGGATAACTAACTAGCGCTTGATTCTCTTGGAGATAACAGCTTGCATGATTACTGAAATAATAATCACCAATCCGAAGAAGACCTGAGTAAAGAAGGCGTTGATGCCTGAGGCAACAATTCCGGCGTTGATCGCACCAATAATAAATGCGCCAACAAATGTTCCGGTAACTGTTCCGATGCCACCAAATACTGAGGTTCCACCAAGGAAGACAGAGGCGATTGAGTTCATAAGTAAACCCTCACCAAGTGTTGGCCAGAAGTAAGAGACCTCAAAGGAGGCAACTAGGCCAGCAAATGCTGCGAAGAAGCCCATGATTGCAAAGGTTCTGCGCTTTACCTTGTTGATGTCAACACCCATTAACTGAGCTGAAATTTTATTATCGCCAGTTAAAAACACATGGGCACCAAACTTGGTTCGGTTTAAGACAAACCAAAGAATGATCGTCACCACAATTGTCCACCAGAATTGATTTGCAATTCCAAAAAATGATCTGCCAACTAATACATTTGCAACACTCGCCAACTTCTCATCAGTTAGACCAACACCAGAGCCATTCATCCAAGCTAACTCAATACCGCGGAATAGGAAGCCGGTACCGATTGTGATAACCAGGGAAGGAATAGCAAAGTAGGTAACTAGCCAGCCATTGAAGTAACCACACATAGTTCCGACAAATAAGGCGACTGCAAAGCCCAACCAAATATTGCCAGTACCAGAGTAGGTCTTGGCAAAGGAGGCGGTAGCAAGTGCCATAACAGATGGGAATGAAAGATCAATCTCACCGGTAATAACAATTAAGGTAAGTGGGATCGCCATCAAGGCAAATATTGGTGTGCTTGAGGCAAAGGCTAGGTAAATATCCTTTGATGTAAATGCCTCGGATGCAGTGAATACAAAGATCAGCCACATTCCAATACCAACACCCCAGATACCGAACTGCATACCAAAGCGGCGCCAAAATGATGGTGGTCGAGCAGCGTTATTCTTTGCTTTTACCTCTTCTGTTTTAGCCATAATCTCATTACTCCTTTAGTGAACCGGTACGGGCAACGCGGTACATGCTTTCGATTAACTCATCCATGGTTATTTCACTCTTTTTATAATTTCCAGCAACCTTGCCACGATCTAGCACAATCATCCGATCTACCGCAGGATAAATATGGAAGATATTGTGATCGATAAAGATAGCGGAGCGACCAGATTTTTTAATATTTTGAATGAACTCTAAGGTCTTCTTAGTTTCAGATAATGAAAGGCCAACTGTTGGCTCATCTAAAATTACCAGCTCTGCCTCAAAGTAAAGTGCTCTGGTGATAGCAACACCCTGCTTCTCACCACCTGACATAGTTAGAACTGAATTATCTGGGTGAACCGCAGTTGAGGTAAATCCCATGTGCTCACTCATTAACCGAGTGGCCTCACTCTTCATCTTTGCTACATCTAACTTGCCAAACTTATTTCTGATCTCCCGGCCCATAAACATATTTCGCCAAATTGGCTGTAACTCACAAAGGGCACGCTCTTGATAAATAGTTTCAATTCCTAAAGCACGGGCCTTTTCCACACTCCACTCAGTGATCTTCTCACCCTTAAACCAAATCTCACCACCCTCATCTGGCTTATGAAAGCCCATGATGGTCTTAACCAAAGTTGATTTGCCGGCACCATTATCGCCAAGCAATCCCACAATCTCACCTGGATAGATCTCAAGATCTACTCCCGAAAGTGAGCGCACCTCACCAAAAGTCTTTGAGACATTTTTTAATTGAATTACCGGAGCTTGTCCTGCCATTTTGTCCCCCTAATTAAAGTTAAAAAGTTTCGGCTGGAAAGATTATCTCCAGCCGAAACCCAAATTAATCAGCTATTTAATTAGCGGATTTCAACCTTTGCAAGTGGTGCAACGGTCTTTACATTTGTAGCATCTACGAATCCACCAGCTGTATTAACATCAAGTCCGGAGAATCCGTACTTCTTTGTTAAACAGATCTGAAGAATTGGTAGGTAGCCTTGTAAGAATGGCTGTTGATCTATAACTAGATTCAAGAAACCACTTGTGATCGCTGTAGTTGTAGCAGGTGATACATCGAATCCACCAAAGTAAACTGAACCAGCGGCCTTATTTGCTGCCTTCATGTAGGTTGCAGCAGTAGCTGTTAAGCCACCGTGATCGGTAACAACTGCCTTAATTTCTGGATTCTTTGCCATAATTCCAGCAAATGTTGGTCCACCTGAAGCAGGAGTTGTGTTTGTGGCTTGATCAATCTCTTGGTAGATAACCTTCAGCTTTGATTTTTCAAAGCCATCGATTACGCCAACTGTACGTTGACCGCGATCTCCACCTTGGCCTTTAAGACCCCACACAAATGCAGAATCTCCAGCCTTAAGTTTTCCACGCTTTACCATCTCTTGAGCAAGATCTACTCCTGCTTTGTAGTTAACCGCTCCGACATAACCAAATCCTTTGGTGCTGTACTGAGCTTGTAGGTCAGTTAGAGATGTATTAAGGGTTGTAACGATGATGTTCTTTTTAAAGGACTCTTCGACAAGTGGCTTTGCAGCCTCTGGTCCCATGAAGCCGTACATTGCAATGCCATTTGGCTTAGTTGCAATTGCTTCTTTCCACTGGGTAACCATCTTTGCTGGGTCCCAATCTGAGAAGTAGTACTTCACTGTTGGGCCAAGATCTTTTTGAGCTTGACGGTAGCCGTTGTAAACATTGTTTGCGAAAACTCCACCTTGTGGTCCACCTGGGAAAGCGGCGATCTTTACGCCCTTACACCATTGGCCGGTTGGAGCTGCGTTTGCTGTTGTTGCGCTGCTGATTGCAATTACTGATGTGCAAGCAACAACCAATGCAACAAAGCTAACTTTAACTTTCTTGATTGACATTTATATCCTCCTAGGAGTGATCGAACTTCGATCGGTTGAAGCATAGGGTCGATCTGGCTATTTGATACCCACTGGAAATCTAACGTTTTGGTAACGATCAACTGGGCCTAGCCGGGGCGTAAAAAAAGAATAAATAGCGTGATAAAAAGGATTAAATACCTATCAGTAATATCCCAGAGTGCCTTTCTAAGCCTAACCCTCTGGAGCAGGCTGAGTTAAGCCTTACCAGGTGAGGCTAGAAGAATAATGTTGTAGATCGGAATTAGAAGAAACCAGCCGGTCTTGCCAACATCATGCATCCGGCGAACGCCCGCTGTGATGGTTGGTATTAAAAAGAAGATCGAGAGCACATTACCAACAACTGAACCAGCAATCGCAGCTGCAAAAAAGGTTGCACCATTTGCACCAAGAAAAAATAACCAGTACTGCTGGCGAGTAGTTGTGCCAGTGAAATCTGCATAACGACTCATCGCATCACGATTTGCTAAAAAAAATGGATTTGTTGTCTCAGCCATTCTTGCCCCCTTCGATTTTGGTCATACTGTAATTATCCAACAATTTAATTTAAAGTGTTGGTGTCGCAAATAATGTTTTCCCAGCAACCTTTATCTCAACATCAACTAAGTACTTCTTAATTCCAGCCACATTAATCTCAACACCCATACCTGGCTTATCTGGTGCGCAGATCATTCCATCCTTATCTACCTCAATTCGATCAACTGTTAAATCTTGGCAAAGCATCTTTGGCTCCATTGGGTACTCGGAGATATTTGAATCTGCCAAACCAGCATACGCCTGCAGCGAGGAGGATAAAGCTGATTGCGAGGTAAAGGTATGGTTTACATACTTCACATTTTTACTCCTTGCATACTGGGCAACCTCATAAGCATTACCGATACCGCCGATGTAACCAGCATCAATCTGAATAAAATCCACATGGCCATAATCAATTAACTGTTTTGCCTGATAAGGATTGTGCGCACCCTCACCACCCGCCAATGAAACCTTTGGTTTATGGGTAGATAACTCACCATAATTAGAGATTGCATACCCATCAAATGGCTCTTCATACCAAAGCACATTCGCCGCTTTTAATGCTGGCAATCGCTTAGCCGCATCAGTAACACTGTCCTTAAATACCGTTCCAGCATCAATCATCAACATCGCATCCTGACCAATTCCTTCACGTGCTGCAAATATATGTGCCTCATCATCACCCAAGGTTGTGGTTCCAAATGGGCCCCAACCAAATTTGATCGCTCTAAATCCCGCCTTTTTCATTTCAACCGCTTTATTTTTTGTCTCAGCTGCGGTGTCACCAAATAAGACTGAGGCGTAAGGCAGTTTTGGTTCAGATTTTTTGTAACCAAGCAGCTGCCAAATTGGAACCTCGAGGGATCTGCCCAAGCAATCCCACATCGCAATCTCGATACCAGAGATCAATAGATCACTTTGCAGCAATCCATAAAAGGAGTTTTTTCTAACTAGATTATAAATTCGTTTAATATCAGATGGATCATTTAGCTCTTGTCCAAGCACTGAATCAATTACTGGGTGACAACCACTATGCGACATTGGCGTAATCCATGCTGCAATTCCCGCAGTTGGTGAACAAACCGCCTCGCCCCAACCAACATGACCATTTGCAGTAACTCGGCAAAGTAATGAATCCTGACTGCCATCGCCAATATCCTCAACAACTGGCATACGTAGATAAAAAAGATCTACTGAATCAATCTTCACACTTGCTCCATCCCTGTTCCTAACGTGAACCAAATCCTAGTAATAACCTATCAAATAAATAGCTTGCCGTTTGGGGGAACTCGATCTAAAACGCAGTTAAAGCTAAGATTTTTGCAGATTAAAATCAATAATTTTGTTCTATTGACTAGGGTCTCTTGGCAGAGTTAACTGCATCTGTGAGTGTAAATATGCATGTTGATGGTAACCGTCCTTGGGCATCAATTGTTGGGTATTCAAGAGTTGTAAAAATGGGAAATTTAGTTGAAGTGAGCGGAACAAGTTCAACGACGCGAGATGGCCAAGTAATCTCTCCCAACGATGCATATGGTCAGATGAAGTACATTTTGGAAGAGGTTGAAAAAGCAATAGCTCAAGTTGGGGCAACCTATCAAAACACAATAAGAACCCGTGTATTCATGACCAATATTGAGGATTGGCCAGCAGTTGCTAAGGCACATGGTGAAGTTTTTTCAAAAATACTTCCGGCTTGTAGCTTTGTAGAGGTAAGTCGATTAATGCTTCCAGAGTTGTGCGTAGAGTTTGAAGCAACATTGTGGATGCCCTAATGAGCTCTAAAAATGGTGGCCACACTGCGGTAATCATTACTGGTGCGGGCAGTGGAATAGGCTTTGCAACTGCTCATCGTTTACTAAGTGATTGGCCGCAAGTAAAAGTCATAGTCGCAGATTTGCGCCCCGGAGATGTTGAGCTACTAATTACCGAATTTAAAAAAGAACGGGTTCTCTTTTTAGAGATTGATGTTACATCCGCAACAAGTACGGCAAGTGTTGTGGAAAAAAGTATTGCGTGGGCTGGGTCTTTGAGTGGCTTAGTCAACTGTGCTGGAAACAGTTCCAACCATTCAAGTCTGGAAATGACCCCACAGCAATGGCGCGAAATTCTAGATTGTCATCTAGATGGACATTTTTTTATGAATCAAGCCCTAGCTCGTCACTTAGTTTCAACTGGAAAACCCGGTGCCATAGTTAATTTCTCTTCGATATCAAGTAACGGAGCGCCCCGTCGTCTTCCCTATTCAGTTTCAAAAGCTGGTATCGAAGCACTAACCCGCACTCTTGCTGTGGAATGGGCAGAGTATGGAATCAGAGTAAACGCAATCGCTCCCGGCTATATCAATACGCCATTAGTTGCGAATATCATAAGTAAAGGATATTTAGATCCCAGCATTGTTGGAATGCATGCTTTAGGAAGATTTGGTGAGCCATCTGAAATTGCATCCGGTGTTAAATTTCTTCTTTCGGATGAAGCTAGTTTTATTACTGGTGAAACTCTTCTAATCGATGGTGGATTTTCTGCGAAGAAGATCCCTTGGAAAACCTGAGTTGCGAAAAGTAGGTAGGCGTTAATGCAAAGTGCAAATATTAAAATCAAAGAAATTCGTGCTCGCCAGATTAAAACAAACTTACCTAATCCAATTCAATTAGGTTCATATGTGATGACATTTCGTACTTTTGCTCATGTCGCTGTAGAGCTTGCCGATGGCACAATTGGAAATGCATTTGGTTTAGATCGCAGTGCACCAACTGTTGAGGCAATTAAAAAAGTTGTCATAAAGGGATACCAGGATATTTTTACCGGGGATCCAATCAGTGCGTATGATCAATTAATGCGTCAGGCCGGTCCAGTACTTTCTGCCGGCGCAGCACTGCGGGGAGTTTCCCTGGTTGATTTAGCGGCGCATGATGCTGTTGCAAAACATGAAAAACGCACAGTGATGGATCGCTTTGGAAAGAGAGAAAAATCAGTACCAAAGTGGGCAGTTATTGGTTACCCACCTTCGCGTGGCCCCGATGAAATTGCTTGGGAGGTTCAGGATGCTGTTGCCGCAGGTGCAGTCGGCGTAAAGCTACCGGTGGGATTAACTCCTGAATTAACCAGAGCGCGCATCGAAGCCGCTTTAGAAACCAGGTTGTGCGCAGTAGCAACTGATTTGGCATGGTCTTGTCGGGTTGCAGAAGATGCAGTGAAAATAGTTGGTGGTCTTGACCTGGCATGGGTGGAGGATCCTTTCCTTCCTGGAAATATGGATCAATTGAGAAGATTGCGCTCTTTACAATCATCACCAGTTGCTACCGGAGATGATGAGTCTCATCTTTACCACCCGCAAGCTCTTTTAGAGACTGAATCGGTAGACATTATTCGCCTTGATGCAACCTGCCAAGGTGGCCTTTCCCGGCTTTATCTATTGAATGAGTTTTTGACTGAAAAAAATATCCCAATCTCTTGGCATGTTTACGACTCCTGGCATTCACAGATTGCCGCCATTTTAGATGCGCCCTCGCTCTCAGTAGAGTATTCAGCACCGGGTGCAAATGTAGATCCGCTGCAGGAGTTAATCTTTGCCAATCGCTCGAAGACAGTTTCCCAAGATCTGTACGGTTGGAAAATGACCATGCCAGATCTGGCTGATGAAGTCATGGCACTTGCTGGCGGCGCAAAATGGATTCCAATTCCAAATTAAGTAACGGTAACTTTCACTACTTGCCGATAGCGCTCCGCAAGTAATTACTAATTTCTAGCGCGAAGTTGAGCGTTTAGAAATACTGTACTTGGAAATGTAATCTTGATCCAAATCCCATCCTAAACCAGCGCGATCTGTCAGTTGCAAATAACCATTTTTTAGCTTTGGACGGTTGATGATCAAGTTGTGCCAAATTGGATCACGTTGCGGGTGGAAAAACTCTAAATATCCACCGTGCGGAATTGATGCCAATAGATGTGATGCAACTTGAGCTTCTTCATGATGCGCCATTCCAACATCGTAGACAGTTGCCATAGCTGCAACACGGCGCCATTCAGTTGGCCCGCCCGACCATGATGAGTCAAAATTACAAAAATCTATCGAACCCGTTTCCATTAAATCTCGACAACCAGCTGCTGAAAATTCACTTTGTCCCGCACAGACTGGAACGCTGCCAGAGTATCTAACATCGCGCATTCCGCGCCGATCATTTTGCCACTGGCAAGGCTCTTCAAACCACAACAAATTCTCATTTTGAACTAACTTAGCAAACCTAATTGCTTGTTCTGGGGTGTAACCCTGATTTGCATCAACTGCAATCCGAAAATCATCTCCACCTGCTGCGCGTGCCCGTTTAAATCGCACCGCATCCTCTTCTGGACTTAAACCACCAATCTTAAATTTCATTCCCGCAAACTGTTCATTACGCAGATACTCAACCTCTTCTTCAATGCTCATTTCACTTCCGTAGTACCCACCGATACTTATTACCGGAATTGCTGACCTATAGCCGCCCCAAAGCTTCCAAAGTGGAGTATCTAGTGAGCGACCAAATAAATCCCAGAGAGTCAGATCTAATGAAGCACAAGCGACTAATCCGAGCCTGCGATCACGCAGAATGTTCCAGGTAACAGGTCGAGCCAACTCCCAGCATTTTTCGATGGCAGATCCATCTTGGCCTAAAAGTAAAGGAGCGATTTCTTCATGAATAATTCCATCAATTTCCATCAACCCTGCATCTTCATCACCTGCATATGCTTCACCGACCAAGCCACTTGCAGTGTGAACGCGAGTAATAATTGTGGAACGATGTGTCATTTTATAATGGCTACCTCGATAGACGCGTTCTAACGGAACTCGAATTGCTTCAGTCTCAATCTTGGTTATGGTCAAATCCATTATGCCCTCCATGGTTATCTCTTTTAAGTTAACCGACTTATCATTTTAAAACAATAGAAGTTATCTAAGTGCATCTATCTCCCATATAGCTTATTTCGCCGGTCTGGGTATTGACCCGGATAACCCCATACGCTTATTATAGTAAAGCAATCCAGTCGTAAAAACATTGGTTTTAGAGTTAATAATTTTTTAGTACAAAGATCAAGAGAATCAGGACAAAAAATGCCAGCACTTAGGTTTAGGCAAGCAATTGTTGCCGCACTGACCGATGAAATGAGCGCTGATCCAACAGTAATTACTTTCGGTGAAGATATAGCAGCCGCTGAAGGTGTATTCAAAGCCACTGAAGGTCTGCTTGCAACTTTTGGTCCTGAGCGAGTGCGTGATACTCCAATTTCGGAGATGGCATTTACCGGAGCCGCAGTTGGAGCGGCAATGATGGGAATGAAACCAGTAGTTGAGATTATGTTTATAGAATTTTTAGGGGTTGCACTCGACCAGCTAGTTACCGAAGCAGCAAAGATGCGTTATTTGAGTCAAGGGCAGTACTCAGTTCCAATGGTTGTTCGTGCCTCATCTGGATCTGGCTTAGGTTTTGGATGTCAACATTCACAAACTCTTGAAAATTGGGTGGCAGCTACTCCTGGTTTAAAAGTTGTTACTCCATCAGATCCACAATCAGCTTACAGTTTGTTAAGAGCATCGATTGCCGATCCAGATCCAGTGGTGTTTTTAGAACCACGTATCTTGTATGCCGAGCGCGGCGAAGTTGATTTCAATCTGAAGATGAAATTAGGTCAAGCCCGTGTGCTTACTACTGGAAGTGATTTAACAATCGTCGCACTTGGGAATATGGTCAATGTATCCAAAGCGGCCATTGCCCAATCAGGGGTGAGCGCTGATTTAATCGATTTAGGAACAATAGTTCCATGGGATAGAGAAACGGTCTTGAACTCAGTTAGAAAGAGTAAAAGATTGATTGTTGTTGAAGAAGCACCACTAAGCGGTGGCTGGGGATCTGAAATAATTGCCACAGTTACTAGAGAGCTCTTTTCCTCCTTGGTCAGTGCTCCATTTCGAATAACAACTCCAGATATCCCGGTACCCTTTAATGGAAGTTTAGAAGCAAAATTCGCACCAAATGCCGCTGATGTTTGCCGTCAGATCCTTGAATCTATGAAAAACAACTCCGTTCCTGATGCCTGGTGGGTAAGCGAAGGAGTAGCAAAGTGAACAATTCAGTTGAGCGACGGTCCGCTCTGAAAGATAATGAAGTTGCTTGGTTTGAGCGAATGCTTGAGATCCGAGAATTTGAAAAACAAACTAATTTACTTTTTGCCTCTGGTTCAATTCGGGGAACGACACATTTATGTGTAGGACAAGAAGCATTAGCTGTTGGAATTGCTTCAGTATTAAATAAAGATGATGTAGTTGCTGCAACATACCGAGGTCATGGTTTGGCTCTTGCCCTAGGACTTTCTTCCCATTCAGCACTTGCAGAAATCATGGGTAAGGCCACAGGTTGTGCCGGTGGCTTAGGTGGATCGATGCACCTATGTGATAGCAGTGTAGGAATTTTGCCGACTTCAGCAATTATCGGTGGCGGAATGCCAATTGCTGCTGGTGCGGCACTCGCCTTTCAGATACAAAAAAAATCAAATGTTGCGGTTGCTGTTTTTGGAGATGGTGCCACAAATATCGGAGCCTTCCATGAAACTTTAAATCTTGCTGCGATTTGGAAATTGCCAGTGATTTTTATCTGTGATAACAATGTTTATGGCGAATATAGTAGGTTCAACATAACAACACCCATCGAAGATTTACATACTCGTGCCGATAGTTATGACATGCCAAATCTTAAAATAGATGGAATGGATATCTATACGGTAAGAACGGCACTAGAAGCCGCAGTCGAAAGAGCTCGAACTGGTGGTGGACCAACTCTGATTGAGGCAAAGACTTATCGTTTTTCTGGACATTCAAGAGCCGATACTGCACCTTACAGACCCGAGGGTGAGTTAGCCGAATGGGAAAAGCGTGATCCACTTAAAGTAACGCAGGAGCATCTAATCGCCAAAGGTTTACTTTCTTCAGAGAAAATTGCAAAAATGATCTCTGAAACCGAAGAATTTATTCAGGCAACTATTAAAAAAGTTCTAAACGATCCAGAGCCAACTGTAAAAGATATGTTTAAAAATATCTTGGCTGAATCAAAGAATTAAGTAGATTATGCAAGTAAAGGTAAAACTGCCACGAGTAGGCGAAACCGTGGATGAAGTTTATGTTGTCAGTTGGAATAAGGCTCCGGGTGATCAGGTAGCCGTTGGTGAGTCACTGCTGGAGGTTGAAACTGACAAAGCTACTGTCGAAGTCCCCTCTCTCGTTGCTGGAGTAATTGTGGAACAGCTGTTTAAAGTAAATGATCCAATAAAAACGGGTGAGGTATTTGTCATTATCGAAGTTGCTCCGTAACCAATTTAAATCACGCAAAAGGTGTAAAAATCTCAATATTCGGTATCTTTCTCATAGTCACAGTATTAAAGTTTTAAATCCCATTCAGCGCATACAATCTTCCCATGCCAACCCCCGCTAATTACCTCACCCTTGCCAATACCGATATTTCAGTACATCCACTCTGCCTTGGTACCAATGTATTTGGTTGGGGCGCTGATGAAGCGCAATCATTTAAGATCTTAGATGCCTACATTGATTATGGCGGTAATTTTCTCGACACGGCAGATGCTTACTCGCAGTGGAAAGATGGTAACGCTGGCGGTGAATCTGAAACCATAATTGGTAAGTGGATGAAGGCACGAGGCAATCGCGATAAAATTATTTTGGCCACCAAGGTTGCTAAATTAACCACTCGGCGCGGACTATCCCCCGAGAATATTAAAGCGGCCCTTGCCGACTCCCTTGAGCGATTACAAACAGATTACATTGATATCTACTACTCCCATGAGGATGATTTAACAGTGCCTACTATTGAAACTTTAGCTACATATACAAAATTAATTGAAGATGGAAAAATAAGATATATCGCAGCCTCACAGCATAAGGCAGATCGATTTGAACAAGCGCTCTTGATTTCCAAGGAGAATAACTTAGCTGCTTACATCGCTCTACAAGATCATTACAATTTAATAGTAAGGGAACCCTTTGAATCTGAACAAGCGGCAATTGTTTCAAAATACAATTTATCTGCACTTCCATTTTATGGATTGGCTAAAGGGTTTTTAACTGGAAAGTACCGAGTTGGACAAACTGTAAACTCGGTCAGATCAGCCTCTGCCGCTGAGTACTTAGATCAAAGAGGTATTGCAATCTTAAATCTGCTAGATGAGGTGGCTAAGGAGACCAAGGCCCCCCTTGCCGCTATTGCACTGGCTTGGTTGCGCAGCCACCCTGCTGTCAGCACACCTATTGCAAGCGCCAGAACAGTTGAGCAGTTGGCGGAGATAATTCAAATAGTTGAATTATCTGCTGATCAATTAAACAGAATAAATGCTGTGAGCAAGCGGTAAGACCACATTGTGCTAGCAGTAATTAGGTGCAAGAATTAAGGAAACTCTTAATAGCAAAATACTTAAGGAGCATCATGATAGTTACTGCAATATTTGAAGCAAGAGCTGGCAAAGCAGATGAGTTACGTAAACAACTTCATAATGGTGCTGCGGCATCATGGCAAGAGCCCGGTGTTAAAACTTATGCTGTTCATGAATTACTAGATCGTCCGGGTGTCTTTATGAATATTGAAGTTTATGAGAATGAAGCCGCATTTAAATCTCATCTGGAAACAGCACATGTAAAATCTTTTTTAGGAATGTTAGATGAGCTACTAGCAAATCCACTTACGGTGTACCAAGGAGTTTCAATTTTTAGTGGTGAGAATAAAAAATCTAGTATTTGACCTAAAAAATTTGATACTTTTTTTGTGTTATGATTCACGCAATTCCGAAGGGACCATCATGTCAATTAAGCTAAATTCGATCTTTAAAGCCAATAAGCCAATTATCGGCATGGTGCACTTACCCGCCTCACCTGGACAGCCACAGGCAAAAGCCCATCCTGATTTGAAATCAGTGATCGCTGCCGTATCGGCAGATATCAAAGCTTTGCAAGATGGTGGAATC
>CAMCXX010000017.1 GCA_945883755.1 Bifidobacterium breve | reverse complement strand
TGGAGGGCCGCTTAACTGAGAAACAAATGGATGGTTTCCGCCAAGAGTTATCACATGAAGGTGGCGGCTTATCTTCATACCCACATCCACGTTTGATGCCAGATTTCTGGCAATTTCCAACTGTTTCTATGGGACTTGGTCCATTAAATGCAATTTATCAAGCAAGATTTAATCGCTACTTACACGCTCGCGGCTTTAAAGATACAAGCGATCAAAATGTTTGGGCATTTTTAGGTGATGGCGAGATGGATGAGCCAGAGACAATTAGCGGAATCTCATTGGCTGCACGTGAAGGATTGGATAACTTAACCTTTGTTGTTAACTGTAATTTACAAAGATTAGATGGACCAGTTCGCGGTAATGGCAAGATCATTCAAGAGCTGGAATCTATCTTTGGTGGCGCTGGCTGGAATGTAATTAAGGTTGTGTGGGGCCGCGAATGGGATCCACTGCTTGCTGCAGATCGTGATGGTGCACTTGTTAACTTGATGAACCAAACACCAGATGGTGATTTCCAAACATTTAAATCAGAAAATGGTGCATTTGTTCGGGATAACTTCTTCGGCCGCGATCCTCGCACCGCTGCCATGGTTTCAAGTTGGTCAGATGATCAAATTTGGAATCTAAAGCGTGGTGGCCATGATTACCGAAAGCTTTACGCCGCATACAAGGCAGCTTCAGAACATAATGGCCGACCAACTGTAATTTTGGCAAAGACAATTAAGGGTTGGACATTGGGCTCACACTTCGAGGCTCGCAACAGCACTCACCAGATGAAGAAGATGACAATTGAGGATCTAATTGGCTTCCGCGATCGCCTATTTATTCCAGTGAAAGATAAAGCGATCGATGCAAAACTTCCGCCTTACTACCACCCAGGTAAGGATTCACCTGAGTACCAATACATGATGGATCGTCGCCGTGAATTAGGTGGTTTCATTCCTTCACGCCGCAAAGTTTCAAAGCCATTGCCACAACCAAAGGATTCAACCTATGAATCGGTAAAGCGTGGATCTGGTCAGCAAGAGATTGCAACAACGATGGCATTTGTGCGGTTACTTAAAGATTTGATTAAGGATCCAGATATTGGCAAGCGATTTGTGCCGATTATTCCCGATGAGGCGCGCACCTTTGGTATGGACTCATTATTCCCAACCTTAAAGATTTACTCACCACATGGTCAGACATACACATCGGTAGATCGTGAATTAATGCTCTCTTACAAAGAATCTAAAGAGGGTGTAATTCTGCATGAAGGAATTAATGAGGCGGGCTCCGTTGCCTCATTTACTGCAGTTGGTAGCTCCTACTCAACACATGATGAACCAATGATTCCAATCTATATTTTCTACTCAATGTTTGGCTTCCAACGAACTGGTGATTCATTTTGGGCAGCATCTGATCAATTAGTGCGCGGCTTTGTATTGGGTGCAACTGCAGGTCGCACCACATTAAATGGTGAAGGCTTACAACATGAGGATGGCCACTCATTACTTCTAGCTTCAACAAATCCTGCGGTAATCGCCTATGACCCAGCATTTGGTTACGAGCTAGGCCATATCGTTAAAGATGGTCTGCGCCGGATGTATGGCCAAGATAGTGAAAATGTTTACTACTATCTAACTGTTTATAACGAGCCATATGTACAACCGGAGGAGCCAGAAAATCTCGATGTTGATGGTTTACTTAAAGGTATTTACCTATTCAAGAAGGCACCTAAATGGCGCGGCAAGCGAGTGCAGATTCTGGCATCTGGAGTTTCAGTTAACTGGGCGCTGAAGGCTCAAGCATTGTTAAATAAGGATTTCAAGATAGCTGCAGATGTTTGGTCAGTCACCTCTTGGAATGAGTTACGCAGAGATGGCTTAAATGTAGATCGCCATAATCTGTTAAATCCAGGAAAAAAGGCGCAAGCATTTGTGACCAAGCAGTTAAAGGGTCGCAAAGGTCCAGTCATCGCAGTTAGTGATTTTATGCGCTCAGTTCAGGATCAAATTGCGCCATGGATCGAGCAGGATTTCTACTCACTTGGCACAGATGGTTTTGGTCTATCAGATACACGAGGTGCGCTGCGTCGTCACTTTAAAGTAGATGCTGAATCAATTGTAATTGCGGCGTTATCGCAATTAGCTGATGATGGTGTGATTAATAAGCGCAAGGTAAAGAAGGCGATTAAGAAGTATCAGATTAATGATGTAACTGCCGCCGACGCTGGTAACACTGAAGGCTCAGGCTGATCTAACTAATTCTAGATTCGCTTCTTTGAACCAATCTTTCCAAAGTGCAGTAACAGCACCATCAATACACCCGCGATAATTAAGGCGACTGTAATTGAGGATACTTGAACTATCCAAGCTAAGATAAATTTCGAATTAAAGATTAGGATTGCATTTATAAAACTTAATTGGGCTACCGCTAATGAGTTTTTGCCGTCAGCTAAGCGACCGGCAATAGAGAAAAAGATTGGTGCCAAGAATGAGGTACCAAGGCCAGCAATTAAAAACCCAAGGAAGTTAAGTGCATAAGCAAGAGATTTATTTGTCTCAAGTAAGGTGGTTGAAAGTAGGAGCAGTAAAATAAAGCCGCCACCGCCAAATACACCAGCAAATTTAATCCAGAACTGCTCACTGCCATGTTTTAGCGCCCAGCCAATTGAAAATCTGCCAATAATTAATCCTAAGAGAAAGATCAGGTAATTAAGTGCGCTAGTTGATTGAGCCATACCCATAACCTCTTTACCGAACAAGGTGGCCCAATCTGCAACTGTATATTCAATTATGGTTGCGCAGAAGAAGCCGATAGATAAAAACCAATTCACTTTAAACTTAAATTGCTTTAATGAGGTTAAGCGATATGTATCATCACCAGATGGTTTTGGTGAGTAACTAGGCTCTAACACCTTTATGACGTAGATCGTAAGTACCCAAACAACCACCATCAGAGTGGTGATATGCCAGGCGATAGAGACATTAGCTGCAACTAAGAAAGCAATCGCAGAACTGGCCATGGCACCTATTCCCCATGCGCCGTGTAACTTGGGGATAATTATTTTTCCAACCTGATCTTGTCGATGAAGGGTATGGCCAGAGCTAGCGATATGGTAGATCGATACTGCAGCACCACTGAGAATATTTGCAATTACAAATGTAAATGAGGATTTGGTATGAGCTAAAACAATGTAGGTAATAGCCACTACAGTTGAACCGATCTGCATCGCTCTTTTAGCACCAATTCGATGCACAATCTGTCCACCAATTAAAAGCATCACAATTGAACCAATCGAGGCGGTACTTAACAATGTACCAAAGGTGCCATTATTGACCGCTAAATTTGCCTTCAAATCTGGAGTACGTGGAGCAAGTGACATAATTGATAAGCCAAATAGAAAAAATATGTAACTTAAATACCTTCGCTCAACTGATTTAAACTCTGAAGTTTTGAAATTTTTCAAAAGAGCGCACTCGCCAATTGGCCACGAGCCTTAACCAACCTTGGATCAGTTGGATCGACTAAATTAAATAATTGAAGCAGGTGGGCTTTGGCCTTATCTCTATCATCGGCAGGAAAACTTTTTACCGCCGTAATTAATCTATTAAAGGCAGCCTCATAATCACCTTGGGCGATCTCAATATCAGCACACATCATCTGTGATGTTAAATCATCAGCTTTAGAGTTTTTCAAGGTTAATGCAAAATCTAAACCATTGATTCGGTTCATTAAATCTGCTTGTGCTAATCCAATTGTTGCAACTGGATCATTTGGTTTGCGCTTTAGCCAGCTTTGATAAGACACTTTGGCAGCTGCATAATCACCCTTCTCCATGGCAGCGTAAGCCGCCTCCTCCTCGGGCTCCATTGGAGTTTCAACAACTGCAGAGTTTTCTGGCGCCTTACCTATACCTTTGCCTGCAGCTAGTTCTAATAATTTGTTAATCACTAGGCGCACCTGATCTAGTGGTGGCACAGATTCAAATAGTGGAATTACCTGCTCTTGAATGATTGCCATGGCAACTGGGACTGATTGGACCTGCAGCGCCTGTGCAACCGCCGCTTCGGCATCAACATTTACCGTACCAAGCAACCAGGTATTTTGATCAGCACTTTCTAATTTTCCTAAAATTTCTAGTATCTCTTTAGCCTGCGCACTACGCGGTGACCAGCAAAGCAAAATTACAACCTTATTATTTGATTCCTTTACAAAATCTGAAACTAAGTTTGCCTGTGTTACAGGTTTACCGTAGGCGATTGTTGATTCACCTGCGGCTGGTGCTTTAAGAGAGCTTAGATCGAAGGCATTACTAAATTTATTGTTTGGCAACCCCGCAAATGGATTTTTACTCATTTATTTACTAAGACTCCTGAATCCATACGGTACGGTAAAACCTTTTCAATATAATCCTGAGTGGCAAAATCTAGTCCAACATCACGGCCTAGCTTCTCACCCAAGTACCAGCGATTCTCGAGAACCTCATGAAATAACTGCGCCGGCTCTACCCGACCCTTTAAATCATCTGGAACTTGGTTCACCACCCGACGAAATACATCGGTCAGCCATTGTTTCACCGCTATCGCATGTGGAGTACTAGGTGGAAACTCGCGAGCTTTGTAACGATCATAAGAGGCTAATAATCGCTTTGCTTGTAACTCCTCAGTCTTTAGCCCCATCAACTCCTCTAATCGATTTGCGTGATAGCGAGCAGCAACTAATCTTGGTTGAAACTTGAGAACACCTTTATCACCTTGTGTGGTTACCTCAACCTCTTCAACGGCAAAACCTAAATCTTGTAGCGAACGCATCGCGCGCTCGACCGCCTGCCGATCTGCGGCATCTAATATCTGCGGCTCCTTTAACATCGCCCACAGCCGGCGATATCTTTTAATTACACCCTCACTTGCGCGGACTGGATCCATATCTGCTTGCAGCACACCCGCTGAAGCCAAATCATCTAACTCACCAGCCACATTTACTAATGCAAGCTCTAGGTCATGTTCACGCTGTCCATTACTTAAACTCTTTTGAAACTCACCAGTTTCAGCATCTACCAAGTAGGCAGCAAACTCATCAGCATCTCTTCTAAATAAGGTATTTGATAAGGAACAATCACCCCACCAAAAACCCAGCAGATGCATTCGAACTAACAACAAAGCTAAGGCATTTGCCATGTTTAATACTTCAGCTGGAGTTACTGAACCACTTAAAATAACTCGGTATGGAAGTGAGTACGGCAGATACTTTGTAACCAATGCTGCTGGTAACTCATTGCCATCTTTATCTAATCTGCCCTCAATTACTGCCACCGGTTCAACACAAGGTGCACCTCTTTGATTTAACTCGCGCAGTAATGAGTACTCTCGATTTGAAAACTCAGCGTTGGTCTCTTTAATTGCAAAGATTTCGCTGTTAATTTTTTTCGGATTTGATCTAATTAAGCGAACTACGTGGCGAGATATACCGCGCATTTGAGTGAGCACTTCATCCTCTGGCCACTCCTCCAGCGGCTTATCCCAAGGAAGTTGAGCCAGGGTGGCGATCTCCTCACCTAATCCCTTGATTCGCAAGCCAGCCATGGCCTTATTCTCTCTTATTTACTACTGCTTATCTGCACTAATAATGGTGAATAGCCAGTTAAAATTACGATTATGGCAAGATTTAAATCACTTAAGAAACCAAGGGTCGCGGCAAGGCTAAAGCTTTCTCGAAAAGCAAAACCATCCGCAAAGGCTGAAGATTTTGGTGTTCGAGGCAGACCAATTGATGCATCAAATCCATTTTACTTTGGATTTATGGCGGTGGCCGGTGGATTAATTGCATTAACAATTTTGAGAGCTCTAGCATCTGCCAGCCAAGTTTTTGTTTTAATTGTGATCTCACTCTTCCTGGCAATTGGATTAAACCCAGCGGTTAATTACTTCCAGCGTCGCAATATGCGTCGAGGCCATGCCGTCGGAGTTGTTGTCGGCTCAGTTTTACTCTTTGTGGCATTGTTTATCTGGATTGCCATTCCACCGCTGCTTGAGGAAATCGACTCCTTTATTGATAACGCACCGCAATTAGTAAATGATTTAAAAAATAACTCATTAATTAATGATCTTAATAACAGGTATGGAATTATCGATTCCCTTGAAAGTAGGGTTAATTCAGTAATTAAAGATGGTGCCTTTGTCGTAACCGCTTTTGGCGGAGTGGTTGGTGTGGGTAGAGCCTTTATCTCTGGAGTTGTTGCAACAATTACAATTCTAGTTTTAACTCTGTACTTCTTATCCTCACTAGATAAGGTAGTAAAGATTGGCCTACGTTTTGTACCAAACTCACGCAGAGATCGAGTAGCAAAATTAACAAATGCAATTATCTCTCGCATTGGCTCCTTTGTAGGCGGGCAAGGAATAATTGCAATTTTGGCAGCGCTCTTTATCTTGATTATGGGATTAGCCATTGGAATGCCATATACCGGACCACTTTCAATGTTGGTTTTGATCTGTGGATTTATTCCATTAATTGGCCACTTCATTGGCATGACATTTGTTACCTTGGTATCCCTTACAGATTCACCACAAACTGCCTTCATAGCTTTAGCGCTCTACATAATTTATGTACAGATTGAAAATTATGTAATTACTCCAAAGATTATGCGCAGATCCCTCTCACTGCCGGGATTAGTAACAATTATTGCCGCATTACTTGGTACCAGCTTGTTAGGTTTAATTGGGGGTCTACTTGCTGTACCAATCGCTGCTGCGATATTACTTATTATGGAAGAGGTTGTATTTCCAAGAGCGGATAACTCTTAAATCTCCTCTGGCAGCGGCAATCTACTTGGCGCAATAACTTTAACAATCTGACTTAATACTAAGTAAACCATCGGCTCACCCATCCAAAGATGTTTAGCACCTGCGACATCAATCTCTTTTAAATTAGGAACTTTCGAAAATCTAATTTGAGCTGCCTCTGGTTTTAAGTAATCATCATGCTCTGGAACAAGTGCAGTAATGGGCCGGCCATCCTTTGCCCAGAACTGCAGATCTTCATCGGTGGTTGCCATCATTGGTGGGCTAAGCAAAATTAACTCCTTAATTCGGCTGTCACGGGCATACATAAGTGCCAGCTCGGTTCCAAAGGACCACCCAACAAGATATAAAACTTTAACTTTTAATTGATCAAAGCAGTAATCAATTGCGGCTAGTACATCTAATTTTTCACTTCGACCTTGATCAAACTCGCCATCACTTTTTCCTGCTTCACTTTCTGTTCCCCTGGTATTAAATCTAATTATTTGTATGCCAGCCATTGCCGGTAATCGGTTTGCCGCTTTTTTGTAAATATGAGAGTCCATCATCCCGCCACCTGAAGGATTTGGATGGAGCATTAATAATGAGCCAGTTATCTCACCGATTGGGGTAGCAACCTCGCCAATTAAATTAAGGCCATCTGCGGTTTTAATGGTAATAGGCGTGCGAATTGCCGGCAGAACGGTACTTGGGCGGATTAACTCTGACACAAAAGCAGTTTACTCTTACCTCATGAGTTCAACCGCCACATTTGTAAAACATGATCCAACCACTGGTGAGGTAATTGCGCAATATAAGAACTTCACACCAGATGAGGTTTATGCAACTGTTGCATCGGCCAAAGAAGCGGCAGTTGATTGGCAAGCACTTGATTTTAAAGGACGGAAAAAAGTTCTGCTTAAGTGGGCAGCATTATTAACCTCTCGTGTTAAAGAGATTGCGCAGTTAATTGCTCTTGAAACTGGCAAGCCAGTTAGTGATGCCACATTAGAAGTATCTATTGCAATTGATCATCTAGCTTGGGCAGCTAAAAATGCCGAAGAAATTATGCAAACACAAAATCGCGCATCTGGAATGTTGATGTTTAATATGAAGGCGCAAGTACAGCGTTCACCACTTGGTGTTGTTGGTGTTATTGGTCCGTGGAATTATCCAATGTTTACGCCAATGGGCTCTATCGCATATGCATTAGCTGCTGGAAACACAGTTGTGTTTAAACCATCTGAGTTCACACCAGGTGTTGGTAAGTGGTTAGCCGATACCTTTATCGAGGTTGCACCATTTGCCGCAATCTTTACAACTGTTACTGGAACACCAGAGGTTGGCCGGGCGCTAACCGAGTCGGCAGTAAATAAGATTTCATTTACCGGATCAACTAGAACTGCAAAAAAGGTAGCAGCAGCATGTGCTGAAAGAATGATCCCGGTAGTGCTTGAGTGTGGTGGCAAAGATCCAGTAATTGTGGCGGCAGATGCTGATATTAAATTAGCGGCGGAACAATCATTATGGTCGGCCATGGCAAATGCTGGTCAATCATGTATTGGTGCAGAACGTGTTTATGTTGTGCAATCTGTTGCTGATCAATTTATTGAAGAGATTACTAAGCAAGCAAAAAAGCTTGAGGCTGGCAAGAATTATGGGCCAGCAACAATGCCTGCACAATTAAATGTAATCCAATCTCACCTAAGTGATGCAGCAGCCAAGGGTGCCAAATTTGCTATAGGTGGCACGGATTCAGTTCGGGCACCATTTGTTGAACCAGTAATCATGCTAGAGGTGCCAGAGAGTTCAACCGCAATGAGTGATGAAACCTTTGGGCCAACCCTTGCGATTAATCGAGTCTCATCAGTTGAAGAGGCGATCGCATTATCAAATGCCAGCAATTATGGTTTAGCTGCGGCAGTATTTTCGCGGCGCCAAGGCGAGCGAATTGCCAGCCAACTGCAATGTGGCATGGTCTCAATTAACTCAGTATTTTTATTTGCCGCTGTTGCCACAGTTCCATTTGGCGGAGTTAAGGACAGTGGTTATGGTCGTATTCATGGTGCAGAAGGTTTGCTGGAATACACCTACGCTCGCACCGTTGTAAAACCTAGATTTAGATTGCCAATCACTTTTACCTCATTTAAGCGATCAAAGTTGGCAGATCTAGTCGTAATTAAATTAATTAAATCTTTGCATGGAAAGCGCAAGATTAATTAGTAAGTTGCTCGGCCGCCTGAGATATCAAAGGTAAAGCCAGTTGTAAATGAGCAAGCCTTTGATGCCATAAATGCAAGAATCTCTGCAACCTCATCGGTTTCACCTAAACGACCAGCGGGAATCCTTGCAGTCATGTAATCAAGTAACTCTTGTGAAGTATTTTCATTAATTGGAGTCTTAATTACCGCAGGTGCAAGTGCGTTCACAGTTATTCCCAGAGTTGCAACCTCTTTTGCAACACCTTTAACAAAACCGATAAGTCCAGATTTGGAGGTGTTATACGGTGACATCTTTGGATTTCCCTCTTTACCTGCAATGGATGCCACCTGAGCAATTCGGCCATACTTTTGAGATTTCATAATTGGAAGGACTGCTTGAGTTAACCAGATTGCGCCATATAAATTTACTGCAATAACCTTCTCAAAATCGGGCCACTTAATATTTTCTACAAATTCAGAGGTTGGTCCTGGGTAACCTGCGCAATTAATTAGCGCATCAATTCGCTTATGTTTACTTTGAATATCTGCTATCACTTTAAATACCGCAGCTTGATCTGAGATATCTAACTGATAGGAGTAATCAGATCCGGCTAAACCATCTTTATTTAAATCTAAAGCGATCACAGTTCCGCCGCGGGATGCGATTAATTGGGCGGCCGCTTTACCGATGCCGCTAGCGGCGCCAGTGATTACGATTACCTGATTTTCAAATGAATTGCGCTCAAAGGATGAGATTTGGGTTGTCATGGTTTCCATATCCTACTTGGCTAAGTAGGCTACATCTATAACTTTTAAGTGAAAGATCTCATTGATTGGAGCGTTATGGCTATTAAAAAATCGGTGACCAAAACCACCTCAAACTCAAAGTGGCCCAGCACCCGCGATGCGGCTGGCCCAATGAAGCGATCAATCGGAATATTAAATAAGCAAAAGATCCAAAGCCAGGATGCTGATGGACTGCCTGAATCAGCTAAACGGTTTGCCGATGGCTCAAGGTACAAGATCGAGATTCCATCTGTTGAAGGTCCAGCCGCATTTAAAACTGTCTTAGATGAAGCGAAAAAACATAAATTAATTATTCATCGCATCTCACAAGGCTCTGGCATCATGATGCAAACCGATGATGAGATTAAGCAGATCGTTGCGATGGGCAAGAAGGAGAAGATTGAGGTTTGTTTATTTGTTGGACCACGTGCTGCTTGGGATATTGGCAAGCAGGTTTCAGCATCAGCTGGCGTGATTGCCTCTCCAACATTACGTGGTACCGATCAACTTCGCTTTGCGTTAGAGGATGTAATTCATGGCGTAAATCTTGGATTGCGTTCTGTTTTAGTTGGAGATCTTGGCCTGCTTAAAGTTTTAGGTGAGGCGAAGCGTAAAGGTGATCTGCCTAAGGATCTAATCTTAAAAACCTCAGTTGCGATGATTTGTAATAACGCTGCAACCGCTGCACTGCTAGAAGATCTCGGTGCATCTACCCTTAATCTGGCAACTGATCTATCACTTCAACAAATTGCCGCCATTCGTGCTCAAGTTGATTTACCACTTGATGTCTATGTTGAAGGTCCAGATGATTTTGGCGGTGCAGTTCGCCACTATGAAGCACCAGATTTAGTTCGCATTGCTGCGCCAATCTATTTGAAATTTACCATCCGAAACTCACCTGGTCTGTATCCATCAGGAGCCCATATTCAAGGTTTGGTTGAATCATCAGCGAAAGAGCGTGTGCGCAGAGCAGCAATCAGTAAGGCAATTATTGATAGGTATGGCTTTAAAAAATAATATGGCAAAGTTATTAATCTTTGGCGGTACCGGTGCACTCGGCTCAGCGATCGCACAAAAGTTTTCAAGTGAAGGATATGAGGTTGTTTACGGGGTGCGAACTGTCACCGATGCAAAGGTGCAGTTTCAACTTCCGTTAACCGCAGGACCGGTACCAGATCTACTTAAGGGCCAAATCTTTGATGCAGTTGTCTTTGCCCAAGGCGCAAACATAAATGATTCGGTAATCAGCTCATCCCTTGCCGATTTAAATCGCTTATTTGAAGCAAATGTCACATTTATCTCTGAAACAACAAAGGTATTACTTGCAAATAACCTGATTAAACAAAAGGGCAAGATTATTATTTTAAGCTCGCTTTGGGAGCAATCAACTAGGCAAGAGAAGATGTCCTATACCGTTACCAAGGCTGCAGTTGGTGGTTTGGTTCGCTCTATGGCGGTAGATCTTGGAAATTCAAAGGGAATCTTGGTAAATGGCTTACTACCAGGCATAGTTGAAACACCAATGGCACGTGGTTTATTGAGCAACGCACAGATTGAAAATATTGAGGCGCAAACGCCAGGACACAAATTAACTGTGCCGACCGATATTGCAAATGCAACTTATCTGCTTGGCTGTGAAGATAACACTGCGATTTCTGGTCAATCATTGTATGTTGATTTTGGATTCTCAATCGCTCGAGTTATCTAGTAAAGATGAGCACTGAGTTACTTACTGAAGATACCGTTCTCTCCTATTTAATCGAGAAGAAAATCATCTCCGCAATCGAGAAGGCCGATGTTGAAGTTTTAACTGGCGGCGTTTCAAATGTTGTATTAGCAATCACGACTAAAAATCAAAAGATGGTGCTAAAGCAGGCGCTAGCGGAGTTAATGGTCGCGCAAAAATGGGAGGCAGATCAGCGCCGAGCAATTGTTGAGGCTAATGCGATTGCCTTGTTTCATAAGTTAAGCCCAAATCAAGTTCCTAATTTAGTATTTTTAGATCCAGAGCGATTTATCTTAATTCTAGATCGCGTTCCTGTTGGAAGCACAGTTTGGAAGAGTGATTTATTGGATGGGGTAATCAATCCAGATGTGGCAGAGGTTTTAGGAACCACCCTTGCGCAGTGGCATAATTTTGGTGAAAAGGACAAAGCGGCGAGAATGCAATTTATGGAGGATTCACTCTTTGAACAGCTACGGATCGATCCGTTCTATCGTTTTGTAGCTGCAAAAAATGAGTTACTCAATCCAATAATTACCCGATTAATTAATGAGTTAGAGGGAGATAAAACCACCATCGTACATGGGGATTTCTCGCCGAAAAACATAATGGTTGGCATGGATGATCAGGTCTATATCTTAGATTTTGAGGTTACCCACGTGGGTAATCCAGTTTTTGATCTAGCATTTTTATTAGCCCACTTGCTTTGTAAAAAATTTAGAACTGATGAGCCACTTGAAGAAAAGTTATTAAGCGCAGCTGCTGAGCGATTTATCTCTGCCTATGAAGCGATTCGCCCTATCGCATCCTCGCTCTCCCTGCACACAGCATTAATCGCATTAGCTAGAGTTGAAGGTAAATCTCCCGTTAATTACCTAGATACAGGTAAGCAGAGCGCATTAGTAAGCTATACAAAAGATATTCTTGGAAAAGGTGATCAGATCTCAATTGTTGATCTCTTTCAAAGGAGCAAGGGATGAAGATTGAAAAGGTAGTTGGCTACCAGGTTTTAGATTCAAGAGGTCGACCAACAGTTGCTGCGGCAATTACTTTATCTGATGGTACTACCCATACTGCAAGGGTGCCATCTGGTGCTTCAACTGGAAAACATGAAGCAAAAGAGTTACGGGATGGCGACTCCCCTACTGCTAATAAATTTTACGCTGGTAAATCGGTAAATCAAGCGGTCACCAACATTAACAATCTAATTGCACCTACCTTATTAGATAAACAAATCTCACTACCTGATGTAGATACGCAACTTGTGGATCTTGATCCATCTGATGATCATGCCAAGCTGGGTGCTAATGCAACTCTTGCAGTTTCATTAGCAGCTGCGATTGCTGATGCCCACTCTCAAAATAAATCCTTGGTTCGACTCTTTAATGGTGATGGCGATCTAGAGATTCCAATGCCGATGGTAAATATCCTCTCTGGCGGTGCACATGCTGGACGAACATTGGATATCCAAGATGTCTTGGTTGTCCCAAATGGTGCAATCTCATTTACAGAGGCCTTATCTTGGATTGTTGCTATTCGCGAAGCTGCCGCAAAGATGGGTGCGGCCGATGGCAAGGTGACACATTTAATTGCAGATGAGGGTGGTCTTGGTATTCCATTTGAATCAGTTGCTGCTGCCTGTGAGTTTGTGGTTAAAGTAATTGAATCTGTTGGTTTAAATCCCTCAACTGATGTCTCAATCGCACTTGATATTGCCTCAACCCAATTCTTTGATGGTGCTAATTACAATTTAAAGACCGAGGGTAAATCATTACCATCTGCTGATTTTGTTCAATACATAAGTAAATTAATTAATAATCAACCAATTCTTTCCATCGAGGATCCATTTGCCGAGGATGATTGGTCAGCTTGGCAGCAATTTATGCAGGTTGCACCAAAGAGATTGCAGGTACTAGGTGATGATTTACTTACCACTAACCTAAATCGATTAAATAAGGCGATCGCTGAAAATAGCGCAAATGCAATCCTAATTAAGGCTAATCAAAATGGCTTAGTTACCTCAACTTTAAATGTATTGAAGCAAGCACGTGCAAACAACTTTAATACTGTGGTTTCAGCACGCTCTGGTGAAACTGAGGATTCATGGCTAGCTGATCTTGCTACTGGCTGGCGTGCAGGTCAGATAAAGGTTGGTTCAACTCATGGTTCAGAGCGCACAGCGAAGTGGAATCGATTGTTAGAGCTAGAGGCAACTGAAGAGAGTAGCTTCGCTAATCCTTTTAATTAAGAATTAGTGCGAGTGACGTGGCACGTAATCGCCACTGCTGCCAACTAGGAAATCAAGATCTGCACCAAGGTGTGCTTGTTGCACATGCTCGATATACATCTTGCTCCAGCCACGCTTTGCCTTAGGTTCAGGTGCCACCCAAGCTGCTTTGCGCTTTGCTAACTCATCCTCAGAAACTAAGAGATTTAATTTACGGTTTGGTACATCTAATTCAATCTCATCACCGCTTTCTACAAAGGCAAGTGGTCCACCAGCAGTAGATTCAGGTGAAACGTGAAGTACAACAGTTCCGTATGCAGTTCCGCTCATACGAGCATCAGAGATTCGAACCATATCTGTTATGCCTTGTTCTAAAATCTTCTTTGGCATCGGCATATTGCCAACCTCTGGAAAACCTGGATAACCCATTGGACCCGAGTTTCGCAGTACCAAAATTGTCTCCGGAGTTACTGGCAGATCAGCATCATCGGCCACCTTCAAATAATCTTCAATCTCATCAAAGACTAATGCCTTACCTTTATGAGTTAACAGATGTGGTGATGCTGCTGAAACTTTAATGATCGCACCATTTGGGGCCAGTGAGCCACGAACTACTGCAATACCAGCGCCAGCTGCTTGGAATGGCTTTTCAACTGGAGTAATTACCTCTTTATTCCAATTCTCTGCGCCATCAATATTCTCTCTAACGCT
>CAMCXX010000016.1 GCA_945883755.1 Bifidobacterium breve | reverse complement strand
GGCTTTGCCTACTTTGAAAAGGTATTTGGCCTTGAGTATCCATTTGAAAAGTATGATCAAATAGCAGTTGTTGATTTCAATTGGGGTGCAATGGAAAATGCTTGCGCTGTAACATTCCTAGAGCGCTTACTCGTATTTAGATCCAAGGTAACTGAGCGCATGTACAACGCGCGGGCTAACACAATTTTGCACGAGATGGCGCATATGTGGTTTGGCAATATGGTCACCATGAAGTGGTGGGATGATCTTTGGCTTAATGAATCATTTGCCGAGTGGTCCTCTTACTTAGCAATGGTAGAAGGAACAAGATTTAAAAACTCTTGGACCGGCTTTAATCAAGAGCGAAAGAATTGGGCTTACCGCCAAGATCAACTCTCATCAACTCACCCAATCGTCTCTGACATGGTTGATATTGATACCGTTGCTGGAAACTTTGATGGTATTTCATATGCAAAGGGTGCATCTGTGCTTCAACAATTAGTAGCCCATGTTGGTCGCGAAAACTTTATCGCTGGCCTGCAAAAGTACTTTGCTAAGCACGCCTTTAAAAATACAACACTTGATGATCTATTAGATGAGTTAACTGCAACCAGTGGCCGTGATCTAAAGCCTTGGGTTTCAACCTGGTTACAAACAGCAGGTGTTAATACATTACGCCCAGCCCTTGAAATAGATGGCGATACCTACAAATCTGTTGCAATCATTCAAGAGCCACCAACCATGCCCGCCGGATCAAATCAGCTTCGACCACATCGTATGGCGATTGGTTTATATGATCTACTTGGTAACAAGGTTGCACTTCGTAAATCAGTTGAATTAGATGTTGTTGGTGCCAAGACAGTTGTTAATGAATTAGCTGGTGAGATGGTTGCTGATCTGCTTTTAATAAATGACCGCGATCTTTCATACGGCAAGGTGCGATTTGATGATCGTTCAATCGCAACCTTAAAAGCACACCTTGGAAAGATTGATGATTCACTAACCCGCGCACTCTGCTGGTCGGCCGCTTGGGATATGTTGCGAGATGCTGAAATTAGCGCAGCTGACTTTATTGATATCGCACTTGCTGGCCTGCCTGGTGAGGATGACATTGCAACGGTAACAATCATTGCAAATCAATTAGTAACAGCGGTAGAGCTTTACTCAAATCCAAAAAAGCGTGACTCCGCCAGATTAAAGGTTGGCAATGCTTACGAGGCGATGTTGCAAAGTGCAAAAGCTGGTAGTGATCACCAACTTCAATTTGCTCGCAACTTCACCTCATTTGCAGCAAGTGCTGAACACAATGATTTAATCAAAGAGTTACTAGATGGAAAGTTAGCTGGCCTAAAGGTTGATGCCGATCTTCGTTGGACCTTTGTAACCGCATTAACTGAACGCGGCTTAATGGATAAGGCTGCACTCTCTGCAGAATTACTGAAGGACAACACATTAACTGGCCAACTTGCACACGCCACCTGTCTTGCCGCAATGCCAACACCAGATGCTAAGGCGCAAACTTGGAGCTCACTTACAACTGCAGAGATCTCAACCTCTGTTCGTGAAGCACAGATCGCCGGCTTCCAACGAGCACTGCACCGACCACTACTTGCTGCATATGTTGATCCTTACTTTGATCTACTTCTAGAGACTTGGGGTAAGAAGTCATATGAGGTTGCTAGCAAATTTGCGACCGCTTTATATCCAGCATTTATTACAACGCAAGAGACACTTGATAAAACAATCAATTGGCTTGATACAACTGGCAAGGATGGTCAGGCCGGACTTCGCCGTTTAGTTTCAGAGGGTAGAGATGCGCTAGATCGCGCACTTAAGGCGCAAGCAAGAGATAAGTAATTACTCGATCTGAGTAAGTGAGCCTCTGCTCGTTGTCTTGCTACTTTTTCGATCAGTAGTTGCCGCCCAGACAATTACTGAGATTAAAAGAAATAATCCGAGGGGTGCGCCGAAAAAGTAAAGTGATGTCTCGAGTGCACTTAAGCCCTCACCCGGCATTGATCCATCTTCATTCATGCGCTTGCTGCTCCCATCGCTTCGACACCAAAAGGTTTTAAGTAAGGAATCCAAATTAAATCAGGTTTACCAGTTCCTAAAATTCGCCAAGCAGCACCTACTGGTTCGCGCGGAACATTACGTAAGCGCCAACCTAAATCCTTTAAAGTTTTATCAGCCTTTACATGATTGCACTTATGGCAAGCTGAAACCACATTCTCCCAATTATGTCCGCCACCACGTGATCTTGGAATTACATGGTCAATTGAGGTAGCGGTGACTCCACAGTAAACACAGCGATTGTTATCACGAGCAAAGATTGCTCGACGTGAAAGTGGAACTGCATGGCGATAAGGAATACGAACAAATTTATTTAATTTAATAACCGCAGGCAGAGTTATTGAACCGCGGGCGTAGGTCAAAATTCGATTTGAATCCTCAACGGAAATGGCTCGCTGATTTAAGACGAGGATCAACGCTCGTCGCTCTGAGACGACACCTAGTGGCTCGTAGGTGGCGTTCAGTACCAAAGTTTGTGACACTGAAAGCTTCTCCTTTTAGATCAACGCGTGGCTCGCGCTGGTGGGTACATCTTGCCCGAGATAGGGCAAAAAAACAGTATTTGTCTGCCAAATCCCCTTAACATTTAGGTTAAAGTTTTCTCATATTATGAAATTTAATGAGAATCTACAGAGCGCCTTCGACTGGTTCACCGGCGCCCCCCTGAATATAACTGTCATCACTGTGCTTGCCCTATCAATCCAAGTATTCGGTGGCCGAGCAATCACCAGAGCGATGCTGCGAATTGCAGATGCTGATTTAATCCCAGGACCAAAACGTGCTGGCGCTAGGCAGAAAGAGCGCGCAAAGACAACTGGCACAGTTTTGAAATCAACTTTAAATGGAAGTATCTGGCTGATTGCAATCTTTATGATCTTGTCGGAGTTTGGTTTAAATCTTGGACCACTAATTGCATCTGCTGGTGTAATTGGCGTAGCCCTTGGCCTTGGTGCACAAACACTTGTGCGCGATATTTTATCTGGCATCTTTATGTTGGTTGAGGATCAATACGGTGTTGGTGATCAGGTAAATGTCTTAGATGTAACTGGCGTGGTTGAAACAGTTGGCTTGCGTATTACAACTGTGCGGGATAACGAAGGAACTATTTGGTACCTACGTAATGGTGAAATCTTAAAGATTGGTAATAAATCCCAGCCTAAGGTTTAATCTGGTTGATTCACCATCGAGTTTGCCGCAAGCTCTAGGTACTGCCAAAGCTCGGCCTTTAAATCATCGGCAATCTCAAGGCCATTTACCGCATCCTTCATACAAAGCAACCAAGCATCACGGGCTGCGCTATCAATATGAAACTCGGCGTGACGCATGCGAAGTCGTGGATGGCCGCGTTCCTCGCTATAGGTGGATGGACCGCCCCAGTACTGCTCTAAAAACAATTGCAACCTGCGACCAGCACCATGCAAATCATTATCTGGATACATCGGGCGAAGGATTGGATTAACTGCAACTAATGCGTAAAAGTGTGAAACTAAATCATTAAAGGTGCGCTCACCGCCAGCGCGTTCATAAAAGCTTTCTTGGGACACTAATTATTCTCTAAAAACTTATTTAAAAAGGCTCGTTCCTCATCATTTATTGGCCGAGATTTACGCGTTGCTAAATCAATAACTACTTGAACCGTCTTCATCTTTGCGTAAACCACACCATTTTTTGTGACATCGTAACCATTTACAAAGGATGAGTTACCGATCTTTTCTACCCATAAATTAACATCGTAAAAACAGCCACCCTCGGTCATTGGAACTAAGTAATCAACCTCAGCGCGACCAACCACCATCTCCATTAATACTGACTTCTCGCCCTTCTCGGAAAAGCTAAACCAGCCCCAATCAAATCGTGCCTCTTGGGCATAGGTTAAATACTTTGCATTATTTACATGACCAAATGCATCTAAATCATCCCAGCGAACAAATGCTTTGTGGGTGTACTTCATCGGGTTAACTTTCGATATGTTGCGCGATGTGGCCGCGCTGCATCAATACCTAATCTGGCGATCTTATTCTCTTCATAACTTTCAAAGTTTCCTTCAAACCAGAACCACTTTGATTCACCCTCATAAGCCAAGATATGGGTTGCAATTCGGTCTAAGAACCAACGATCGTGAGAGATCACAACTGCACAACCTGGAAACTCAAGTAATGCATTCTCTAATGATCCAAGTGTTTCTACATCTAAATCATTTGTTGGCTCATCAAGCAGAAGTAAATTTCCACCCTGCTTAAGTGTTAACGCCAGATTTAACCGGTTGCGCTCGCCACCTGATAAAACACCAGCAGGCTTTTGTTGATCTGGTCCTTTAAAACCAAATGCTGAAACATAGGCACGGCTTGGCATCTCAACATTGCCAACCTTTATGAAATCCAGACCATCGGAGACAACCTCCCACAATGATTTCTTTGGATCGATACCACCACGTGATTGATCAACATATGAAATCTTTACCGTCTCGCCTACTTTAACTACACCAGAATCAGGTTTTTCCATACCTAAAATTGTTTTAAACAGTGTTGTCTTACCTGCACCATTTGGTCCGATAACTCCAACAATTCCATTTCGCGGCAATGTGAAAGATAGATCATCAATCAAGATTCGATCATCAAAGCCTTTTACTAAGTGATCAACCTCAACGACAACATCTCCTAACCGTGGGCCAGGTGGAATTTGAATCTCTTCAAAATCTAATTTACGAGTCTTATCTGCCTCAGCTGCCATCTCTTCATAACGTGCAAGACGTGCCTTTGATTTAACTTGGCGCCCCTTTGCATTCATGCGCACCCACTCGAGCTCCTCCTTCAAACGCTTTGAACGTTTGGCATCCTTCTGACCTTCCACCTTCATACGAGCTTCTTTAGTCTCTAAATATGTTGTGTAATTTCCTTCATATGGATAGGCGCGACCTCGATCTAATTCAAGAATCCATTGCGCAACATTGTCTAGGAAGTAACGATCGTGGGTAATTGCAACAACTGTTCCTTCATACTTGCTTAGATGTTGCTCTAGCCATAAAACAGATTCGGCATCTAAATGGTTGGTTGGCTCATCAAGTAATAATAAATCTGGCTTCTGCAATAACAATTTACATAGTGCAACTCGACGACGCTCACCACCTGATAACACCTTCACATCTGAATCTGGTGCAGGACAACGAAGAGCATCCATCGCCTGTTCCAACTGTGAATCTAAATCCCAAGCGTTACGATGATCTAGCTGCTCTTGCAATGTTCCCATCTCAGCTAACAACTTGTCGTAATCGGCATCTGGGTTAGCCATCTCTTCCGAAATTGCATTAAATCGATTTAGTAATCCAATAGTTTCAGCAACACCCTCTTGCACATTCTCGAGCACATTTTTATCTTCAGTTAATGGTGGCTCTTGTAACAAGATTCCGACTGAGTAACCAGGAGTTAAGTAAGCCTCACCATTTGAGGGCTGTTGTAGGCCGGCCATAATCTGAAGTACCGTCGACTTACCCGCACCATTGGGTCCAAGCACGCCGATCTTGGCACCAGGCAAAAACATCAGGGTGACATCATCGAGAATTACTTTGTCGCCATGCGCCTTACGCGCCTTTTTCATCGTATAAATAAACTCAGCCATAGGGAGAAACCTTACCTGTTGCGATCGGTAGACTTACGCAGGTAAATGCGCTTGTAGCTCAGTCGGATAGAGCGAATGCCTTCTAAGCATTAGGTCGCAGGTTCGATTCCTGCCAGGCGCACCATAAACTTTCTTATGATTGGGGGCGATTATGCGAATGATTGTTAAAGCGATTGCCTTTGCGCTTTTACTATCCTCAATAAATTTTATTTCCGCACCAGCCGCAAATGCAGGTTGCCAAGATTTTCCAGAGTCCACTACCCCTGCTTGTATTGAGGAAAATCTAGCCATCGAAAAATTAAGACAAGAGGCGTATGCAGCTGAACAAATTAGACAGCAGCAGCAAGCAGAACAAGCTGCAAGAGATAATGCAGCAAGAGATGAAGCAGAGCGCGCAGCAACTGCAGCGGCCGATAATGCATTGGCCCCAGATGATTGTGCAAGATCCACTAATCGCTATGTTCAACGATGTACAGATATTGAGACTGCACGCGCTGTGGCAGAGAATGAAGCTAGAAATGCAGCAGATCGCGCGGCAACTCTTGCTGCTGATAATGCACTCGCGCCTGATGATTGTGCAAGATCTACAAATAGATTATTACAACGATGTGTCGATATTGAGACCGCACGTGCTGTTGTAGAGAATGAAGCAAGAAATTCAATTAGAAAAGTAGGTGAGCTAGATTCCTTACAAAAGATTGCTAATGATAAGTACACAGCCAATAATTGTGACCAAGCTGCAAATAAATCTCTTCAAGTTTGTATTGACGCTAAAGCTGGCGTGGATGCACTGAAGAATGAGGCAAAAAGTTTGGCTAAAAAGTTAATTGAGACTCAATCTACATTAACTAAACCATTAGTTGATGAAAATGGTGAAATAATCCTGACCGCTTTGCTAAGAAGTAAAACACTTAACTCCAAAGATATAAAAGCAGTTCTGGATGCTTCATCACTATCTGCTAATGACAAGAGATCTCTATCAGCTTACGCACAGACTCTAAATAAATTAAAGGGCGTAAGAAGTGCAAGTAACCTTAAAATTCCACTTTCAAAATCTCTATCTGAAGAGTTCTCTAGCTCCACACCGAAGATCTGTTTGGTAGTTGACGGAACGGTTAAAACTCTGAAACCTGGAGTTTGTACAGTCAATGTTACATTCTCTACTGAATCTGGATTTGAAGTACAAACAAGCAAAAAAATTGTGGTTAGAAAATAACTCTTTTATTTAACCATTTAAATCAGGGGTTGCACCAACAACCTTAATTACTCCCTTGCCATCTGCTCGCACCAATACTCCCTCACCAGAATCGACTCCTACCCCAGTAAGTGCTGCAATATTTACATAATGACCAACTAATACCAACAAACCAGTTTTGTTGCGATGGTTAATTATTTGCTGGCGAACCTTTGAGGTTTGTGGATGTTTTGTTGCATCTGCCTCTTGAAATAATGAGTCAAGGTTTCGATTTAATTTAACCTTGCCTAGATTAAGTAATTGAGCAGTCTCCTTTGCCCGGCACCATCTGCTTGATTCAACTCGTGCAATCTTTACTTCACGGCGCTGCAACCACTGGCCAATCTCTTTGGCATCTTCTCGCCCTTCAGCTGAAAGGTTTCGCTGAGTAGAACAATCATTTAATTTGAAATTGGCTGGATCACCTACACCTGGAGCCAAGCTGTGGCGAAACAAAAGTACATAACCCTTTGGTGCTTTTCCTTGTAATTGATCCCAGATAAGCAGTTCATTGGCAGAAGCGACTTGGGGAGTAAGGCACGCAGGAAGGATAAAAACTAGGATGTAGATAAATCGCTTCATCATCGCCCCCACTTAAATAATCCTTATATCTAATTCCACCCAGCGCCACTGCATCCAATTTAATCAAATAAGTCATGGAATTCTTTGGTAGTGCAAGTAGAATCAGAATAAGAGTACTTCATTACTCGAAGAGAAGGTAGGTAAGAGTGAGTCTTTTACTCTTTGCACTAGCTGGTTCAATTGCACAATTAGTTGATGGTGCACTTGGTATGGGATTTGGATTACTTAGTTCAACCATGCTCTTAACACTTGGTGCCTCTGCCGCTCTTGCATCAACCGCTGTTCATATGGCTGAAATCTTTACCACTCTTGCCTCTGGCGCCTCTCATTGGCATGCAGAAAACATAGATAAAAAAATATTGTTGCAACTTGCGATTCCAGGTGGCATTGGTGCCTTCTTAGGCGCGATGTTCCTTTCATTTATTGATCTGTCCACTGGCAAGGTATTTATCTCAACTATTTTGCTATTTCTTGGCTTCCTTCTTTTGTACCGAAATCTCTTCGCCTCAATGAGCTCAAACATTGTTGAGATTAAAAACCCAAGATACTTCTCTTACCTAGGTTTTACTGGCGGATTTGTCGATGCATCTGGCGGCGGTGGCTGGGGTCCGATCGTGACACCAACGATGATGTCTACAACCTCTTTAGAGCCAAGAAAGATTATTGGAACCGTAAGTGCGGCAGAGTTTATTGTGGCGGTCTCTGCCTCAGTTGGCTTCTTGATTAACATCAATCGAATTGAGATGGATTGGAATGTCGTGGCCGGCCTTGCTATCGGCGGCACTCTTATGGCCCCAATTGCAGCAAAGATTGTTGGAAAGCTGCCACGTAAGCAATTAGCAATCCTGGTTGCCATCGCAATTATTGCGATTAATGCTTACCGACTCTTAATTGCCTAAAGCTTTACCTTTCAACAAATCAATCTAGAGATAGAAAAACCCCACACGCTAGGTCGTGTGGGGTAATTCCTATTGAGTTACTTGATCTTTGCTATTTGTTGCTTCGCCTTGTCATATAACTTTCCAGTAATTGAGATGTATCCCTTTTCTGGAAACTTCTTAGGACATTCCTCTAATAGATATGTGTGCCACTGGGCCACAATCTTTTGCTTCTCTGGATCTTTGCCAGCACTTGCTGGGTAAACCAATCCATATGATGCTGTTGCAATTGGGTATCCGCCCTTAATTGCCTTTTGGTATGGAGTATCAAGGCTTCCATTATCGTTAACGGTGCCACCAACTAAGAATGCAGATGTTCCCGCCGCATTTGCCTCAACAAACTCGCCTGCCCAATTTTGGACTAATGCTACTCCGAGATTGTTGCCGGTAAACCATGCACTCTCTGCATAACCAATACCTCCGACTTTACCCTTCACACCGGCTGCAACCAACGCAGAACCGTTAGCAGATTGGAAGTTGAAGTAATTTGAAAGTGGGTTTGGAGTTGAGTTGGCAAATGTGCCAGAGGCTGTTTTTGGCCACAGTGCTTTGTTCTCGCCATCGTTAGCACCTTTTAGGAATTTACCGAACTGCTCTGAAGTTCCAGATGAATCGCTTCGGTAAAAAACAGTGATTGGAAGATTTGGCATCTTCGCGTTTGCTTCAACAGTTTTGTAACTTGAGATTTTAGGTTTTCCATTTTTATCAAGAACCGGAAGATTCTTGACTACATTTTTACCGCCGACCTTTACGGTTGTTCGCTTGGTTGCAAAGACTGGAACTCTAACCTCTCCATCATTAACTGTACGAATGCGAACATCGTTCCAGTTTTGAATTTCACCTGAGAAGATTTGTGCAATAACTTGAGGAGTTAAGTACACCGGTGTTTTGACTGTAGGTAGGTTGTAACCGATTGCAATCGCAGCTGCATAAACAGGTGCGTATTCAAGATGCTTCGGGAAGCCTGAGGTATAAGCAGAATCTGAAGCAGCAAAATCTACTAGGTTAGCTGTAAAATCTGAACGTCCCTTACCTGATCCACCAGCTCCGTAGTTAACTGTATGGCCAGTATCTTTTGTAAACTCAACCTTACAAACATCGATAAGTGGTTGAGCAAATGTTGCGCCGCTACCGTTGATCTGACCGGCAAATGCTGGTCCAGATGAAAGTATTAAGGCAGCAGCTGCGATTGAAGCAATCGCCACTCTCTTGCGTAATTTCATAAACCCTCCGTAAGTTGTCCTTGTGGTTGAAAGTTAGCGAGATCAGGCAAACAACTAATACGGATTGGGCAAATTTCATGTGGCGCTTAAGTTAACAATAGGTATACAGATCCGCGCTCAAATTGCCGCACAGATCGCTGTATAGATCGAAGGGTTGGCGGTTTAGCCGAATCTTCCTGATACATAATCCTCGGTTCGCTTCTCCTTTGGATTAGTAAAAATGTCATTAGTGGATCCGCTTTCAATCAAACGACCTGGTCCACCATCAGATAGGAAAAATCCAGTGTAATCAGAGACTCGAGCCGCTTGTTGCATATTATGAGTCACAATAACAATGCTCATGGTGGCTGATAACTCCCTGATTGTCTCCTCAATACGAAGTGTTGATCCTGGGTCAAGTGCTGAACATGGTTCATCCATTAATAAAACTTGTGGATTAACTGCAAGGGATCGGGCAATACATAGACGTTGTTGTTGTCCACCAGATAGAGCACCGCCATACTCATTTAGACGATCCTTAACCTCATCCCACAAACCAGCGCGACGCAGGCAGCTCTCTAATAACTCATCTGCATTTTCAATCTTTAATTGAGCTAACTTTAAGCCAGAGAGAACATTCTCTTTAATTGTCATGGATGGGAATGGATTTGGCTTCTGGAAAACCATTCCGACCTTTAATCTAATTTTTGTAACATCAACGCCAGAGTCGTAAACATCCTTACCATCTAAAATTACCTGACCCGCTAGGGCTGCGGTTGGAATGAACTCGTGCATGCGATTTAAGATTCTGATAAAGGTAGATTTACCGCAACCAGATGGGCCAATCAACGCAGTTACTGTTCCCGTGAAGAAATCTAATGAGATATCTTCAAGTACGTGCTTGCTGCCAAACCAGGCGTGAATTCCTCGAGCTTCAAGTCCGGTAGATGAGATGTTTGGCGTACCAACCTTTGAGAGCCGGGCATTGGCCACATCAGCCAAAGAGTGAGAAGAGATCGGCCTGCTGTTAGCGTTTCTATCCTTGGTGTTGCTGGCCTGACTTCCGGTTACCTGACTCATGCTTTCCTCTCGATCATTGGTTGTTGCTGGATTATCTTGATTACTCATGCAGATCTCCTTCTTGCCGAGCTAAAGTAACGGGCCATAGCAAAAAAGATTAAAACTAAAACCATTAAAACAAAGAGGCCAAGCCAGGCTCTGCTAATCGCATTTGGGCTCCCAATTAAAAGATTTTTCCAAACATACATCGGGAAGGCTGACATGTTTCCATCTAGCGGATTTAAATTGACTGCATCTGCGCCACCGATTGTCACCAATAATGGCGCTGTCTCACCCACTACCCGAGCTATTCCTAAAATTATCGCGGTCACCAAACCACTTTTCGCTGCTGGAATTACCACAGTCGCAACAGTTCGCCATTGTGTAGCACCCAAGGCAAGTCCAGCCTCACGTAGATCTTGCGGAATTAATTTCAAAACCTCTTCTGAGGTCCGGGCAACTGTTGGGATCATTAGGACAGTTAAGGCAAATGCGCCAGCAATTCCACTGTAGGCATTACCCATCTGAATCATCCAAAATGCAAATATAAATAAGCCAGCCACAATCGATGGCACACCGCTCATGGCTTGTACAAAGAATCTTACTAGGCCAGCAAATCGTCCTTTTACTTCAACAATATATAGCGCAGTTAAAACTCCGATTGGAGTTGAAAGCACGGTGGCAAAAAATACGATGTATGCAGTACCGATGACTGCGTGCAGTAGACCACCTTCACTTAAATCAGTTTCAGATGCAGTCACCGACATATCCTCGGTGAATATGCGCAGTGAAAAACCAGCAGTTCCCAATCTGACAACCTCGTAGAGAATGGAGGTGAGTGGAATAATCACAAAAGCGGCAGCAATATAAACTAAAACTGTCGTTCTTGAGTTCATCGCAGCTTTACGATCTTTGCGTAACCAACTTACCGTTGTCGCTGTGATGATTGCTAATGTAATTAAAACGAGTGCAAAACCTAACTTTCCCTTAAGTGGTGTGACCGCAACAATTGCTAAACTGCCAAAAACAGTGAACAACGCACCTAGTATGTCGGGAATTAAACTCCTGATAGTCAACTTCCATGGCCGGGCGGGCTTAACAGCGAATTGAGTTTGGCTCATGCTTACTCCCTCGCCGTCTTATTGATAATAAAGTTAGCGATGAAATTTACAATTAATGTGACCACGAACAGTACAAAGCCAGCAGCCATTAATGCTTGTAACTCTACAAAATCTGCCTCACCGAACTTGTTAACAATCATTGAAGCCACATTGCCACCAGCACTGAGTAAAATCTCAATTCTGATGTCATAAACCAGATTCAAAACAGTGTAAACAGCAACCGTCTCACCCAATGCTCGACCCAGTCCCAGCATTGCACCGCCAACAACTCCTCCACGGCCATAAGGGAATACAACAGCTTTGATCATCGCCCACTTAGTTGCACCAAGTGCATAGGCTGCTTGAATTCGCTCTGGTGGGGTTTGGGCAAAAACTTCACGAGAGATTGCGGTAATGATTGGTGTAATCATGATCGCCAAAACTAGGCCAGCAACAAATGGTGATCGAGTAAATACTTTAGCTGGCATATCAAAGATCGGTATAAAATCTAAGTACTTGTGAATCAACTTTGCCCAGTACTCGGCATGTGGCATGAATACGAAAAAGCCCCACAAGCCGTAAACAATTGATGGAATCGCGGCCATTACATCTACAACGATAACCATTGGTTTTTTCAACCACTCGGGTGCGTAATAAGACAAAAATAAAGCAGTCCCGACAGAAATTGGTACAGCAAATAGCATGGCAATAATTCCAGTGACTATAGTTCCAAATAACATTGCGCCAATGCCGTAACGAGCATCTTGGCCAATCTCTGGAATTGCATCCTCCCATTCAAAGCCGGTTAAAAAACCCAAGCCGGCATTTCGAATTGCCTCAAAGCCGTTGAAGATTAAGAAGTAAGCAATTAAACCTAGTAATACAAGGGAGATCATTCCGCCGCCAGTTACAACTGCGCGAAATACCTTGTCGGTAAAGCGTGGCTCCGTTGTAATAACCCTTGGTGCTGGAGTTACCTTCTTATCTGGAGCCACGATTGTCATGGGCAAATCATGCTAAAGAGAGCACATTTAAAGGTTTAATCGGAATAACGCCTAGATGAACGGAAGGTGAATTAGATCAGGGCGCTACGCCTGCCCTAGGGTTGGGCGTATGGGAAATGATCTGCCAAACCTGATCTGGGTCGATTGCGAGATGACTGGATTAGATCTTAATAAAGAGGCATTGGTGGAGATCGCAGTCCTAGTTACCGATGCCCAGTTAAATATCCTGGGTGAGGGTGTGGATCTAGTTATTAAAACCTCCCCAGAGAAGTTAGCGGCGATGGATGAGTTTGTTAGAAATATGCACACCGAATCTGGATTGATCAATGAGATCCCAAATGGTGTCTCACTTGAAGCGGCCGATGCCGCCATCATCGCCTACCTAAGTAAGTACGCACCTGGTGAAGGAAAATCCCCACTTGCTGGAAATAGCGTTTATGTTGATCGTGGATTTATCGCTCGAGATCTGCCCCTATTAAATAAGTATCTGCATTACCGAACAATTGATGTCTCATCGATCAAAGAGTTAGCCCGCCGCTGGTACCCAAAGGTTTACTTTGCCGCCCCCGCAAAGGATGGCAACCACCGCGCACTAGGCGATATTCGGGATTCAATCGAGGAGCTTGAGTACTACCGCACCAAAATCTTCATTCAATCGTGAAGTAGTATTAGCCTGTAACAAACATGGTGGGCGTAGCTCAGCTGGTAGAGCACCCGGTTGTGGTCCGGGATGTCGCGGGTTCGAGCCCCGTCGCTCACCCCACTATTTCAATTAATCAAAGCAACATTTTAGAATCTAGGAGAGTTAAATGAAGCCGATGATCTTTGATGTTGTAATTGAAATTCCTGCAGGCTCGAGAAATAAGTACGAGATCGACCACGGCACCGGTCAGATTCGACTTGATCGAATGTTATTTACATCTACCCGCTATCCATATGATTACGGCTTTGTTGAAAACACACTCTCCTTAGATGGCGATCCACTTGACGCTCTCGTCATGTTGGATGAACCAACCTTTCCTGGCTGCATAGTTTCCTGTCGCACCATTGGCATGCTTCGCATGACTGATGAAAAGGGTGGCGATGACAAACTACTTTGTGTTGCAGCTGGTGATATTCGCAAGGATTACCTAACTGATATTTCAGATCTGCCAAAATTTGAATTAGAAGAAATTAGACACTTCTTTGAGGTCTATAAATCTCTCGAGCCAAATAAATCAGTGCACGGTGGAGATTGGGTAAACCATGCCGCCGCCGAGGAGGAAATCAACAACTCTTACAACCGCTTTAAAACACACTAAGCCAGAAAACAGCCTGAACAAAAGGAATAAATCCACAATAAAACGCTGATAGGGTCGGCCAGTACAAAAGACCGGGTTGTTAGCTCAGTTGGTAGAGCAGGTGACTCTTAATCACCGGGTCGGGGGTTCGAGTCCCTCACAACCCACTTATGTAGGTAAATCTGAGTTCTACATCCAAACCTTGGATGTGGTTCAAACCTTTAAATAGTGGATATATCTGCCAAACCTTTATATCCAGTATTTGATCTAATGAATTCAGATTAGTTTGTTTTTGAAATACGAATTCGGTCCATATCTTTGCTTTCAAGAACTTCAATCATTACTCCTTCAAACTTCATTTTTTCCCCTTGCCGCAATATCGGATCAGGATATGGACTCACAGGACAGTTTGAACTACTTTCATTTGATCTTCCAGCCGGCGTTAGCGGAATTAAAAAATTCTCCCCATGTGAACGAGTCGCGTCATAGACATACGTTAGAACGCCATTCTTTTTAGTGGGCA
>CAMCXX010000015.1 GCA_945883755.1 Bifidobacterium breve | reverse complement strand
CGTGCTGAAATTCTACGTAAAGCTTTTGAAATTATGGTGGCAGAGGCAGATCACTTAGCAAAGATTGTCTCGATGGAAAATGGCAAAGTATTAAGTGATGCCAAGGGTGAGATTCTCTACGCCGCTGAATTCTTTCGATGGTTCTCGGAAGAGGCGGTTCGCATCAGCGGTGATTTCCGCACAGCGCCCAGTGGTGACAAACGAATTCTGGTAACACATCAACCAATTGGTGTTTCTCTTTTGATTACTCCATGGAACTTTCCAGCCGCAATGGCAACTCGAAAGATTGGACCAGCACTTGCTGCAGGTTGCACCGTAATTTTAAAACCAGCCGGTGAGACTCCACTTACTGCACTTGCAATAGTTGATATTTTAGATCGAGCAGGTGTACCTGCAGGTGTTGTAAATCTAATTCTGCCAACTCCAACTGGACCGGCAATAGCAAAGATTTTAAAAGATCCACGTGTGCTTAATTTATCCTTCACCGGATCAACAGAGGTTGGAAAAGTTCTCCTTAAAGAGGCAGCAGATCGAGTTATTCGTTGCAGCATGGAGCTTGGCGGAAACGCGCCATTTTTAGTTCTGTCAGATGCAAATGTTGATGATGCAGTAAGTGGTGCGATGCTGGCCAAGATGCGAAATGGTGGTGCTGCATGCACCGCGGCCAATCGCTTCTATGTTGCCAAAGAGGTGGCTTTCGAGTTCACAAGTAAGTTAACCAAAGCTATGAGTGGATTAAAGATGGCTCCTGGTTTATCAGAGGGGGCGCAATTAGGCGCAAGTGTCTCAATTAAGGAACGAAATAAAATCGCATCACTTGTTGATTCATCTCTATCTGCAGGTGGAAAAGTAGAGACCGGTGGAAAGATTCCAGAAGGCACGGGCGCCTTTTATCCAGCGACTGTATTAATAGTTAAGAAAGATAACCCAATTTTGCAACAAGAGGTCTTTGGGCCGGTTGCACCGATTGTTGTTATTGAGTCAGATGAAGAGGCGATTGAGTTAGCAAATGCAACAGAGTATGGGTTGATCGCTTATGTTTACTCAGGCGAAACCGGCCGTGCAATTAAAACAGCTGAAACATTACAGGCTGGAATGGTTGCAATAAACCGAGGTGTTATCTCAGATCCGGCAGCACCGTTTGGTGGCGTAAAGCAAAGTGGATTAGGACGTGAAGGTGGCTTTGATGGAATTCATGAGTTTCTAGAAACTAAATATATAGGATTAGTTTTATGAAACTCTTAGTAACTGGTGGAGCTGGATTTTTAGGATCGCATCTGTGTGAGCGTTTATTGGAGATTGGGCATGAGGTAATTTGTGTGGACAATTACTACACGGGCTCAAATAAAAATGTAGATCACTTAAAGAGTAATTCAAACTTTGAGATCATTAGGCATGACGTTACTTTTCCACTGTACTTAGAGGTAGATGGAATATTCAATCTAGCCTGTCCGGCAAGTCCAGTTCATTATCAAAAAGACCCAGTTCAGACATTAAAAACGAATGTTCATGGAGCCATAAATATGCTCGGGTTAGCTAAAAGAACTAAAGCTCGCTTTCTGCAGGCTTCCACATCAGAAATTTACGGTGATCCAGAAATTTCGCCGCAGGTTGAAGATTACTGGGGAAATGTAAACCCTATTGGGATTCGATCTTGCTATGACGAAGGTAAGAGAGCTGCCGAAACACTAACTTTTGATTACCATCGACAATATGGCGTTGATATTCGTGTTGCAAGAATTTTTAATACCTATGGCCCGAGGATGGCCATTAACGATGGAAGAGTTGTGAGCAATTTTATTGTGCAGGCATTAAAAAATGAACCAATCACTATTTATGGAGACGGCAACCAAACTAGAAGCTTTTGCTACGTAGATGATTTAATCGAAGGATTAATAAAACTTTTCTTTACGGAACAAATTCATGAGCCAGTTAACCTTGGTAATCCTCAACCGATAAATATGAGCATATTAGCTAGAGAAATTGTAAAAATAGTCGGGAGTTCATCTGCTATCGAGATGAAACCACTTCCTCAAGATGATCCTAAGCAGAGGGAACCTGATATCTCAAAGGCACGAAAATTACTGGGTTGGAATCCCTCTATAGACCGCAGTGTTGGGCTTGAAAAAACTATTGAGTATTTCAAAGCTCAAATTCAATAATCTAGATACCTAGCGGAGGATGAGGGATTTGAACCCTCGATAGGTTTCCCTATACACGCTTTCCAAGCGTGCGCACTCGGCCGCTATGCGAATCCTCCAGGCAACAACCTCGCATTAGATTGCTGCGGGAGAACCTTATCGGTGGTACTTACTATGATTCACCGCAGATCCTCCGTGCGGCATTATCGTGCTGAACTCCCCCAGGGCAGGAATGCAGCAAGGGTAGGCCCGCTCTAATGGGTGTGCGGGGGATCCCAAATTTATTAAGGTTTAAGTAAGTTCTACGGTTAGGGGGAAGATGATGTCACTAGCGTTGTATCGCAAGTACCGTCCCTCAATCTTTGCTGATGTAATTGGGCAAGAGCATGTAACAACTCCGCTTTCAAATGCATTGCAATCAGGAAAAATTCACCACGCTTATTTGTTCAGCGGACCACGTGGCTGCGGAAAAACCTCCAGCGCTCGCATCATGGCACGTTCATTAAATTGTGAAAAAGGACCAACACCTACTCCATGTGGTGTTTGCCAATCATGTACAGATTTGGTTGCGAATGGTCCAGGCTCATTAGATGTTATTGAATTAGATGCAGCTACCCATGGTTTAGTTGATGATGCACGCGATCTTCGCGATAAGGCCTTCTTTGCTCCGGTTCAAAGCCGTTACAAGATTTATATCATTGATGAAGCACACCAACTTGGTCCCGGTGCGGCAAACGCATTACTTAAAGTAGTAGAAGAGCCACCAGCACATGTTCTGTTTATTTTTGCAACAACTGAACCAGATAAGTTAATTTCTACAATTAGATCTCGTACCCACCATTACCCCTTTCGATTGGTACCACCCGTAACATTAGGTTCACACCTTGAGAAGATCTGTGATGCTGAAGGTATCAAAGTAGCAAAGGGTGTTATTCCATTAGTTGTGCGCGCTTCAGGTGGATCTGTCCGAGATGCACTATCTGTTCTTGGCCAATTACTTGCAGGTGCTGGTAAAGATGGCGTTACCTACGATATTGCAGTAGCTCTCCTTGGTTACACCGATGGCGCACTCCTTGATGAATCAATTGATGCAATTGCAGCCCGCGATGGCGCAACTTTGTTTACAACCATTGATCGGGTAATTGAATCTGGCTCTGATCCCCGCAGATTTGCCCAAGATTTACTAGAGCGTCTTCGAGATCTAATAATTATTGGCGCAGTAGATGACAACAACAGCCAGGTATTAAATGAGTACCCAGAGGATCAATTAGAAAGAATTCGCACGCAGTCAAAATTAATTGGTGTTGCAAACCTAATTAGATCAGCGGATATTGTTGCCGAAGGCTTAACTCAGATGCGTGGTGCTACACCGCCACGTTTGTTACTTGAACTTATGTGTGGCCGTATTTTGCTTCCAGCAAGTGATGATTCAGCGGTTTTAGCCCGAATTGAAAGATTAGAGAAAGCCGCAACTCTTACTCCAATTAACAAGGCTGAATCAGCGTCTGCAGTAAAGCCTGAAGTTATTAAGGAAAAGCCAGCAGAGAAAGCTGTTGAGAAAACAGTTGAAGCTGTTAAAGAAAGTGTTAAAGCGCCTACAGTTGCAAAACCAACCGGCAATGTTGATGTTGCCGCCCTTCGCCGCATGTGGCCAGATGTAATTGAAAATGTTAAAAAACGTCGGCGGCTCACATGGTCCCTATTAAGTGCAAGTGCACAGATCCTTGGTCTAGATGATGAAGCAATCACAATAGGAATAGTTAATGGTGGTGCACGTGATTCATTTATCAGATCAGGTAGTGATCAAATATTGGCAGATGCCTTTGAAGAGGTAACTGGTTTGAAGCGCAAGATTGAATGCACCGTTGATCCATCTGTAACCCCAGTACCTGCTATACGAACCGATGAAGATCCTTCAGATGAGAATATGCTTACTGGCACACAGTTGTTGGCAAAAGAATTAGGTGCCAAAATTATTAAGGAGTCCCACTAAGTTAAGTACTTAGTAAATTAGATATGTATGAAGGCATAATCCAAGATTTAATTGATGAGCTAGGGAGATTGCCTGGTGTGGGCCCAAAGAGTGCACAAAGAATTGCCTTTCATATAATCCAATCAGAGCGGGTAGATGTCACACGACTGGCTGAGGTTTTAAAAACCGTTAAAGAGCGAGTTAAGTTTTGTACAATTTGTGGAAACATCACCGAAGAAGAGCTTTGTAAAATCTGCCGTGATCCAAGACGAGACAACACCTCTATTTGTGTTGTTGAAGAGAGCAAAGATGTAATTGCGATTGAAAAGACCCGTGAATTTAAAGGTAAGTACCATGTGCTTGGTGGAGCAATCTCGCCAATTGATGGCATAGGCCCTGAAAATTTACGAATCCGTGAATTAATGCAGCGTTTAGCTGAAACCCAGATCGCTGAAGTAATTATTGCTACCGATCCAAATCTTGAGGGAGAAGCAACCGCCACCTACCTGACCAGATTAATAAAACCAATCGGAGTAAAGGTTTCGCGTCTTGCCTCTGGCTTGCCTGTCGGTGGGGATCTGGAATATGCAGATGAGGTAACACTTGGCCGAGCATTTGAAGGTCGAACCAGCTACGACTCCTAGTAATCTCATTATTTAAGATGTCTAAGCGTCTTAATATGTAAGACAATCCCCAATTATTCAAACTAATGCTTCAAACTTCCTCTATGGGTTTAATCGTTCAAAAGTTTGGTGGCTCCTCCGTCGCCGATGCCGAGGGCATGAAGCGGGTAGCAAACCGCATCGTTGCCACAAAGAAGGCAGGACATCAGGTTGTGGTGGTTGTAAGCGCAATGGGAGACACAACCGATGAATTAATTGATTTAGCAAATCAAGTATCGCCACTGCCGAATGGCCGTGAATTAGATATGTTGCTAACAGCGGGCGAGCGAATCTCAATGGCACTTCTTGCCATGGCAATTGCAAATCTGGGACATGAAGCAAGATCCTTTACTGGCAGCCAAGCTGGAATTATTACAACCTCGGCACATGGTCGCGCTCGCGTTATAGATGTTACGCCAGGCAGAATTCAAGAGGCACTTAAAGAGGGTGCAATAGCAATTGTTGCTGGCTTTCAAGGTGTATCACAAGATACAAATGACATTACAACTTTAGGACGTGGTGGTTCAGACACAACTGCGGTTGCATTGGCTGCAGCTCTTGAAGCAGATGTTTGTGAGATTTACACAGATGTTGATGGCATCTTCTCTGCCGATCCAAGAGTTGTTCCAACAGCTAGAAAACTAAACACAGTTACATATGAAGAGATGCTAGAACTTGCTGCATCTGGTGCAAAGGTTTTACATCTTCGCTGTGTTGAGTACGCACGTCGTTTTGATTTACCAATTCATGTCAGATCATCTTTTTCCAACAAGGAAGGAACCTGGGTGGTTAAGGATCATCCAGAAGGAGGCAAAATGGAGCAAGCAATAATCGCAGGCATCGCTCATGACAAGAGTGAAGCGAAGATAACGATTGTGGGTGTGCCGGATAGAACTGGCGTTGCCGCCAGAATCTTTCAAGCAATTGCCGATGCGGACATCAACGTGGACATGATTGTGCAAAACGTTTCAGCTGCCGCAACCGGACTAACAGATATCTCATTTACCTTGCCAAAAACCGAAGGAGCGAATGCAACCTCCGTGTTACAACGTATTCAAGGTGAAATTGGATTCCAATCAATTCAATATGATGATCAGATTGGTAAATTGTCATTGATTGGCGCAGGTATGCGCTCTCATCCAGGCGTAACTGCAACATTTTTTGCATGCCTTTCTGAAGCTGGCGTAAATATTGAAATGATCTCAACCTCAGAGATTCGAATCTCAATTGTTTGCCGTGCATCAGATTTAGAAAAGGGTGTGCGTGCTGCGCATACCGCCTTTGACTTAGATGCAGACCAAGTAGAGGCGGTTGTTTATGGCGGTACTGGTCGATGAGTAAAAAACCATCACTTGCAGTAGTTGGTGCAACTGGAGCAGTTGGCACAGTAATGCTTGATATTTTGAGCAAACGTGAAAATGTTTATGGTGAGATCAGGTTAATTGCATCTGCTCGCAGCGCAGGTAAGAAGTTAACTTGTCGTGTCGAAGATCTAACAGTTGTTGCTTTATCGCCAGAGGCTTTTGATGGAATTGATATTGCGATGTTTGATGTGCCTGATGAGATCTCTAAAGAGTGGGCACCAATTGCTGCTTCCCGTGGCGCAGTTGTAGTTGATAACTCTGGTGCATTTCGCATGGATGATCAGGTGCCACTAGTTGTTCCAGAGGTAAATCCACAAGAAATTAAAAATAGACCTAAGGGAATTATTTCAAATCCAAACTGCACAACCCTGTCCATGATTGTGGCAATGGGCGCGCTTCATCGTCATTACATTTTGAAAGAGTTAGTTGTTGCTTCCTACCAAGCAGCTTCTGGTGCCGGACAAGCAGGAATTGATACTTTGCGTGAACAAATTAAACTAGTTGCAAATACAAATGTTGGTGATGTAGCTGGTGACTCAAGAGGTGTCATTAAAAACCTCGATCCGTTCCCAGCGCCACTTGCATTAAATGTAATTCCTTGGGCTGGTTCATTAAAGGAGGAGGGATATACCTCTGAAGAGCTAAAAGTTAGAAATGAATCTAGAAAGATTCTTGGAATTAAAGATTTAAAGGTCTCTGCTACTTGTGTTCGTGTTCCAGTCCTAACAACTCACTCACTCGCTGTACATGCAATCTTTGAGAAAACTGTTTCTCGTGAGATCGCGCAAGAAGTACTTCGAAACTCTACTGGAATTGAATTAGTTGACGATCCAGAAAACCATAAGTTTCCAACACCAGCTGATGTTGTAGGAACTGATCCAACCTGGGTTGGCCGTGTGCGTAAATCCCTAGATCATCCAAATGTGCTTGATCTATTTGTCTGCGGAGATAACCTGCGCAAAGGCGCAGCATTAAATACTGCGCAAATTGCAGAGCTGGTCGCGGCAGAATTTTAATTTCAAATTAACTCAGGATGGATATACCAATCATCAAATTGAGTAAATTCGCTCCAAACACGTCTGTAACCTTTCTGAATTAGCAGTTTATGAATTTTATCTCTGTTCTCGGTGAAATTGTGTTCGCATGTAATCACCCTGAACTTATACTTATTGAAATTAAAATTTTCTAAGATAAGAAATTCAGACCCTTCCGTATCGATCGAAAGGTAATCAATAATTTTGGGCGCTTTATTCTCGTCCAATAAGTCTTCCAATGAAACACTCTCTACATCATAACTATTGCTTGTCTCTCGTAAATTTTCGTCAGAACCCTCAAAACCTTTAATTGTTGATAATTCTGGAGAAGAAGATTCCATAAAGTGGACTAAATCTCCGGACTTTGCTGTTACGCACCGAAAATCTTTGTGGCAATCCCGATTAACCGCTAACTTTTCCTTCCAATTTCTACCAGGTTCAACCAAAATTCCTGTCCATCCAAAGACCTTTTCTAATTGAAAAGTATTACTCAAGCCTACGCCGTCTGTTGCTCCAAATTCGACAAAAAAACCTGAGCTCAAACCATTTAACTGTGAAAGTACAAAAATATCCTGATTAATTTGTGAATGAGAATTTTTAGTTAGGGAATCAAAATCTAAGCCACTAACCATACAAGCCATTTCTAAAAGACGAACGCGACCTAGATCGACTACCTGATTCAATTGTTTAGCAGTATGCAAATAATGATCTAAACGAACGATTCGTAAATTAAATTTTGCCAGTAGTTTTTGTAAAATACTTAAACCCTCATCAGTTCATAGGTTTCAACATAATCTCTAGGGTATCCTAGTTTCATGACAATTTTAGTTGCCGGCGCAACCGGGCTAGTTGGATCGGCAATTGTTCGCGAGCTAAATCGATGTGGAAAACCAAATACTGGAATTTCTTCAAAAGATGTGGATCTGCTAGATCGTGCCGCAACCTTCAAATTTGTAAAGGAGTTCAAACCTTCTGCAGTAATTGATGCTGCCGCTCGGGTTGGCGGGATTGGCGCAAATAATGCACAGCCAGTTGAATTTTTAACTCAGAATATTCAAATTCAATCCAATTTAATGGATGCCGCTCACGAAGCGGGAGTAAAAAACTTTGTATTTTTGGGTTCTAGTTGCATTTATCCAAAAAATTCTGCTCAGCCAATTAAGGAAGAGTACATAATGACGGGCGAGCTGGAATCAACAAACTCCGCATACGCGATTGCAAAAATATCTGGGCTTGAACTTATTAAGGCTTACCGAAAACAATTTGGACACAAATGGATTTCAGTGATGCCAACAAATTTGTATGGTCCTAACGATAATTTTGACTTACAGAACAGCCATGTATTTCCTGCGCTAATAAGAAAATTTGTAGATGCCAAAAAGACCAATGCGTCCTCTGTAACGCTATGGGGAACAGGTACTCCGAAACGAGAATTTTTACATGTAGATGATTTGGCCAAAGCTGTTTTGATTTGTCTGGAAAAGTATGATTCAGATCAACACATAAACATTGGTAGTGGTGAAGATTTAAGCATCAAAGATCTCGCTATCAAGGTGTCAAAAGCTGCTGGATTTACGGGTGAGGTAATTTGGGATTCCAGTAAACCTGATGGAACTCCTCGAAAAGTTTTAGATGTTACAAAAATTAAAAATTTAGGCTGGAAACCCTCAATTTCATTGGATGAAGGTATTGCTCAAACGATACAGTGGTATCAGGAAAACAAGTAGGGAGAAATCTTGTCCAAAAAAGTTGCATTTATCACCGGTATTACCGGACAAGATGGCTCTTATCTAACAGAATTTTTACTTGAAAAAGGTTACGAAGTTCATGGATTAATTCGCCGCTCTAGTTCTTTCAACACGGGCCGAATTGATCATATTTATCAGGATCCTCACACACCTCACCAAAAATTAAAACTTCATTATGGAGATTTAACTGATGGTGTAAATATGACTAATTTAATTCATGAAATTCAACCTACCGAGGTTTACAACTTAGGAGCACAATCCCATGTGCAAGTTTCATTTTCGCTTCCGCAATACACCGCACAAGTAGATGCGGTAGGCGCTGTCTCTTTACTTGAATCGATCAGAGCATCTGGTATTAAATCTCGTTATTACCAAGCAAGCACATCAGAGCTGTACGGTTCAACCCCACCTCCGCAAAATGAGACATCAGTGTTTCAACCCCGCAGCCCATATGCAGCGGCAAAATTAATGGCTTATTGGTGCACGGTGAATTACCGCGATGGATATGGAATTCATGCGACAAATGGAATCCTCTTTAATCACGAATCACCTCGCCGAGGTGAAACATTCGTAACAAGAAAAATTACTCGAGCTGTCGCCCGCATAGCGCTGGGAAGTAAAGAGAAGTTATTTCTTGGAAACCTAGATGCAATTCGCGACTGGGGATATGCAAAGGAGTATGTCGAGTCAATGTGGCTTATGTTGCAACAAGATAAGCCCGGTGATTACGTCGTAGCCACAGGCGTTGGTGCGTCAGTAAAGGATTTTGTAGACGCGTCATTCAAGCATGTTGGCTTAAATTGGGAAGATCATGTTGAGTTAGATAAACGATATATCCGTCCGACAGAGGTAGATGCATTAATTGGCGATCCATCAAAGGCAGAAAAAGTCCTTGGGTGGAAGGCAAAAACTCACTGGAAAGCACTAGCTGAGTTAATGGTCGATGCAGATTTAGAGAAAGCTAAAAGCAAATCTAATTAATTAACTCCTTAGATTATTTTTCGTATTCTCAGCAATGTGCACAATTGCAACCGCTAATTCAAATATCAAGCGAAGTGCAAGAAGTGCTAAAAATCCAATAAGTAAGCCAGCAGCCGCCACCATTGGAAACACCGAATAATCTTGATTCAAGCCAAATGTAGTTGCTGCAAATATTGGAACCCCAGCAGCAACTAGGCCAACGACTAGTATGAAATAAAATGTGTATAGGTAACCCGCAACTTTGCGAGTTAGGTACTCATTTAATTTAAAATCTTTCAAGTGGCCCAGGACTAATTGAATATCCTGCTTCCAAGAGATCCAAGCCCAAAGCAACGCAATCAAACCTAAAGTTAAAATTAGCAGTTTTAAGGCGATTGAAACTACCCCTAAAACCAGCAACCAAATCAATGTTGAGTTAAGGCCAGAATTAAACTCACCGCGACTCACATCGTAGTAATCAATCAGGGTCGTAATCATTATGTAGGCGGATGCAACATAGGCAATCCCTGACACAGCTTGAAAACCAATTCGGTGGTTTCTATTTTCTGGCTGACGTAGGAAGTTGATCAGTGCGGTTAAGAAATTTGCAACTCTCGTTTTTTGAATGATTAGTGAAAGGATCAAAGGAATCATTGCGATTAGTGCAAATAACTCTATGTAAGGTGCATCGTTAGTTTTGATAAAGACATTTTTCAATAATGCTGGAAATGAGACCTCGTTAGCTCGCCAGATATCGGTAATCCATACTAAGAAGTAAACCCTGGTAACAATTGCAACAACAGTTAAGAATGCTCGCATCTCTAGCTTTTGCGCAAAGATTGCGAAAAATAGTGCAAGGTAGCTAACTGATAACCAGGTAAGTCCTGTGCTTCCAGTAATCGCATTAAAGGTTGTTTGAAATGAGGTGTAATCATCTAGTGAGTACCAATAAAAAGTATCTGGGATTACTAAAACCAGTGCGATTGCGAGGTAAACACGGTGCAGTTTCTCAGTTATTAGGTTCATCCCTAAAGGGTACCTTATGCACTTGTTTAAGCAGTTAAAGTAATTAAAGAAACCTCAGGTGGTGATGCAACTCTTATACGCGCAAATGGGCTTGTTCCCATTCCTGCAGAAACATTTAGCCAAGGTTCATCATTTACTCGACTTACACCGCGAGATCGCCAAGTTTCTAAATCACAATTTGTTGTAAGTGCTTTACTTTCACCAAACCAAGGCAATCTAACCTGGCCACCATGTGTGTGACCGGCAAAAATTAAATCTAACTTATCAACCGCCATTGCCGCCAATACTCTTTCATAAGGTGCATGGGTTACACCAATTGCGATATCTGCTTTTTTATTTGCGGCCCCTGCAACAAGTGAGTAATCATCTAACTCTAGGTGGGCATCATCTGTGCCACGCGCCTCAATTTTTACTCCATTTATCTTGACGATCTCTTTGTGATGATTTAAATCGATCCAACCATGCTTTTTTAAAGCTTTACGTAAACTTTCGGTGGGTAACTTTGCACCCAATTTTCGTTCACCATGATCTTTGCGCAAATATGAAAAGGGGTTTTTGAACTTTGGTGCATAGTAATCATTAGAGCCAAAGACAAATAGACCTGGTAGCTTTAGTAAATCTTTCAGAGCATCCAATGTTGTGGCGACCGCCTCTTTATTGGCTAGAAAGTCACCGGTGCTGATTACTAGATCAGGCTTTAGTTTTATGAAGCTTTTGATATCTGCAATCTCTTTTTTCCGTTTTGGCGTTAGGTGCAGATCTGAGAAATGCAGAACTCGGATCTCATTACTTCCCTTAGGCAGTAATGGCAGGGTTGCTTCGCGCACTTTGTATGCCATAGGCATGAGAAGATACCCCTATGGGACTAAAAGAGAAACTACAAAGTGATTTAACCGATGCGATTCGCACTCGGACAGAGGTCAAATCAGGAACTATTCGGATGTTACTTGCTGCAATTACAACTGAAGAGGTTTCAGGTAAAGCTGCTCGTGTTTTAAAGGATGATGAAATCATCACAGTTTTATCTCGCGAAGCAAAGAAGCGCCGTGAAGCTGTTGAAGCATATGTTGCGGCCAAACGTGATGATTTAGCAGATAAAGAGCGGGCAGAGGGTGAAGTGATTGCTCAATACCTACCTGCTCAATTAACTAAGGATGAGATCAAAAAGTTGATTGCGGAGGCAATAACTGAAACTGGTGCAGCAGGGCCTGCTGGCATGGGATTAGTTATGAAAGTTTTGTCACCTAAGATTGCTGGTAAAGCAGATGGTGGAGTTGTATCCGGGTTAGTTAAAGCAGCGTTAGGACAATAAATGAAATTTGAATATGTAACTGTTCCACTACTTACTCATGCAACTAAACAAATATTAGATACTTGGGGATCAGAGGGTTGGGAGCTAATTCAGGTAATTCCTGCTCCTGGCGGCGGCGATCAATTAGTTGCCTACATGAAGCGAGAGCTTAAGTAATTGCATCTTGATTTATTTGTAAATTTGTAAGACTGGTTAAGAGTTGATACCTAAAGTTTATTCGTAATTTTATATGATAATTTCAAGAAGGGTTTTTCTATAAATTTGTAAGTAAGAGCGCCTCCGATAATCGCTAAAATGTAAACAAATAAAAATTGAAAAAGCTTTCCAATCGGATGAGTCAATACAAATACAAGAAAAGCCTCAGAGAAAAAAATACTTAAATTATTCCAAATTAAGAAATGCACGAAAAAGATTCCATATGTCCGCTTGCCCACAAAATTACAAACGCGAACTACCCCCCCCGAGTTAGGCGATATTCCTAAACACAGAATAAATACAGCAGGTATTGCAAATTGCCAACCAATCATTAAATGACCTACGATAGAATCAACCACTATCATGGCAAAGACAACTATAAACAAAAGTGTTTTGTTAAACTTTAGAATGCGGCTCGCAGATCGACGAAGTATTATTCCAACTACAAAAAATCCTAGATTGATGTATGGGTTTGTGGTGTTTAACCACGTTTTAAACATATAGTCTGCGGATGAATCAAGTTGACTTACTCCGCCAACAAGGTAAACATAAAGCCCAGAGGAGAATTGCAATATACAGATTATCCCTAGCAAAATCGTCAATTGCCTCAATTTAAATTGAGCAATGAGGATTAGAATTATTGAATAAATCCATTCTGAACTAATTGACCATCCCCCAGGAAATGACCCCCAATTCCACCAAAGATTTTGTGTAAGGCTTAAGTTTAAAAATATGTTTTTGAATGACCCGATCTGATCCAAGTAAAAAACAAGGATAAAAAATATTGCTAATGGAAACAGTCGAAACACGCGATGGATTAGGAATTGCGTGTTAGTTTGAGTTTCATAATACAAACCGAGCAAATATCCTGATATCACAAAAAATAACTGGACTCCAAACCGTCCAAACCCAATTCCAGTTGTGTGAACAAGTATGACCATGGAAATTGCGATTGTCCTGGCTAAATCAATTCCAAATATTCTCTCATTGACTAGATTACCTCGAGAATAATCTCTTACGCGAATCAGCGACCTCGTTTAGATAAACGCTCGTAATCTAAAACAACAACTGCTCGTGGTTCTAGGCGAACCCAACCACGACCTGCAAAATCGGCGAGTGCTTTATTTACAGTTTCCCGGGATGCACCAACTAATTGCGCTAACTCCTCTTGAGTTAACTCATGGTTTACATGTAAGCCATCATCTTTTTTAGTACCAAATCTCTCGCCAAGATCCATGATGGCTTTCGCAACACGTCCTGGAACATCTGCAAAAACTAAATCAGCAAGTACTTCGTTGGTACGGCGCAGACGGCGAGCAAGACGTTTAAATAATTGAAGTGAAACTTGTGGGTGGGCGGTTACCCAGCCGATTACTTGGTCATTTGCTAGCGCTAAAACTCGCGCATCAGTTACCGCAGTTGCAGTTGCAGTACGTGGTCCTGGATCGAAGAGTGAGAGTTCACCAAACATATCTCCTGGGCCAAGGATTGATAGCAGGTTTTCGCGGCCATCACCGGATGAGGTACCAAGCTTTAACTTTCCTTCAACAACTACAAATAGGCGATCACCTGCATCGCCCTCTTTAAATAATGTTTGGCCTTTGCTGACCTTTACCTGAGTCATAGATTCACGCAATGTGGCAGCAGATGCATCATCTAGCGCAGTAAATAGTGGCGCCCGACGGATTACCTCTTCATCATTTTTTTGTGCCATTGTGGGTAAAGGATACTCCTGGTAGGAAGTTAATTCCAATCGGGCTAATCTTGATCAGGTGCGAGAGAGCTTTTCAAATAAAAAGGTTAGAGCCGGCAAGATATATCGGGTTTTAACCAAAAGCTACCCAAATGTTCGATGTGAATTAGATTTTAAAAATCCATTTCAATTACTGGTTGCAACAGTTTTATCTGCTCAATGCACCGATAAAAGAGTAAATCAAACAACGCCAGCTTTGTTTAAAAAGTATAAGTCAATTAAAAAGATGGCCAAGGCTGAACTATCTGATATTGAACAATTGGTTAAATCAACTGGTTTTTTTCGCGCTAAGGCAAAAAATATAAAATCACTGAGTGAAAAGATTATGAGAGATTTTAATGGTCAGGTACCAGATCGATTAGAGGATCTAATTACATTGCCTGGTGTTGGCCGCAAAACTGCAAATGTAGTTTTAGGACATGCATTTGATACTCCAGGAATTACAGTAGATACCCACTTTGGCAGATTAAGTAGAAGATTTGGATGGAGCAAATCAAATGATCCAGTAAAGGTTGAGTTTGAGGTTGGGGATCTAATCCCACGAAAAGAGTGGACCAATCTTTCACAGCGGTTGATTTGGCATGGCCGGCGAGTATGTCATTCACGTAAACCAGCATGTGGTGCCTGTTCACTAAGTAAGTTATGCCCATCATTTGGTATTGGTGAGATGGATCCAATTAGAGCAAGGCGATTAGTAAAGGTTGAGGCGGATTTTAGATGAAGAAAGTAAGTGCATTAATTGTTTTCACCTTACTTCTATCCGGTTGCGGTAGCCAAAAATCAGATACATCAATGGTGGCTGGCTTTGTTCCAGATTGCTCAACAATTGATCGAGTAACAACAGAGGCAAAATCACTTGAGATGCCTTGTTTAGATGGCTCTGAGATTATTAATTTTCATGCAATCCGTGGCCCAATTGTGGTTAATGTATGGGGATCGTGGTGTGTAGGGTGCCGCGAAGAGATGCCTTACTTTATTGATTTATATGCAAATGATTACTTTAAAAGTGGTGAAATAAAGTTACTAGGCGTAGATGTTCAAGAAACAACTCCTCAGGATGGAAAAGATTTTGTTAAATCCTATGGAATGAGTTGGCCGCACCTCATTGATATTGAAGATAACAGTAAAACTCTATTTGGCCCTGGAGTTCCTGTGACCTGGTTTATTGATGTAAATGGAGATGTGGTTGATCAAAAAATAGGTGCATATTTAAATAAAGAGGAGTTATTCCAGCAGGTAGAAAAGGCATTTAAAATCAAATTATGAATACCTTTGATCTAATTGTCAGTGCGGTATTAATTATCACTGCTTTTTCTGGTTTTAAAAATGGCTTAATTGAAAGCTTATTTAAAACTATTGGTTATATTGCAGGTGGCGTACTAGGCCTAGTAATTGCACTTGAGGTAATTGCGGATTGGCAAAGTGCACTTGCAAAGGTTGGAATGGCGCTTCTTTTAATCTTTGTAACTGCAAGTATTGGGCAATACCTCCTGGGCAAAATTGGTTCAGTACTTCGTAAGTTGGTCTTCTTTGGTCCATTTAAATTAATTGACTCTTTATTTGGTGCATTCTTATCAATCTTAAGAGCTGTTGTACTCATTTACTTAAGCGCCATTTTACTGATTGCTTCACCTTGGGGTTGGGCTGATTCAAATATTGCAAATTCAAAGTTTTATACCTATATCGAAGAGAACCTGCCAGAATTAATTACTGATTACCAACCAAAGGTTGAGGATCTTTTTAAGAAGATCAATTAATCCTCAGATTTTGCGCTATTTAAACCTTCAGAGATTAACTTCATAACATTTGGATCAGCAAGTGTTGTGCTATCTCCTACGGCTCGATTTTCCGCTACATCCCGCAGTAAACGTCGCATAATCTTGCCGCTTCGCGTCTTTGGCAGCTCTGCTACAACCATGATCTGTCTTGGCTTAGCAATTGGGCCAATCTCTTT
>CAMCXX010000014.1 GCA_945883755.1 Bifidobacterium breve | reverse complement strand
CACAAATTACCGTATCGCTGAGCCCAAATACTGTTGAAGGTCCGCTGCTTGTTTACTATCGGGTGATTTCAGCCGATGGCCACCTAGTTGAAGGGGAGTACACATTCCTATATGGCGAGCAGGCTGAAACCGCGGAGGGTGTACAAAATGAAGAAAAAAGTAAATTACCCTCTTTCTTATACCCAGTTTTATTTATAACAAGTATTTTATTTTTTGGAGTTTACGCGTATAAACGTAAAAAAAGTAAGTAAAGTAGTTCAAAAACACGCATAAAATACTCTAAATTAGACAAAAAATTATACTCTGATAGATTTGCCTTATAACAAATAACTAAGGTAGTTATTTTAAATCGTTTGGAGTGTGTATTTCAAAGTAGGGCTCGATCGGAGCTTTTTGAAAACCACTTACTTATCATGCAGACAAAATCGCATCATCCCCAAGCATTTAGAACTACATCTATTGATGCAAAACCACTTGATCAAAGTAAGTTACAAAAATTATTAACTCAAGAGTGGGCTGCTTATAAAAATTCAACTATTGGCTCCGGAATTGAAAATGAGCTCGCTCATCAAGTTATTCCATTAGGCGTGCCATCAAGTTTTCAACATTGGGATCCATATCCAATCTCTATCGTTTCAGCTAAGGGCGCGTGGATGAAGGATGTTGATGGACGAGATCTGCTCGATCTTTCAATGGGCTTTGGCGCAATGTTGGCCGGTCATCTAAACCCAGATGTGGTTGCAGAGATCAAAGAGAGCTTGAATATCGGAACATTATTTGTTACACCATCACCAATCTCTCGCGATGCCGCAGAGCGCCTATGTAAAAGATTTGCTATCGATCAGATTCGCTTCACCAACTCCGGCACCGAAGCGACTATGTACGCCGTTCGCACCGCCCGCGCCTACACCGGGAAAAATGGAATTGTTAAGGTCGAAGGCGGCTATCACGGTTCATATGATCCGCTAATGGTTTCAAGTAAACCAGCCTTAAATCAAGCAGGCGATGCCCAAGCTCCGACTCCAGTAATTCCAGAGTCTGCGGTAGCTGGTGAGATCTTTGTAGTTCCATATAACAACCTTGAAGCGCTTGAGATTATGTTCAAACGAAACTTCGAGCGGATCGCCTGTTTTATTTTGGAGCCAGTTCTCGAGAATATTGGAATTGTCTTACCTGATGAGGGGTATCTAGAAGGGGTCCGAACACTTTGTGATCAGTACGGAATTATTTTAATCTTTGATGAGGTAAAAACTGGTTTAACAGCTGGCCCGCAAGGAGCAGCACAACGTCTAGGAGTTCAACCTGATCTAATCTGTTTAGCAAAATCAATTGGTGGTGGAGTTCCACTTGCAGCATTTGGCGGTAAAAAACAGTATATGGATGCGGTTGCATCTGGAAAGATGGCGCACTTCGGTACCTTTAATGGTAATCCGTTAGCTATGGCGGGAGTTCGTGCAGTTGACCGAATCTGCACAGTTGAGGCACTGGCAACCGCTGAAAGCTTTAATCGTCAGGCACTTGAGCGAATCTCAACCATAATTGAGGAGTACGAGTTACCAGCACATACCGTTGGCTTTGGCGTAAAGGGTTGTATTACCTGGTCGGCTGATCCAGTTCGTAATTACCGTGATTACAAAGCAACTGATTTTCAGGTAGCGGAGTTATCCTGGCTTTGGTCAATTAACCGGGGAATTATTACACCGCCAGGCCTTGATGAGCAGTGGTTAATCTCATTGGCACATGGTCAAAAGGAGATTGATATTTTAGTTGAGGATTTCAACTCATTGGCAAAGGCGATTCGAGCTTAAAGTTAATTGATACTTCAATAAAAAAGCCCGCCATATTCAAATGGCGGGCTTTTTTAATTTACTGCTTATAAATCGTAATACAGTTCAAACTCAGCTGGGTGTGGACGTAGACGTACATAATCCACCTCTTGCTTACGCTTGAAATCAATCCAGGTGTCAATTAGATCTTTGGTGAATACACCGCCCTTAGTAAGGAAATCATTGTCGCGTTCTAGATTATCTAGAACTACATCTAATGAACCAGGAACCTGCGGAATTGCAGCAGCTTCTGCTCCCTCTAACTCATAAAGATCTTTATCTACCGGCTTTGGTGGCTCGATCTTGTTTTGAATTCCATCTAGGCCAGCCATCAACATTGCGGCAAAGGCTAGGTATGGATTTGAAGATGGATCTGGACAACGGAACTCAATTCGCTTCGCCTTTGGATTAGATCCAGTGATTGGAATACGAATACATGCAGAGCGATTTCTGGCTGAGTAAACCAGGTTAACTGGTGCTTCATATCCTGGTACTAAGCGTTTGTATGAGTTAACAGTTGGATTAGTGAATGCTAATAATGATGGAGCGTGCTTTAGTAATCCACCAATGTACCAACGCGCCATGTCTGAGAGATCTCCATAGCCATCTCCCCAGAACAGTGGCTTGCCATCCTTCCAAAGTGATTGGTGCACATGCATTCCAGAGCCATTATCGCCAAACAATGGTTTGGGCATAAAGGTTGCGGTTTTTCCAGCGGCCCATGCGGTGTTTTTAATGATGTACTTAAACTTCATTAACTCATCGCCCGCGGTCAAAATGTCACTGAAGCGGTAATTAATCTCCATCTGTCCTGCAGTTCCAACCTCATGGTGGGCGCGTTCAACTAGAAGTCCAACCTCGCCTAACTTCATCACCATTTCATCTCGCAAATCTGCAAATTGATCTGTTGGTGAAACTGGGAAGTAGCCACCCTTGATTCTTGTGCGATAGCCACGGTTTGGTGTTCCATCTGCATCCTCTTCGATGCCAGTGTTCCAAGCACCTTCATATGACTCGATGTGATGGAAAGCTTGATTCATTCCAGTTAAGAATCTGATTCGATCAAATACATAAAACTCTGCCTCTGGTGCAAAAAAGGCGGTATCAGCAATTCCAGTGGAACGCATAAACTCAACAGCCTTTGCTACAACACCACGAGGATCACGTGAGTATGGTGAGTCATCGCTTGGATTATGTACAGAGAACAAAATCACCAGAGTTTTCTCTTTGCGATATGGATCTAAAAATGCAGAAGAGGGGACTGGTAGTAATTTCATATCTGATTCGTGGATAGATTGAAATCCACGAATAGAAGATCCATCAAACATCAGTCCATCTGTAAACACTGATTGATCAAATGATTCAACCGGTACATTAAAGTGATGTTGAATTCCTGGTAGGTCAATAAAGCGCACATCAATAAGTTTTACATCATTCTTTTTGATGTAAGCAAAAATTTCTGCTGAATCTTTAAACATCTAATCTCCTGAGTATCTATTCATTAACTGAATATCTATTGCTGAAATTGAGGCATCATTGCTTCGATTCAGATGGGGCAAAATCTACTTGGTCTTGATGAAAAATCTATAACCTTAGTGTTACAACTATGTTTCCAAAATCGATCTGGGATTCATGAAAGCGGGCTTGGGCTAGAATCACCCTATGAGCTTCGGCATCAATCAAGGCAAAGATCCGCTGGATTTTGAGGATGCCTCTCAGGGAAAGCGGTTTATCGCCATATCAATCGATTGGGCGATCGCCTGGTCTACCGCCACCCTGCTGACCCCAAATCTAATTCCAGAAAACTCCTTTTCAACACTCTTGGTTTTTTACATTCAGGTTTTACTTGTCACCTATTTCCTACAAAGCTCGATGGGACAGTTTTTGGCAGGGGTTAAAATTATTGATAAGCATAATTTTGGCCGAATTGGTTTTAAGCGGACATTTATTCGAACAAGCTTAATCATTTTGGTTTTGCCCGCGGTATTTACAAAAGAGTCAGAGCCGTATCACAACATTCTTACAAGCTCACGGGCAATCAGAATTTAACTCTTATCTGCGCGGCATCTTTATATTGGTGGGCATTGGCCCCTTTGGCATTGGAATATTAAGACCGCCAACAGATTTCAAGCGGGCTCGAACCTCTCTCAGTTGAGCGGTATTTAACTTCTTAGGTAGTTTTTTCATATGCCTTTGCAATTTCTTTAAACTGACCTGATCTTTGTTATTTCCGACAATTACCTCTGTTACTGGTACACCAGATAAGAATCGCTCCATCTTTTTTCGTTCCTCTTGTAGAAGAGATCTAACAGATGGGGAACCTTCGCCTACTAAAATAATTCCAGCTTTTGCCGATACTCGGTGAACCATATCTTGGTTGCGCGAAACATTGACCGCAGGTGTAGTTACAAATCCACGACGAATTGACATCAAAACACTTGCACCAGCACCTAATTGACCCTCAATTGAGGCAAAGGCTGCTGTGTTGGCAAAGCGGGTAAATAAGAAGAAGGCAACAAGAAATGCAAATGGGAAGGAGATAAAACCTAGGTAAATAGGGTGTCCAATTGAAATACCAATCGCTATACCAATTGCAAAGACTAGGAAGAATGAGAGAATCGAAATTACAATTCGAGATGGCGACTCTTTTTTAACTAATTTAAAGGCATCTTTAACTACCGCCAACTGAGATTGTTTTTTTGGGGCGGCATTTTTATCTGTTGTAGCGGCTGCCGCTTTTTTCTTACGACCGAACATTTATTCTCCCTTTACTTTACGGAACGAGCTGAAATTGCTTGGTTGTATAAACGTCCTGCTCGGTAGCTAGAACGTACCAATGGGCCGCTCATAACGCCAAGAAATCCGATCTCTTCTGCTTCCTTAGACAATTCTACAAACTCATTTGGCTTTACCCACCTAACCACTGGGTGATGTTTAGCGGTAGGGCGCAAATACTGCGTAATTGTGATCAGATCACATCCAGCATCTCGCAGATCTGCAAGTGCCTGAGAAACTTCAGCACGTGTTTCGCCCATACCTAGAATTAAATTTGATTTGGTAATTAAGCCGAAACCTCGAGCTTGGGTTATTACATTTAAAGAACGGTCATATCGAAAAGCAGGTCTAATCTCCTTAAAAATTCTCGGCACTGTTTCGAGGTTGTGTGCAAAAACCTCTGGCCGGGTCTCAAAAACCTGATTTAACAAATCTGAATTTCCACTGAAATCTGGTGCAAGCATCTCAACGCCAACACCCGGATTCATTTGGTGTACTTGAAGAATTGTTTCAGCATAGAGCCAAGCGCCCTCATCAGCTAAATCATCACGGGCGACCCCGGTAATTGTTGCGTACTTTAAATTCATACTTTTTACTGATTCAGCAACTCTGCGAGGTTCATCTCGATCTAATGGTTGTGGTTTTCCAGTATCGATATTACAAAAGTCACAACGGCGGGTGCATTGCTCGCCACCGATTAAAAAGGTAGCTTCACGATCCTCCCAGCATTCAAAAATATTTGGACAAGCTGCTTCCTGACAGACCGTATGTAAGCCCTCGCTTTTTACAAGTGATCTTAACTTTGTGTACTCAGGGCCCATAACCGCCTTAGTTTTAATCCACTCTGGCTTTCGTTCAATGGGTGTTTGAGAATTACGCGCTTCTATTCGCAGTAACTTGCGACCATCTGGCGCCAAACTCATTATGAAACCTGCTCTAGTGCCAGCAAAATATGCTTTTCAACAATTGGCTGAACCTGTTCGACCGATACCTCTTTTTGTAACTCTTTTGAAAGCGAGGTTACAGAGGCATCTGTAATTCCGCACGGAATTATCTGATCATATGCACTTAGATCTGGATTAACATTTAGCGAGAAACCATGAGTTGTGACTCCTTTGGCTACCCGAATTCCAATTGCGGCAATCTTGCGATCACCCACTGCATCGCGAACCCAAACACCAGAGCGCTCACAATATCTAACCGTTTTCACTCCAAGCTCAGCACAGATATCGATTAAAGCGGTTTCCAGATGTCTAACAAAGCCAACTACATCAGTTGGATTTTTTAATTTTACGATTGGGTAGCCAACCAACTGGCCCAGACCATGCCAAGTAATTTTGCCACCACGATCAACATCAATAACTGGGGTGTTATCTGATGGTCGATCAACCTCTAAAGTTCTGCGTCCAGCGGTGTAAACAGATGGATGTTGCAGAAGAAGTAATGTGTTTGGTTGAGATCCAACGACAACAGAATCAGCAATCTCTTTTTGTAATTTCCATGCAGCTAGATAATCGATGGTGCCCAAATCGGAGATTCTCACCTGATTCTTAACCATCACCGTCATGGCACTAAGCCTAATTGGCAACCCTTTTTTTCGCTAAATAAAAGGGTTTTTCATTAGCAAATACCCTTTTCAACACCCAACCAACTTGCCACTGATAGATTTGACCCAGGTAATTTAGCAGAGAAAACAATTATGGAGAGGTCTAAACCCAAAATGAAGAAAGTAGCTAAGCCAAGGATTAAAGCTCGTAAACCACTATGGATTGCTGTGGTTGTAATAATTGGCTGGCTAGGAATCTCCTCTGTTGCCGGCCCAACCTTTGGAAAATTAAGCACTGTTCAAGAGAATGATAATGCGGCATTTCTGCCAGATAATGCCGAGTCAACCTTAGCTAGTAAGGTAACAGTTAAGTTTTCAGATTCAGCAAATGACCAGATTCCAACATTGCTTTTATTTTTAGGTGATATCACTCCAACCGAGATTGGCAAGGTGCAGGAGTATTTAAATCAACTGCCAACAAAGTTGCTGCCCGAATCAGGACAACCATTAAGTAATTACTTTATCGAGGGTCTGCCAATACAGGCAATCCCTTCTCAGGATGGCAAGGCAATTTTGGCAAATATCGCTCTACGATCAGATGTAGCAACTGAAAGCATCGAAGAAAAACCTATTTTATCAATTCTCGTTGAGTTCATGAGAGAGGATCTAACGGAGGAGTTTTCACCAAATAACTTAACTACACATATAACTGGTTTTGGTGGAATCTTTGCTGATCTCTTTGGTGCATTTGGTTCAATCGATACCACTTTGCTATTAACAACCCTGATTGTTGTTTCGATAATCTTGATAGTTGTATACCGATCGCCATTGCTCTGGATACTGCCATTGCTAACAGCAATTACCGCTCTGTCATTGGCAGGAACAATTGTCTACTTTGCAGCTAAGGCAGATTGGTTAGTTTTAAATGGTCAATCGCAGGGAATTCTCTCAGTTCTAGTACTTGGCGCAGCTACAGATTACGCCCTCTTGTTAATTGCAAGATATCGGGAGGAGTTACACCTCCACACCTCTCGATATGAAGCCATGCGAATTGCGTTGAGAGGAGTCTTTGAACCAATTCTCGCCTCTGGCTCAACTGTTATCGCTGGATTGATAGTTCTCTTACTTAGTCAGCTATCAGGTAATCGAGGCCTAGGTCCAGTAGGAGCGATCGGAATTGCATCGGCGATGATCACAGTTCTTACCTTCTTGCCCGCGTTACTTGTAGTTTTTGGCAGATGGATTTTTTGGCCGAAGATTCCAAGATTTGATGATGTCGATGAGAAGTTAAGTGGTACCTGGTCCAAGGTTGGATCTCTAGTTGAAAAACATCCACGACGAGTTTGGGTTTCCACAGCTACTGTCTTATTAATTTTTGCTGGTTTTGCCTTCACCTTGAAGGCTGATGGCTTAGCCAATACCGAAGCATTTACCAGTAAAACTGATTCAGTAATTGGTATCGAACGATTAGGTGAACACTTTCCGAGTGGAGAAGGCTCGCCAGTTGAGATTGTAATTAATCAAGGTGATTTAGCGGCGGTAACCTCCGCCCTTAGCTCATTAGAAAAAATTGCAGCAGTTGAACCGGTCTTGACCGCCCGAGTCATTCCAGGTCAACCTTTACCTGAAACTAAAGTTGTTGATGGAAAGATTTTGTTAAATGCAACCTTAAGTGTGGCGCCAGATTCAGTTGAAGCCCGCAATATGATCCCGGTAATTCGAGACGCGGTGCATAAAATTGATAAGGAAATTTTAGTTGGCGGTGGAACTGCAGTTCAATATGACACCGATGTTGCCTCTCGGCAAGATAATCGAGTTATTATTCCAATTGTTCTCATAATCATTGGTCTAATTCTCGGATTGCTATTGCGCAGCATCGCCGCCGCTGGCCTACTTTTAGCCACGGTAGTTTTATCCTTCATGGCCACATTAGGCGTTTGCCAATTGGTTTTTGAACACATCTTCAACTTTAAAGGCGCAGATGCATCATTCCCATTGTTCGCCTTTATCTTCTTAGTCGCGCTAGGAATTGATTACAACATCTTCCTAATGACGAGAGTACGAGAAGAGTCGATGCGAATTGGCACACGTCGAGGAGTGATCCGAGGATTAACTGTGACAGGTGGCGTAATTACATCCGCTGGAATTGTCTTAGCCGCTACCTTTGCCGTTCTCGGTGTTCTGCCGCTGGTATTCCTGGCACAACTCGGTTTTGCTGTTGCCTTTGGTGTTCTACTAGATACGATTATTGTTCGTTCACTTTTGGTGCCAGCATTAGTTCACGATATTGGTCCAAAAATTTGGTGGCCATCAAAGATGCAACATGAATCAAAATCTCTAATCGAAAGTAAGTAGAGATGAGCAATCAACCTCGGGTTGGTATAGCTGGTTATGGATTAGCTGGACGATACTTCCATGCACCAATGCTCAAGGGAGCAGGCTTTGATGTAGTTGGTGCATTGACTACCAATTCAGAGCGTAAATCTCAAGCCAAAACTGATTTTCCACAGATACAGGTTGTTGCAACGATAACGGAGCTGTTAAATCTAGATCTAGATTTATTGGTTGTGGCCTCTGCCAACAATGCGCATGCTGAACAAGCAATGGCTGGCCTGCGATCTGGAACCCCAACAGTTGTAGATAAACCAATGGGGCGAAATTTCCAAGAAACAAAGATGATTACCGATCTTTCGCAAGAGCTTGGTATTCCAGTTACCACTTACTTTAATCGAAAATTTGATAGCGATGCATTGACTATAAAGAAGATAATTAAAGAGGGAACACTTGGAAATATCTTTAGATTAGATTCAAGATTTGAGAGATTTCGGCCAGAGTTAACCGCTAACTCATGGCGTGAGCAATCTTCAGCAGCTGATGGCGGGGGAAATCTTTTGGATTTACAACCGCATCTCGTTTCAACTGCGCTAGATTGGTTTGGGTCAGCAACATTAATTGCATCATCGGTCCGCTCAATTCGCGGTGCGGCTGATGATGACATTTCACTTCTTCTAAAACATGAGAGCGGTGTTGACTCTTACCTATCTGCTAGCGCAATAAATGGTGCACCTGGCCCAAGAATTAGATTAAGTGGCGACAAAGGTTCACTAGTTATTACCGAACTTGATCCGCAAGAGATGATGCTAAAAAATGGTATGTATCCAGAGGGTGGTCGATGGCAGCAAGGCGCGAAGAGTCAGGCATATTTGCAACTTGGTGATGAGAAGCGTGAGTATCTATGTGAAGATGGAAATTACGCGGAGTTTTACAATCTAGTCAAAGCAGCATTAACCGGTGGCCAGTGGCCGGTATCAATTGAAGAGGCTTTAGCTGTGGCGACAATAATCGATCAAGCACGCGAAAAATCATTTAGGTAGATGAACTTTGATTGCATCGTAATCGGTGCGGGGCTGGCGGGTATTACAGCTGCCAGAGATTTAGAGTCTGCTGGCAGAAATGTACTTTTAATTGAGGCCAATGATGATGTTGGTGGTCGCTTACGCAGTGATCGATTAGATGGATTTATCTTAGATCGCGGTTTTCAAGTTATAAATCCAAAGTATCCACAGATCAAGCGAAGTAAGTTAATCAGAGAGTTAGATTTCAAAACCATTTCCGGAAGAGTTCATCTAGCAGATCTAGATTTAATGGTTGGTTATGCACCTGCCAGCTTTAGCCGAAAAATTGGATCCACCAATGAGAAAATCAAATTTTTAAATTTTATTACACTTGCCAAACCAGCAAACTCCCATGCTTTTGGAGATTACACATCGGCTTTTCCACACCTTTACGCAAAGGTACTGAAACCATTTCTAGCTGGTGTCCTTTTAACTGATCCAGAAACAGTCGCAGCTGATGTGGTTCAGGAGATTATTAGATCTTTGGTTAAATCACTGCCCGGCGTTCCGGCAAATGGAGTTGGGGAGTTCAGTAAGGCGCTAGCTAAGCCGTTAAAAAATCTATACTTAAATGAGAAGGTAATGAAAATTGAGCAGGATGCAGTTGTTACAAGCAAAGGTCGTTATCAGGCAGGATTTATTGTTGTCGCAACTGATGGCCACAGTGCCAATGATTTAATCGGAGTAAGTAAAGAGTGCAAAATGTTGGAGAGTTATACCTGCTACTTTGCGTTGGATAAGCAGTTTGAATTGATGGATAACTTACAGATTTCTACCCAAGCCAAGGTGGTTAACTCAATTGCGATTTCAAAGGTCGCTAAAAATTATGCACCTAAGGATAAGGTTTTAATATCGGCAACCTCCTTAATCCCGTTGACCCAATCTGAGTTTCGACAAGAGGTTAGTAGGTTATGGATGATTCCGATTGAAAAATTTGAGTACATCCAACATTATGCAATAACCCACTCTTTGCCATTTCATGGACCAGGTAAATCTCGAGATGAAAGTTTATTTGTAAGGGATGGCCTCTTTGTAATTGGAGATCATATGAGTGCACCATCTCAGGAGGGTGCGATGAGAACTGGCGCTGCAGTTGCGCTAACGATTAATCAACTAATGCAGTAAGTGCTGCTGAGATATGAGGGTAATCAAACTCAAATCCAGCATCAGCCAACACCTTGGGCACAATTTTTTTAGATCCTAGAATTTCAGAGGAGAAGCCACCTAGCGCGGCTTGTAGTGCAAAAGCTGGGGCTGGAAATATTGCCGGTCTATTTAAGGCACGGGCTAATGCCGCTGTGAACTCCTGGTTAGTAACTGGATTTGGTGAAGTTAAATTCACTGGACCAGTTATCTTTGAGTTGAGTAGAAAAATGATTGCTCTAATCTCATCATGCAATGTAATCCAAGACCACCATTGCTTGCCATTACCTAACTTGCCGCCCAATCCAAATTTAAATATCGGCAACATTCGGCCAAGTGCACCACCAGTTGGATCTAGAACTAGGCCGGTGCGTAACTTAATTGTTGGAATATCAGTTGCAAGATCAGCCGCTGCCTCCCATTCGCGACAAACCACTGATAGAAAATCCTCACCGCCACGATCACTTTCAACTACTGATCTATTTCCAGTTTCACCGTAATAGCCAATTGCACTGGCTGATATAAATTTCGTTACGCCTAAAGTTTTTGCTGCAGTAGCTATTGTGGTGGTACCAAGAAGTCTTGAGTTTAGGATCTCGGATTTATAAGCGGCTGACCATCTCTTATCTCCAACACCTGCACCTGCCAGGTGAACAATTGCATCAACTTCGGATAGTGAATTTAGATCTATCTCACCTGCGTTTGGATTCCAAAAAACCTCATCATTGCCTCGTACCGGTCTGCGAACAATTTTTTTTACTATATAACCATCTGCACGTAACTGGCCGACTAGGGCGCTGCCAATTAATCCTGATGAACCGGTGACTGCAACCTGATTAATCTTTGACAAGTTACAGACCTAAATCTGATTCGAATCGGCCCTCTTCTAGCCGCTCCTTTAAAGTTACTAAGAATCTTGCAGCATCTGCACCATCTACGACTCTATGATCGTAGGAGAGTGCCAGATAAACCATAGAGCGAATAGCTATTGTTTCGCCACCATCTGCACCCTTAACAACCATTGCACGTTTTACAACCGCACCTAATCCAAGAATTGCTACCTGAGGTTGATTAATGATTGGTGTATCAAATAAAGCACCACGAGAGCCGGTATTTGTAATGGTGAATGTGCCGCCACCTAACTCATCTGGCGTAATTTTGTTATCTCTGGTTCGAGCTGCCACATCAACAATCTTTCGGGCAATGCCACCCATATTTAAGTCACCAGCATCTTTTACTACTGGGACCAATAAGCCACGATCGGTATCAACTGCAATGCCTAAATGTTCTGAGCTGTGATAAGTGATTTGATCACCTTCAACAATAGAGTTTAGAACTGGATGTTGCTTTAATGCTTCGCAAACCGCAACTGCAAAAAATGGAAGGTAGGTTAACTTCACACCTTCGCGTGCTTCAAAGCTCTCTTTTGCAGCCTTACGCAATCGATCAATCTTTGTTACATCAACCTCAATAACTGTTGTTAATTGCGCCGAGATCTTTAATGATTCAACCATTCGATCAGCGATAACTTTTCGCAATCTTGTCATTCCAACTGTTGTGCCTCGCAATGGAGAGGCGACAATTGCTGACCTAGGGGAGGAAACTGGTGCAACTTGTGAGTTACCTACAGCAGGTGCTGGCTGGCTTGGTCTTGTCGCAGCGGCCAAAATATCCTCTTTACGGATTCGACCACCAACTCCGGTGCCTTTAATAGTTGCAAGATTTACTCCAGATTCAGCAGCTAATTTACGAACAATTGGAGTTACATATGAGTCATCAGTTGCGGCATGAGTTGAGGTATTAGCGGTTGTCGCAACTGGTGCAGACACAACTGGAGCAGCAGCAACGGGTGGAACAACTACGGGTGCTACTACTGGTGCAGCAGCAACGGGCGCTGGTTTTTCAATAATTGGCGCAGCCACTGGTGGTTGTGGGGTAGGCGCAGAAGTAGAACCGGCAACTCCGATTGAAGCTAACCGAGCGCCAACTGCGACTGTTGAATCAACCGCCACATCAATACTTAGAACTGTTCCTGAAACTGGTGATGGAATTTCAGTGTCAACCTTGTCAGTTGATACTTCAAGTAAAGCCTCATCTACATTAATTGCATCGCCAACCTTTTTCAGCCATCGCGTAACGGTTCCTTCAGTTACAGATTCACCAAGTGCGGGCATTGAAACAATTGTTGAACCGGCATTACTAGATGTTGTACTTACTGGCGCTACCGGCGCAGGGGTTGGAGTTGGTGCAGGCGTTGTTACAGCCACTGGAGTTGGAGTTGGAGTCGGTGGAGCAGTTGGTGTTGGAGCAGTTGGTGTTGGAGCAGGAGTAGGGGTCGCTGCTACTGGTGCTGGCGTGCTTGCACCGGCACTCTCATTAATTACCGCTAACTCAGCGCCAACGGCAACTGTTGAATCAATTGGTACAACAATCTTTTGTAGAACTCCGGCAACTGGAGATGGAATCTCGGTATCTACCTTGTCAGTTGATACCTCTAATAGTGGCTCATCAACTGCAACTAGATCGCCCTCTTTCTTCAGCCATCTGGTAACAGTTCCTTCAGTTACAGATTCACCAAGTGCGGGCATGGTTACTGAGAATGTCATAACTTAACCCCCCTCGAATCGTTGGTAATTCTAACCATGAGCATGCAGCGGTTTTCCGGCTAGAGCCAGGTGAGCCTCGCCTAATGCTTCAGATAATGTTGGGTGAGCGTGAATATGCTGGGCAACATCTGCTGCATCTGCTTCCCAGTTATAAATAAGCTGCGCCTCTGCCAATAACTCGCCAACTCGGGAGCCAACCATATGAATACCAAGGATCGGACCATTTTTCTGCGCTACTAACTTAACCGAACCAGCGGTCTTTAAAATATTTGCCTTGCCATTGCCAGCCAAATCATAATTTAACTCAACTACATCATGACCCTTAGCTTTTGCTGCAGCAGTTGTTAAACCAACAGAGGCAACCTCTGGCTCAGAGTATGTAACGCGAGGTACGCCATCGTAATTAATGGCCCGCGGATTCAAGCCAGCAATCTCTTCTGCGACCATAATTCCTTCGGCAAATCCAACATGTGCAAGTTGCAGGGTAGGAATTAGATCGCCTACCGCCCAAATTCCTGGAACATTGGTTCTGCACTTTTCATCAACTAAAATGTAGCCACGATCTATTTTAATTCCGGCCTCTTCATAACCCAAACCTGCTGAAACTGGGCCACGGCCAACTGCAACTAGAAGCACCTCAGCGGAGAAGCTCTTGCCATCCTCTAGGGTCACAGTCAAGCTCTTCTTATCCTTCTGCAGTGATTTAAATCTGCTTCCTAATTCAAAGTTAATCCCACGTTTGCGAAATGCACGTTCTAACTGCTTGCTTGAGGATTCATCCTCGAGCGCAACTAGGTGCGGCAGACCTTCAATAATTGTTACCTCAGCACCAAAGGATTTCCAAACCGATGCGAACTCACAACCGATTACGCCACCACCAAGAACAATTACAGATTTTGGTACGTAATCAAATCTCATCGCCTCTTCACTTGTGACAACCTGCTTGCCATCAATTTCAAGACCTGGCAGAGTTTTTGGGTATGAACCGGTAGCTAAAATTACATTTTTGCCTGTGTATTTAACGCCATTTGCTTCAACTGTATTTTTAGATATTAACTTTCCAGCACCCTCTACATAGGTAATATTTCGAGATTTAACCAAACCTTGTAATCCTTTATGTAATTTTGAAACAACACCATCTTTGTAGGCGTTGACGGCAGACATATCCATTGAGTGGAAATCTGCCTTGACACCAAAATCACCAGCATGCCGCGTGCTATCAGCGATCTCACCAGCATGTAATAAAGCTTTGGTCGGGATACAACCTTTATGTAAACAGGTACCGCCTAATTTTTCTTTTTCAATTAACACTACAGATAATCCAAGTTGAGATGCACGTAGCGCTGAGGCGTATCCACCGCTACCGCCGCCTAAAATTACAAGATCAAAATCGGCCATGAGAGTATCCTGCCACGAAATCAAAATTTACTAAGACGGTATTCATTATTGCTTTGATGCCTGTGATACAGCCAACTCTGCCAGCGTGACTAATGAGCGAAGCGCAACTCCGGTGCCGCCAACTGGCGTATAGCCATGTGCATCCTTGTCATTAAAAGCTGGACCAGCAATATCTAAGTGCAGCCACGGAGTTTGTGGATCGATAAACTCCTTTAAAAATAATCCGGCAACCAACATTCCTCCGCTTCGATCGCCAATATTTGCTAAATCAGCGATTGGTGAATCAAGAGAGGCACGTAACTCAACTGGAAGTGGCATCGGCCAAAAAGATTCACCGGCAATATTTGCAGCTGATAAAAACTGATCGCTGAAAGCCTCATTATTTGTCATTACGGCAGATGTTCGAGTGCCCAAGGCGACAACTTGTGCACCAGTCAAGGTAGCAACATCAACAATTCCATCCAAGCCACCTGATTTTTTACCAACTTCAGCTGCTCGAATTAATGCATCGGCAAGGACTAATCGGCCTTCAGCATCTGGATTTAATACCTCGACAGTTTTACCACCGTAAATACTTATTACATCAGATGGTCGAGTTGCTGTATCACTAACCATATTTTCAGCCAGTGGCGCCCAACTATCGATTGCTACTGGAATTTTTAACTGCGCAATTGCAAATATCGCACCGATAACTGCGGCAGCACCAGACATATCTGATTTCATAGCTTCCATACCTTGTGCAGGTTTAAGTGCTAAACCACCTGTGTCAAAGGTAATTCCCTTACCAACAAAGGCGAATCTCTTTGAAAATTTACTTGGCGTGTAGGAAACACGCAAAAGTCGAGGTGGGTTGGCTGAACCCTGCCCCACTCCGATAATTCCACCGTAGCCACCCTTTTTTAGTGCCAACTCATTTAAAATTTCTACTTTAACGCCGTACTTGGTTGCCTCTTTTTTAATACGTAAGCAAAAGGAATCTGGGGTTAAGTGCGAGGGCGGAGTATTGATTAAATCTCTGACTAGTGCAGTTTGTTCGGCGATTACCTCGGCTCGCTTAATCGCATCTTTTGCTTGATTGGTATCGGAGAATTTACTTAAAACAGTTATTTGTGAGAGCGGAGCCTTTTGCTCACTCTTCTTACTACCCATGAACTCAGTAAATGTGTAAGCGCCAAGAGCTGCACCCTCTGCTATTGCGGCTAATTCGAAAACAGATTTGTGGGGTAGCGCGAAGGTGGCGGCTTTATTGCCAGCTAAATTACGGGCTGCTGCACCAGCTGCGCGACGTAGTGTCTCGCTAGAAAGTGGCTCATCTAAATTTCCCAACCCAGTGAAAACAATTAATTTAGTGCTTTTTCCTGGAAGTTTAAATACTTCATCAGCTGCACCGGTCACACCCATACTGGTTAATGTGCTTTCTAGGGAGTTGGTATCAATCTGAGCTGACCCCGGCTCAATGTGCAACCTCTTGTTTTTCAGACCAATTCCCACCACAAGTACATCACTATCTACTTTGGTTGTTAATTTAATCTTAACCATTTAGTGGAACCCTTCCAGCGTCGGTGAGATTTACCGATTTATTGATCGCGTTTGTTGCGCAAGAGCCATACCTTAAGGGATAGATTTACGACATGGAAAATTTGCCACCAGTGAAACTACTGAAAACTCCCATTCATGCCTGGCATCTGAAAAATGGCGCTAAATTAGCGGATTTTGGTGGCTGGGAGATGCCAATTGAGTACGGCGGTTACCAAGATATAAATGGTGATAAAGGTGGTGTTCTGGCTGAACATTTAGCAGTGCGCAACAAGGTTGGTCTCTTTGATGTTTCCCATCTCGGCAAGATTGAAGTGCATGGAGATTTGGCATTAGATTTTCTAAACTCACAATTTACCAATGATTTAAGTAAGTTATCTGATGGACAGGCTCAATACAACCTTCTTTGCAATGAACAAGGTGGTGTAATTGATGATCTAATTGTTTATCGTCGCTCACATGATAATTTTCTCTTGATTCCAAATGCAGCTAACTGCACAGAAGTTTTTGATATCCTAAATAAAAATGCGAAGCAAATAAAGATCTCAAATGCACACACAAAGTATGCAGTTTTTGCATTACAAGGCGCTAGCAGTGTTCAGGTTCTACAGCTTCTAGGAGTTAAAACCAATCTCGAGTACATGTCATTTTCTACTTTCACTTTGCCGGAACACCCAGCTCTTGGTGAAATCACCCTCTGTCGTACCGGCTACACCAGGGAGTTTGGGTATGAGTTTCTACCAAAGTGGGAGAGCGCTCAAGAGTTTTGGGAGATTTTAAATACTGCAGTATTCCAATCAGGTGGCCGAGTTTGTGGGTTAGGAGCCAGAGATACCTTGCGTACCGAAATGGGCTACTCATTACATGGTCATGAGTTATCGCCATCAATCACACCATTGCAAGCAAGTTCAGGTTGGGCGGTTGCGCTAAGTAAGGGAGATTTCCTAGGCTCTAAAGCCTTGGTCGCCGAAAAGAGAGATGGCTCTACACGCACGTTGCGCGGCTTAAAGCTCTTAGATAGGGGAATTCCTAGAAGTGGAATGACTGTGCAATCTCAAGATGGCACACCATGTGGTGAGATTACAAGCGGAACATTCTCGCCAACTTTAAAGCATGGAATTGCACTTGCACTTGTTGATCCATCACTCAAAATTGGATCAAATGTAACCATTGATATCAGAGGTAAACAAAGTCAGGCAGAGGTTGTTAGACCGCCGTTTGTTTCTTCAAAGGTGCATTAGAAACGAGCTCTAATCTCTGTTTGGCACGGTTCAGTGTAATCAAAATAGGTTTTCCGGTTAACAGAATTAAAGCAACAGTAAATACCGCCCGTGGAAGATCCCAAGATAAAGAGGTGGCTAAGTGAAATACGAGAAATCTCTGAAGATTATCTGCAACAGAGTCTGATGCCACAAATGAGAGCTGGGAATCAGTACCGATTAGCCAAGGCCATAATTGAAGATTCATCAACAAACCAAATAATTGTGTAGCAACTACCGCATAAACAGAGATAATGATCAGCTCATATTTGCCAGTGATCCGCTTTGGGATTAAGCCAGCAAACATTGCTACCCAACCGGCAGCTAACATTTGGAAGGCCAGCCACGGACCAACTCCACCTGTAATTAATGCTGATGCAAACAATGAGGTAACACCCAGTGTGAACCCAAAGTTTGCACCAAATACTCGACCAATTAGGATCAGTAAAAACCAAATCGGTTCAATTCCGATTGCACCAGCACCCAGTAATCTCAAGCCACAAATCAATGCAGCGAATACACCCAGAAGCGCAACAGATTTAGCATCTAACCCACCATGATTTATCTCAAAGATAAACAAAAGAATTGCAATCGGCAAGATGGCTGCTGCTAACCATTTTGTATTTTCATTTTGAAGGAGAAAGAAGTTGGATTCAGGAATGAATAATGGCCAGGTAAAGGCAAGTAAGCCGAGTAAGGAGAGTGGTATCAGTAGATAGGAGCTGCGTTTAAGCATTTAATCAATCTCTTTTATATCAGCGAAGATTACATCTGCCACAGTCAGCCAATTTTGTGATGAGAATGCTTTACTCACTTGTGGGGCGAATGCCGGGGAAGAGGTCAATACATCTCTTGTTTCACCATCTGAAATGATCTCACCATCTGCAATCACAACGACGCGGGTTGCCAGTTCGGCAACTAGTTCAACATCATGCGTTGCTAAAATTACGGTAACTGAATTTAATGCCACATCTTTTAATATTTGGGTTAATTGATCCTTAGCTCGGTAATCAAGTCCTCTGGTTGGTTCATCAAGGATCAATATCCTTGGGTTTGTTACCAACACTAAAGCAAGGGCTAGAACTAGTTTCTGGCCCTCTGATAAATCTCTTGGATGCGAATTGATATTTATTGATGGTGATAATGCGGTTAAAATCTCCTCTGTACTTCCTGCTACTAACCCATTTTGTGAATCTGTATGTTCGCACTCACCTTTCACACTGCTTGCAAAAAATAGATCAGCAGGCTCTTGCGGCACATAGCCGATAAGAGAGACCAAATCCTTGCCAGTTAATTTGCTGGCATCGGAACCATTAATCAGTATTTCGCCAGCGAATTGATTTAATCCACCAGCAATTGCTCGAAGCAATGTGCTTTTTCCAGCACCATTTCTGCCCATGACCGAAACAATCTCACCAGTATTAAAATTGAGATTTACCTTGTTTAGAACCCTTTTACCTGAAAGATCGACAGAGAGATCCTTTACTTGCACAGATGACTGAGATTTCCTGAAAGCCGATCTTTGAATAGCCTTGATTGGCAATTGCCACTTACTTGTAACTCTTTTTAATTCACGAACCGATAGCGGCAGCTCTGTAAGATTTAAATGTTTAGCCACCTTAACGATAGGGGGATTGATATCGGATTTATTCATAATTTCTTGGGGCAAACCAATTTCAACCTGGCCATCACCTTGCACTAAAACAATTCGATCAACAAAATGTATAACTCGCTCTAACTTATGTTCAGCCATTATTACCGTCAGGCCAAGATCGTGAACTAGCTTATTGATGATGGCTAGGACCTCTTCAGCAGCAACTGGATCTAGCGCACTAGTTGGCTCATCAAGAACTAGAACCTTGGGATTCATTACAAGGGCAGAAGCGATTGCAACTCTTTGCTGCTCGCCACCTGAGAGGGTAGATAAACTTCGCTTTCTAATCGGTTGCAAGCCCAATAAATCAATAACCTCTTCAACTCTACGCCGAATTACAGATCGTTCAATTCCATTTGTTTCTAATCCAAATGCAATCTCATCCTCCACCTGATCAGTCACAAAACCATTTAATGGATTCTGACCAACAATTCCAATAATTCCAGATAGCTGGCCTGGCTTAAGTTGGTTGATTGATTGTCCAGCAACAATGATTTCGCCACTCAAAATGCCTGAGGTGTGATGTGGGATTAGCCCATTAATTAACTTCATGAAACTACTTTTGCCGGCACCAGTTAAGCCGATAATTAAGATTAACTCACTCTCATTAACTGTGAAAGTAAGGTTTTCTAAGATTGTTTTTCTTGAGTTGGGATAGACCAATGAGACGTTGGAAAATGAGATCATATTTTTACCGCCATAGGTTTAGTTAAGAGCAACGGAACCATTGCGAACAACGTAAAGATAGGAATTACCAAAGAGAATCCAACAGTTGAAATCAGGGTGGGCAGGAAGATCAATAGGTAGATACTCAGCGCAACCACTAAATAATCAACAAAGGTGAAGCTCTCTGCACGGTATGAGGTTGGTTTCTTACTGTAACCAAAACCTCTGCTCTCCATCGCCGCAGATAGATCTATCGCTCTTTCTAAGCTCTCTTCCAAGACGGGGGTAAGAACTTTGTTGAAATTCCTAAGATTTATCTTTGCCTCACCTCGAAATTTACGGGCCATT
>CAMCXX010000013.1 GCA_945883755.1 Bifidobacterium breve | reverse complement strand
AAAAAAAGACCAATAATTGCAAATAGGACAGCGCGGTGACGTAACAGGATCTCAGTATTTGAGTCCGAGAGAGAGATTCCATAAAGCTTTGTTAGTGAATCTGAACCTAAAACTCCCACAACAGGCAGCAGGTGTATAACAGCAAGTATATATTGTATTGATGAAACTATAATTTTCATTTGAGCTCCAGTTACCCCTCCAACACTACTATAGGAGAAATGTTAAGATTCCAAGATCTAAATCTACTATTTGTCTATCCAATCGTGTAGCATTCGAACTAAGTAGGAATTTCATCTATTTGGATATGCGAATCCAGCATATCTACGAGTCGATCCCAGTATCGTCCACTCACAGATCTTTAGATTGTAGGGTTCGCTGATGGTTGCGCTTATCCCTGGATTTCTTACAGGACTCTCACTCATCATCGCAATCGGCGCACAGAACGCCTTTGTGATTCGGCAAGGCTTACTTCGCCAACATGTTCTGCTGGTTGTTGCTATCTGTGCAATTTCAGATGCCGCACTTATTTTTCTGGGAACCGGTGGTCTCGGAACTCTTATTCAAAGCAGGCCTTCATTACTTGAATTTATTAGGTGGTTTGGAGTTATCTACCTAACCTGGTTTGGAATCAGAAGTATTCGCTCTGCCTTTAAGAGTCAAAGTTTGATTGCCGGTGAGGGTTCAGTGATTAGTAAGTCCAAAATAGTTGCTACATGCCTCTCACTTACATTTCTTAATCCCCATGTTTATCTTGATACCGTAATTCTTCTCGGCAGTATCGCTAATCAATTCGAGAACGATCGCTGGTTCTTCGCCATAGGAGGTGCTATGGCAAGCCTCGTCTGGTTTACGGCAATAGGTTTTGGAGCCCGGGCAGCTTCGCGATTTATGTCAAAGCCGATCTTCTGGAAGATACTTGATTCACTAATCGCTGTGGTGATGTTTACAATTGCAATTACATTAGCCTTCTACGATTTCGGATCTCAATAATGAGATTTGTCTATCCACCACCAGCTGATGGAAAGCCGTTTCGTCTTAGCATGGGACTTAGAGAGTTAAATGAGGCAAATTGGCTTGAAGGTGGTTTGGATTTAGAGGATCAGCTAACCGAACGAAAGCGAATTATTCTTGAAAGCAGAGATCAGGTATTTCAAAAGATAGATGGGCATGATGAAGGTGTTAATTACTTTGCGAAGAAATTAACTGAAAATCTTGCTGAACACCATCCAGCTTATTCATTAAGTGGAAGCACCATCCAAAATAATGAGCTAGGTATCGAGGTCGATCTAACCGCTGATCATGCTTTTGTTCAGCTATCTCAGGTGATCGCAGAGGATCTTTGTCTATTGCATTATGAAGATAATGTGTGGCGCTTAGTTGTTGCTGTTGTAATTTTTCCATCCCGCTGGAACCTTTTAGAAAAAATTGGAAAGGGTATGGATCAAATTCATACGCCCGTTCCTGGTTATAAAACCCAGCTGCAACCATTTATTACCGACAGCTTTAATAAGATCAAAGCAGAGCGACCTGTTTGGCGTAAAAATTGGTCGCTTCATGAGAGCGAGTTATTACATGAACCATTCTTTAAAGAGATCCCCCCAGTTATTGATAAGTTCTGGTGGCGTACGGAACGCCAAACATTAACCGCATCAGCTGATTCAAAGTACTTATTGTTTACGATTAGAAACCGCAGTGAACCATTCTCTTGGCTCAAAGAGGACCCACAAGCCGCAGCTAATTTCGCCGCAACCCTTGCAACATTGACGCCAGAAATGTTGGAGTACAAACATTTAGTTGATACGCGTGATCAACTGCTAGATTATTTGAAATTACCGTAATCAAAGAGAGCAAAGCTGTAAATCACCCATTTCCAGGCAATATGATAGGCAAATGAGTACGCAACGACCTGATGCGAAAACTATCTCAGAGTTTCTATCCTCTAGAAGAAGTACACGTGATTTTCTACCCAAACCAGTGCCGCAAGAGATTATTGATCAAATTCTTACCGATGCTTTATCTGCACCGAGTTGGTCCAATACTCGGCCTTTTAAAGTTGCCGTAGCTACAAATGATGTACGGGATCGAATCAGTGGTGAGTTCTTGAGCCGTTGGGGCGCGTTATCAAAGATTATGCGTAAAGGATTAAAAAATAAGTTACCACTTATTTTTTCACGTTACGGCCTGCCAACTAGTAATCGAAGCATTGTTAAACCATATGTTGCAGAACTGCGTCCCAGAGCTACAAGGGTAGGTAAAGAGCTTTATGAAGTATTTGGAGTCAAACGTGGTGATCGCGAGGGACGGGATAAGCAATGGGGCAAAAATTACTCATTTTTCGGTGCACCCGTTGAATTATTTATTTACATTCATAAAAGCCTGCATATTTACGCCGCATCAGATGCCGGCCTGATGATGCAAAATTTGATGTTATCGGCACATGCTCATGGTCTCGGTAGTTGCGCACAGGGGGCGGTAAATATCTGGGATGATGTTGTTCGCCAGGAGTTTGAGATTTCAAAGGATTACCGGTTGCTTTGCGGCTTAGCTTTAGGTTATCCAAGTGATGACAAGGTTAACTCTTTTAAGGCAAATCGAATTGGTATTGATGAATTACTACTCAAGAAAAAGGATCAAAAGTAATAGTAAAAAGCTTAGTTAAACCTCTTGGCGAAGGTTCTGTAAGAGGATATAAATACAATATATAGCGGGAAGATTAGCAATACCGCTTGTGCCATCAACTTCATATTTGAATTAATCTCAACTCCATAATTCCATGAGAGGTAGGTTAAATTAATTAGGTAGATAATTGAAAAAGGCAGTGTGATCGCTCTCAAAAACTTCACTCGGGTCAAATGGGGAACCTTGAAGTTGCTCAGTGAAAGTAAGGCAAAAACTAAGGTATAGAAAATAATCTCATTGGAAGAGACATTTAGCAGTATGAAGGATGGAATAACAATGTTCCAGGAACCTGGAAATCCATTAAACCAATGATCATCAGTCTCCTGATCGCACCTAGCAAACCAGAGCGCCGAGGTTAGAAGAATTAGTGCAATAAGAGCTGCCTCTAAATTATTAGGTAACAAATTTACTGAGGCCAAGAAGGCAACCGGAACGATGACGCAGGTAACGTAATCCACTACAAGATCTAAAACTGTGCCATCGATCTTAAGCACATGGATCTCGACATCAATCCGCCTGGCCAACGGGCCATCGATTCCATCAATAACTTGGCAAAGAAGTAACCAAAGCAATCCATCACGAACTCTGCCATCAATAACAGCTTGCAGAGAGAGCATTGCAAAAATAACACCACTTGCCGTAAAAATATGAAGCGCCCAACCAGCGCGAACTAATTTTCTATTTGCGGGTGCGCTCAAGAGTTCACCATAAAGTTTTGCGAGAAAAGATTAGATTGATTACTGGCTAATCCCTGTCGAATTCTCATGTGATTAAAGTAGGTTAGAATCCGTTCATGGAACAAATCGCCACGATATCTGCACTCACATTCGGCGCTCAGGCCTTTGTCACCCTATTTGTAATCCTGGATCCACCTGGTGCAACACCGATATTTCTTGCCTTAACAGCTGGCGAGAGCGAAAAACGTAAACGAAGAATGGCTTGGCAGGGTGCCTTCATCTCCTTGGCGGTAATCATTTCCTTTGCCATATTTGGTAACGCACTTTTAGGGTACTTAAATATCTCCTTTGCATCACTTCAAGGTGCAGGCGGATTGTTGCTATTGATCACCGCTTTAGGTTTATTAACAGGCTATGCACCTGAAGAGAAATCTGGCGCCAGTAGAAATGTTGCATTAGTGCCACTCGGTACTCCCCTTCTTGCCGGACCTGGTGCAATTGTTACAACAATGCTCTTTGTCCAAGATTCAAAGGACTGGGGTCAGGTAAGTGCTTTATTTATCGCCATTATTGTTGTTCATATTATTATCGGATTGACCCTTATGTACTCCACTAAGATTTTATCTTTGATTAAAGAAGCGGGCGTAGATTTGCTTGCCAAGATCGCTGGATTACTGCTTGCCGCGATTGCAGTAGAGATGATTGTTGCATCAATTAAGGCGTACTTCTTCTAGAGGTTTTGTCAGTCGTCTGTAATAGAGTAATGATGTGAGTACAGCATTAAGTGAAACAACCTTTGTAATTGTTGATTTAGAAACCACTGGTCCTTCCCCAAAAAGTGGGAGTGCTATCACTGAGATTGGTGCGGTTAAGGTTAAGGGTGGGGCTGTACAAGATCATTTTGAAACATTTGTAAATCCACTTCTGGCCATTCCGCAATACATAACAGATTTGACCGGCATTACCGATCTTATGTTGGCTAATGCGCCAATAATTGATGATGTTCTACCAAATTTTTTTGAGTTCATCGGAGATCACAAAGAGGTAATTTTGGTTGCCCATAACGCACCATTTGATCTCTCCTTTCTAAAAAGTGCTGCAACTGCTATTGATCTTGCCTGGCCAAAATTTCGTACCCTAGATACCGTGGTCGTAGCCCGGCAGGTGCTAACTCCCGATGAGGTTCCTAATTGCAAATTATCTACATTGGCTCAATTTTTTGGCACCTTGGTTGATCCAAACCACAGAGCGCTAGATGATGCGAAGGCAACAACCGAGGTCTTACACGGATTACTTGAAAGATTGGGCAGTATGAAGATTGATACTGATGTGAAATTACTTGAATTTACAAAAAAAGCTAAACGGATTCAGAGTAAAAGATTTTACGGGCAAAGCTCTACCTAGAACTCGCAATCTCATTGCTTAGTTCAACCCAGCTTTTTAATACTGAGGTAGCCGCACCCGAATCGATAGCTTGATTTGCCATTACATAGGAATTAGCTATTTGTGTTTGCAATGGCAGGTGAAAATCCCCTTTAAAAGCGGCGATCGCAAAGGCAGCATTCAACGCAACCGCATCCCTCGGAGCACCAGCCTTACCAGCAAAGATCTCATTAGTTATCGCAGCGTTAAATTGCGCATCCCCACCGCTTAGCTCTGTTATCGGCGATCTTGGTATGCCAATATCAATAGGATCAAATCTCTCGATTTTCACACCCTCTTTGGTTACTTGGTACACAGTACTTGCGCCCGATAAAGAGATTTCATCTAAACCATCATCACCACGAAAGATAAAGCCCTCCTTGCCTTGCTTAGCAACAACCTGTGAAATTAACGGAAGCAGCTCGGCATTTGCAACGCCAATCGCAGCAGCTTTAGGTCTAGCTGGATTAGATAATGGTCCCAAGATATTAAAAACTGTAGAAACACCCAGCTCCTTGCGTGCTAGCGCAGCGTGTTTCATTGAAGAGTGAAAGATTGGTGCAAAGCAAAAACCAATGCCAATCTTTGCGACAGTTTTTGCTACCTCTTCACCAGATAAATCAATTCTTACTCCTAAAGCTTCTAGTAAGTCTGCCGATCCAGATTTAGATGATGCCGCCCGGTTTCCATGTTTTACTACTCGTGCGCCTGCCGCATTTGTGATTATGGCAGCGGTAGTTGAGATGTTGATTGTATTTGCGCCATCCCCACCGGTTCCGACTGTGTCCACTGCTCGCTCTGAGATAGTGATTGGTAGCGATTTTTCATACATCTGCTCAACTAGTGCGGTCACTTCAGTTGCAGTCTCGCCCTTATCTTTCAACGCCAGCAGAAATTTTTTAATAGCGGATATATCAGCATTACCAGTTAAAATCTGATTCATCGCCCAAGTAACTTCAGTAGTGCTTAAATCTTGACGGTTAGCGAGCGCAGTTAAGATCTCTTCCCAACTCATTGAGATTAACTAACAGTTGTGTTTGCAGGGTTTGCTGAATTAACTTGAGCTGCATTTAAAATTGCAGCGCATTTTTTCGCTAAATTAAATGGGTCAATGGGGTGTGTAACCATGCCCTCTGCTCGCGACCAGGTTGCCAACCAATTATCATCGGCTCGACCGGTAATTAGGAGCACGGGTGGGCAGTTGAAAACCTCATCTTTAAGTTGTCTGGCAACTCCCATACCGCCCTCAGGAACCGCTTCACCATCTAAAATAAATAGATCAACCCGCTTTTTGCTATCCACGTAAAGCCGCAGTGCGCTGGCGGTCGCAAAATCAATAATCTCTTTGATTGAAATATCTTCAGAAATCGCCTTGCCCAGCGCTGAGCGAATACTGGCTCGAACAGTTGAATCATCGGAGTAGACAGCGATATTCACAGACCGGTCGGTTTTCATACCGGTAATCCTACCTTTGATGAGATCTCGATTCTGGGTGATCAGTTTCACCTGAAAGTAAGGGCTTTGAGGAAGCCCACGATGAAGCCAATCCCCTGCATATCGGGAATAATAAACTCCATGACAAGCTATGCCGGATCTATAAATAGGGTCAATCGCCCAAATATGGTCGCAGTTGGCACCATAGTTTGGTTGGCATCTGAGCTAATGTTTTTCGCCGCATTATTTGCAATGTACTTCACTACACGCGCAGTACAGGGACCGCAGGTTTGGGCAGAGTCCGCTGCAATCTTAGATATTCCTTTTGCCGCCGCTAACACCACAATATTAGTTCTCTCCTCAATTACCTGTCAGTTTGGTGTTTTTGCCGCAGAGCGGTTTCAAGCGCGCAGAACTGGAACTTTGCGTGAATTTTCAAAGTGGGGAATGCGTGAGTGGTTTGCACTTACCTTCTTGATGGGTGCAATTTTTATAGGTGGTCAGGTTTATGAGTACGCACACCTAGTTTCTGAAGGGGTGACTCTCTCAGCCAGCGCTTACGGCTCAGTCTTTTATATAACCACTGGCTTCCATGGTTTACATGTAACTGGTGGCTTAATTGCATTCTTAGTGGTTCTAATTAGAGTTTTTAAAGCTCAAAAATTTGGTCACTCACAGGCAACAATGGCAATTGTTGTCTCTTACTACTGGCACTTTGTCGATATTGTTTGGATCGCACTTTTCTCTGCGATCTACCTGATTAAATAGGTATAGAAGATGAAATATTTATCTAAGTATCGTCGCCACAAATTTGCAACTCCGATGCTGATTATTATTGCCCTATCTACTTTAGGATTTACATTCTCTGCAGCTACCGCCTCTCCAGCAAAATCAGAGTTAGCAGCCAGCGCTAAATCAACTCTGATCGCCGAAGGTAAGGAGATCTTTCTAAAGGGTTGTTCATCATGTCATGGTTTAAATGGTGAAGGCGCAAGCATCGCTCCATCATTGATTGGTGTTGGAGCTGCATCTGTAGATTTTGTAGTGGGCACTGGCAGAATGCCGATGGCTGACATGAGCCAACAGGTAATGCGAAAAAAACCTCTCTACACTGAGGAGGAGACCGCCGCACTTGCCGCATATGTTGCAACTCTTGCTCCTGGACCTGCCAGCATCACAAATGAAGAGATAACTTGGGAGCGAGATGGCAGCACCGCTGAAGGTGGCGAATTATTTAGAAACAACTGCGCTATGTGTCATAACTTTGCTGGTCAAGGTGGCGCTTTAACTAAAGGAAAGTATGCGCCAACGGTGATGGGTGTTGAGCCAAAACATATATATGAAGCGATGATTACCGGACCACAAGCGATGCCAGTCTTCTCCGATAAGACAATTACTCCGCAAGAGAAGTTATCAATTATTAAGTGGATTAAATCAGCTGAAGCAGAGCCAAACTTAGGTGGTGCCTCTCTTGGTCGGACCGGCCCAGTTACTGAAGGTTTACTTGTTTGGACATTTGGTTTGGGATTACTTGTGGCAATATCTGTCTGGCTAACGGCGAAATCTAGATAAGGGCCATAACAACTATGAGTAATGAATTAGCTCCACTCTCAGATCCAGGATTACCAGCACATGTTCACCGCAAGGCGGACACTGATCCAGTTGCTGAAAAAAGAGCGGAACAACAGGTAGCGGTTTTATTTGGTATCTCAGCTTTTGGCACACTTCTATTTATTTACTCATATCTTTTTATTGACACCAAATCCTTTGTCTTTATTCCAGTCATGGGAAATACCAATGCGCACCAACTTGGACTTGGAATGGGCCTTGCAATCGCCTTATTAGGCATTGGCTTTGGTGCGGTTCATTGGGCAAAAACCTTAATGTCTGACACTGAGGTAATTGCAGAACGTCATGAGATGCGCTCAGAGGATTCTGACAGAGATGCATTTGTTGTTAGTGTGAAGGAGAGAGCTGAGGTTGCAGGACTAGGCCGAAGGTCATTAATTAAAAGAACTCTTGGTTTATCAGTTGGCTTAGTTGGTATTTCACCAATCCTGTTGCTTGGTGATTTAGGACCAATGCCAGGAAAATCTCTGGAAGAAACATCATGGCGTAAAGGAACTCGATTGGTTACCGATCCAGGTGATCGTCCAATTAAACCTGCTGATCTTGAGGTTGGTGCAGTCGCTCAGGTACTACCCGAGTTGCGGCCAGGACAAAAGAGAACTTTAAATGACATCGCTAAGGATGCGGTTTTACTAGTCAGGTTGCGAACCGAGGAGTTTCAGTTAGATGCCGAGCGATTATCTTGGACTTATCAAGGAATCATTGCATTTTCAAAGATCTGCTCTCACATGGGATGTGCGGTTGCGCTATATGAACAAACCACTAAACATTTGCTTTGCCCATGTCATCAATCCACATTTGATGTAACTAGAGCGGCAAAGGTGATTTTTGGCCCTTCTGCCAGACCACTTCCACAGTTAGCAATTACAGTAGATGCAGAGGGATTTTTGGTTGCTCAACAACCATTTAATGAAGCAGTCGGACCTAGTTACTGGGAGAGATCATGAGTGCACGTGAACGTGTAACCGGAACAGTTGCCAATTATGTAGATGAGCGAACTGGCTCAGCTAAGTGGCTGAAGAAAAATCTAAATAAAGTCTTCCCCGACCACTGGTCCTTTATGCTGGGTGAGATTGCCCTTTACTCCTTTGTGATCCTTCTTTTATCTGGCACATTTCTTACCTTCTGGTTTGATCCTTCGATGGAGCATGTTGTCTATAAGGGCTCTTATCAACCACTAAAAGATGTAGAGATGTCAGCTGCCTATGCATCCGCGCTCAATATCTCATTTGATGTTCGTGGTGGTTTGTTAATGCGCCAGATCCATCACTGGGCCGCTTTAATCTTTATGGCCTCCATAGTTGTACACCTACTTCGCGTATTTTTCACCGGTGCATTTAGAAAGCCACGTGAGTTCAACTGGATCTTGGGAATTGGTTTACTAACACTTGGAATTGTTGAAGGCTTCTTGGGTTACTCACTTCCAGATGATCTATTATCTGGAACTGGCGTTCGAATTGCCCATGCCATTATTCAAGCAATACCGGTAGTTGGTACATACCTTTCATTCTTTGCCTTTGGCGGCGCCTTTCCAAGTGAAATATTTATACCTCGAATCTATGTCGTACACATTCTATTAATTCCAGGAATTATGCTCGCCTTAATTACAGTGCACTTAATGTTGGTTTGGTACCAGAAACACACTCAATACCCTGGTCCTGGTCGCACTGAGAAAAATGTTGTTGGCTACCCATTAATGCCGGTATACATGGCTAAAGCTGGTGGCTTCTTCTTTATCGTCTTTGGTGTTACAGCATTACTAGGGGCAACTGCATCAATTAACCCATTGTGGTTGTACGGACCCTATACACCAGGTCAGGTAACGGCCGGTTCGCAACCAGATTGGTACATGGGTTGGCTAGATGGCCTAGTGCGAATGGCACCGCCTTGGGAAACCTACGCCTTTGGCTACACCGTATCGTGGAATATTTTGCTCCCTGGTTTAATTCTTCCGGGAATTATCTTTACTGGAATGGCACTTTATCCATTTATTGAAAGTTGGATAACCGGGGATAAGCGCGAACATCACATATTAGATCGTCCTAGAAATGTTCCAAACCGAACCGCACTTGGCGCAATGTCATTAACATTTATGATTGTTGCGTTAATCAATGGTGGTAATGATTTGCTTGCAACACACTTTGATCTTTCGATTAATCAGATTATGTGGGGCACCCGAATTGGCATAATTGTGTTGCCACCACTGGCATTTGTTATTACAAAGCGTATATGTCTCTCCTTGCAGCGCGCGGACCGCGAACTGGTGCTACATGGTCGTGAAACTGGTCGATTAGTAATGCTGCCTCATGGTGAATTTGTTGAGGTACATGAGGAGTTAACACCAGAAAAGAAGTGGCTTCTGACTCAACATGAACAAGCAGCTCCAATCGAACTTGAATTAGTTGATCAGGCTGGCGTGCGTAATCCTAAATCCTTCCGCGCCAAATTACAGGCAAGATTTAGTGCGGCAAATGCAGAGGCGGTTGCAAAACCAACAGCGCAAGAGCTTAAGCAGTTAGAGAATGAACACCACTAAATAAAGAAAAGATATAAAGAAACGCATTCTTAAGGGAGATAGTTGAGGCAAGGATTACGCCTCGACTATCTCCTTTAATTTAACCAAACTCTTTGCCATAGCCTTTGGTACCCAATTCTCAGGGTGCCTTTTTTTGATAAGCCATAATCCTCTAGCAGTTCGAGCATCCCAACTTTCAGTAACCTCAGTCATCTTCTCATCAACCTGCTTAAGCTCATACCGCCAAACATTGTGAAGCATATGTTGCCAAGCGATTGATTCACCCTCTTTAAATTCAATTACCTGATTGCTGATCACATAAGGAATGCCTTGTTCCATCCTCATACCAAACTTTGCGCCCAGGAATAACTTTGTAGGTCCGGCAATTACCCCTTTGACCATGCTGGAGCCATCCATTAATGAGTGATTTTTTGGCTGCGCTATAAAATCAAAAATATCTTGAGCGCTCTTATTTATCGTTAACTTAGCTTTAAAAAAGTACAACTCACCAGTATCAATTATTTCCGCTCGTAAACTCATACTTGGATCTACTTAATGAGCTGAATTAGATGGTTTGTCATACTCTAAAACAAAGCCAATTGCTGAAAACAGTAAGGCGCCAGTTGCAATTAGGGTGATCCACCAACCAATAATTAAACCAACACCAACTGCGGTCATTGCTAAAGCCACCGGTAGCGGCCACCAAGAGTGAGGTGAGAAAAAGCCCATCTCTCCAGCTCGGTCTGCAATTTCGCCCTGCAAATTATCTTCAGGTAACACACCGTTAGATCTGCGATCGGTAAACCAAAGATAAAAACCAACAATAAAAGCAAGCCCGGCACTTAATCCAATTGCGGTTATTCCAACCGCTTCCCCGCCAATCTGCCAATATAAGATCGCGGTTAAAAGATAGAAGAGAGCTAAACCATTAAATAATTGCCAACCGACCTTCATTAATGTTTGCTCGTTTCTGCCATGTGAGGATGGTGAAGATCAAAGGCTGGACGCTCACTTCTAATTCTTGGCATAGATGTGAAGTTGTGCCGTGGTGGTGGACAGGAGGTTGCCCATTCAAGTGAGCCGCCGTAGCCCCAAGGATCATCAACTGTGACCTTTGGCGCATTTCTACTTTGCCAAATATTTATGAAGAATGGAATCATGGATAGTGCTAATAATCCTGATCCAACAGTTGAAATCATATTCATTCCAGTAAAGCCATCAGAGGCAAGGTAATCTGCGTATCGTCGAGGAAAACCCTTAATTCCTAACCAGTGTTGAATTAAGAATGTGGTGTGGAATCCAAAGAATAATGTCCAGAAATGAATTTTGCCCAAACGCTCATCCAGCATGCGCCCGGTGAACTTTGGCCACCAGAAGTAGAAGCCAGCAAACATTGCGAAGACCACCGTACCAAATAGGACGTAATGAAAGTGGGCAACCACAAAGTAGGAGGCAGATACTGCAAAGTTAAGTGGTGGACTAGCCAAGATAATGCCGGTTAAACCACCAAATAAGAAGGTAATTAAAAAGCCGAGCACAAATAGCATTGGCGTATCAAATGAGATTGATCCGCGCCACATAGTGCCAATCCAGTTTACAAACTTTACGCCGGTAGGTATGCCGATTAAAAATGTCATGAAGGAGAAAAATGGAAGAAGAACTTGACCGCTTGCAAACATATGATGCGCCCAAACCGATACCGAAAGAGCTGAGATTGCAATTGTTGCAGCGATCAAACCTTTGTAGCCAAAGATTGGTTTACGGCTGAAGACTGGCAAAATTTCAGTAGCGATTCCAAAAAATGGCAGAGCTAAAATATAAACTTCGGGGTGGCCAAAGAACCAAAATAGATGTTGCCACAACATGGCTCCGCCATTAGCTGGATCAAAGATCAAACTGCCAAATAAACGATCAGATTCAAGTGCTAAAAAGGCGGCGGCTAGCGGTGGGAAAGCTAATAAGACCAAGATAGATGTGAGTAAAACATTCCAAGTAAAGATTGACATCCGGAACATGGTCATTCCCGGAGCTCGCATCGTGAAAATAGTTGTAATGAAATTTACGCCACCCAAGATTGTTCCAATACCGCTAATTGCTAATCCCATCAACCAAAGATCTGCGCCGATTCCTGGTGAGTACTGTGAGTTGGATAGAGGTGCGTATGCGGTCCATCCAAAGGATGCTGCACCACCCGGTGTTAAAAAGCCGATAAATGCCATGGTGCCACCAAATGAGTAAAGCCAATATGACAACATATTTAATCTTGGGAATGCCACATCTGCAGCACCGATTTGCAGCGGCATAATCACATTAGCAAAACCCACAAATAATGGTGTTGCAAACATCAGCAACATAATCGTTCCATGCATTGTAAATACTTGGTTGTACTGCTCATTACTTAAAAATTGCATTCCTGGTCGAGTTAGCTCTGCTCGCAGAACCATTGCTAAAATTCCACCGATTAAGAACCAGACAAATGAGGTGATCAGATAAAGATAGCCGATAGTTTTATGATCGGTTGAGGTGATGAATTTTACAAACAACTTTCCCTTACTTGTGGGAGCCGCTGGGACTCGTTCCAGCGTTGGTCTTGGAGCATAAGTTGTCATGTTGTTGCCGCCTTTTCTATTTCGACCTGATTTAAATCTCGTAGAGATTGAATATAAGCTTGGTACTCAGTAGGCGTTACAACTTTGACGCTGAACAACATCTGAGAGTGGTTTCGTCCACACAGGATATTGCACCTTCCTGGATAGGTACCTAACTTGTTTGGTGTGAATTCAAGGTAATTCTCTACCCCTGGCAAATTTTGCATCTGGATCATAAAGGCGGGAATCCAAAAACCATGAACTACATCATTTGAGTTAATTGTGAATTTAACCTTTTTCCCTTGTGGCAAATACAAGGTTGGTGGCTGAGCTGGTGTTCCAGTTACTGAAGCCGCTGGAAAATCCCCTGCCTCTTTGTAGGTGAATTGCCATGACCACTGAAATCCATTGACATCTATTATGTGCGAAACTTGAGAGTCGGGCGAAACTTTAACGATCTTGCTCTCTTTCACTACTGTGAAGTAAAACAAAACTGCCACAATTAAAAACGGAATGATGATAAAGGTAATTTCGATAAAGTTATTTTCATGAGTTTGCTTTGGAAACTCTTCATCTTTTTTGCGATGAAAAACAACTGGCCACAAGATCAGTACCAGCGTCACAACTCCAACAACAGCGGCAGCAATCCAGGCGCCCTGCCAAAGTGATAGTGATTCATCATTTACGCTTGTTACGCCTTGTTCAAAGCCCAAGCCAGAGATTTCATCAGATGAGCAACTGGTTAAAAAGAGGCTTCCAAACAACCCTGCGCTAATCTTTTTTAGGTGGCTGGGACGCATAGGGTAAGGATAACCTTGCACCCGAGTTGGTCCTCTCCGGGAAGGTAGCGTGCAGCGGGTGGTTCGTATCACAAGCGGGTTCCAGCAAGAAGCTCCCCTTGATTTGGCCGCCGAGAAAGTTATCTCTCAAGTATTTCACCAAGGTTGGCCAGACCCTGCAAAGATAAATGCTGATTCCCGCCAAACAGCGCTCTTATTAAATGAGGCTCGAACTACCTTTGCCAAACACCTCCAAGTAAGAAGTGATGAGATCGAATTTCTAGGTGAGGTGAATTTAGGGTTTCATCTTGGAATATCTGGCCTTTTAACATCTGGAAACCAATTATTTATTAGCGAAGTTGATAAGCAAGAGATCTTTGCAGTTGGCGATAATTATCAAAACGGTGGTGGTGTTCTTCACAAAGTACCAGTGAATAAATCTGGCGTGATTGCAAATTTCGATTCATCTAGTCAGGATGTTATCTCGTGGCAGGTGGCCAATGGTGAAACTGGAATTATTTCCCATGATGCACCTACGGGTTCTAAAGTTTTTGCAGATTGCACATCGAGCGGCGTTGATCATCTACCTAATTTCACATATGACACCGCTTTATTTGATAGCCGAGCTTGGTATGGACCAAATGGCCTTGGTATTTTGATTGTAAAAGAGGGGGCGCAATGGCGTAATCCCCTACCTCATAATGATTATCAAAAAACGCCTAACTCATTTTCGATACCTCTAGCCTTAGCAAGTGCGGTTGCATTAGAGAATTACATCTTAAAGAAGCGGGATAATTTGGGCTACCGCGAAATACTTTTAAATTCTTTAGATAAAGCAAAGATTGCCTATTACACCCCTAATGCCGCTAATTTTCTGCCCAAGTATTTAAGCCTGGTTTTTGCAGATTTAGAGGCGGATCGATTGGTGCTCGAACTAGAGGATATGGGTTTTGCAGTTGATTCTGGATCGGCCTGTAAATCAGCTGATATGGCACCAAGTCATGTATTGCATGCCATGGGGGCGAAGACAACCGGCAATATCAGAATTACTTTTCATTTGAATACAACGATGCAGCAAGTACAAGATTTATCTGAAGCGATTGTTACTACCGTCAATAAGTTACGAGCGGTTTAGCTAGCTTTGTAAATTCACAACTAAATGTTGTGAGATCTCCTCAGCGGCTGCATCCCCGTAAGCGGCTCTAAATCTCTCGAGAAAATCAGCTTTGGTGAATTTATACTCCTGCGTTCCAGTTGTTTCGAGGCAGTATGTGGCCAACATTGAACCTAACTGTGCGCATCTTTCATGGTTTAAACCCCAGGAAAGGCCAGCGATAAAACCTGAGCGAAAATTATCTCCGACCCCGGTTGGATCAACCTTTGAATCCTCTTTCGGCACAGATACATAAATCGTCTCTTTGCCGTGTTCTTCTATCTGTGCGCCCTTTGATCCAAGGGTTACAACTCGAACTTGTACCCGGTCAAATAATTGTCGATCGGTCCAACCTGTTTTTTGAATCGCAAGTGCTAACTCATACTCATTGAGAAATAGGTACCTCGCGCCATCGATTAATTGCGCAATCTCTTCACCACTCATTCGTGCCATTTGTTGCGATGGATCAGCTGCCACTGGAATCTTTAATCGACGTGCCATATCGCTATAGCGCATCATGGCTTCGGGATCATCGGGTGAAATAACAAGTAGATCAAACTGTCCGGTTTTTGCCATGATTGGAGCTAACTCAATATTTCTCGCCTCACTCATTGCGCCCGGAAAAAATGATGCGATCTGATTTAACTCAGTATCGGTAGTCACCATGAAGGTGGCGGTATGTAATTTATCTGAGACCAAAACATGGGAGGTATCTACGCCATGACGATTTAACCAAGCCTGGTAATCGACCCAATCTTTACCAACTGCAGCTATCAGAATTGGATTTAAACCAAGTGCGCCCATACCAAAAGAGATATTTGCACCACATCCACCACGACGAATCTCTAAGGTATCAACTAAAAAAGATAGGGAAACCTTTGCTAAGGAGCCAGCGACTAGTGAGTCGGTGAACTTTCCATTAAAGCTCATTATGTGGTCGCCACCCACGGAGCCAGCAATAGCAACTTTCATTTTAAATTAATTTTTTTAGGATTAAAGATTAATTAAAGGAGTCACCACATGCACATGAACCACCGGCATTTGGATTATCAATAGTAAAACCTTGTTTTTGAATAGTATCTACAAAATCAATTGAGGCGCCCATTAAGTAGGGAGTGCTCATCTTGTCAGTGACAACCTTGACCGCGCCAAATTCAGTGATGGTGTCCCCATCAAGGGCACGATCATCAAAGTAAAGTTGGTATCGCAAACCAGAACAACCACCAGGTTGAACAGCAACTCGCAGGGCTAAATCATCCCGGCCCTCTTGTCCTAACAAAGCGGAAACCTTTTCAGCTGCAACTGGTGTCAGTGAAATGCCTGCCGATGTAATTTTTACATCTGTCGCTGGTGATGCATCTGTGCTCATCTTGATCCATTTCTATCGGTTTAAACTCTTTGAACTATTACCACCGATACGGTGGTAACTCCTATAGGGCAAGGTTACTAGTGAATCAAGATAAATGTCTCCTTGAAAGCCTGAAGCCTTTAGGATTGGTACATGAGTTTGACTGAACTACTTTTGCTTGGTCAAGAGGGTGATCCAAAAAGTGAGCGTGGCGTCTCATGCGATGGGCAGTTGCCTTCAGCTAGTGATCCAAAACTGGTAGAGCGAGCGATCAAAGCACGCGCCAGCCTTGGTGATCAGGTAATGATTTTGGGACACCATTACCAACGTGATGAGGTAATTGATTTTGCCGATATCCGAGGTGACTCATTTAAGTTGGCGCAAGCTGCTGCAGATAACCCTGAAGCTAATTACATCATCTTCTGCGGTGTGCATTTCATGGCAGAAAGTGCTGATATTTTAACTAAGTCTTCACAGCAAATTATCCTGCCCGATCTTTCCGCAGGTTGTTCGATGGCAGATATGGCCACAGCAGTACAAGTAAATGATTGCTGGGCACAACTTGAAAAATTAAATTTAACAGGCAAAACAACTCCGATTACCTACATGAACTCTTCCGCTGCGATAAAGGCTTTCACTGGAAAAAATGGTGGCGCAGTATGTACCTCATCAAATGCAGAACGTGCAATGAGGTGGGCATTTGAGAAGGGTGAAAAGATTTTATTTCTGCCCGATCAACATCTAGGCCGAAATACTGCAGTTTTAAAGTTGGGCTTATCTCTTGATGATTGTGTTGTTTGGAATCCTTGGAAACGCAATGGTGGATTAACAGATGAAGAGGTTAAAAAAGCTAAGGTAATTTTATGGCGTGGGCATTGCTCAGTTCACGGCAGATTTAGCTTAGATAACATTAAAGATGCTCGCAGTAAATTGGCTGGGGTAAAAATACTTGTTCATCCAGAGTGTCAGCATGAGGTGGTCGCTGCAGCTGATGTTGTTGGCAGCACTGAGATGATTATTCAAACTGTGCAGCAATCACCAGCAGGTTCGAGTTGGGCGATTGGAACTGAATTGAACTTGGTACAGAGATTGGCTAATGAGAATCCTGAGAAAAATGTGATATTTCTTGATAAAACTATCTGCTACTGCAGCACAATGAATCGGATCGATTTACCACACCTAGTTTGGGCAATGGAGTCATTGGTCGCAGGCAAGGTAGTTAACCAAATCTCGGTTAACCCCGACACAGCGCTGCATGCAAAAGTTGCACTAGATCGAATGTTGGCTCTACCTTAGCCGCATGAGCAAAGCTGAAGAGAAAAAGAGTGTTGGCAAAAAAGGCAAACCAACGCCAAAGCGCAAAGAGGCAGAGGCAAAAACAAAGAGTTCAATTCTCTCCCCTAACGCATCATCATTTGATAAGAAAAAATTAAAGGCGCAATCTCGAGCTCGACGTTTGGAATCACGTGCTGCTTTTATGCGTGGCGAAGAGAGTGCTCTACCACCAAGAGATAGAGGGCCGGCCAAGAGATTTATTCGAAATTATGTTGATAGCCGACGAACAATCTCAGAGTATTTTTTAGTTTTGATTATGTTTGTTTTATTCCTAACAATTATTCCAAACCCAACCATTCAAATCTTCGCGATCGCTGTGATGTACTCCGCCATGCTTTATGCCGCTGTTGATGGCTTTTTATTGGCCCGCAGGATGAAGAAGTTAATTACTCTGAAATATCCTGGGGAATCGCTTCGCGGTGTCGGTATGTACGCCTGGTTGAGATCAACTCAGATGCGCAGATTAAGAGCACCTGCGCCACAGGTAAAGGTTGGCGAAAAGGTACATTAAGCCCGAGGTTTAGGCGAGATTGTCTTGCTTGGATCTTTCTCTGCAATCCCGCCAATCGCCTGATCGATCTCACTCATAATCGAAGGATCTAACTTAACTCCGCTCGCCTTCACATTCTCTTTGATCTGTGTGGGCTTGGTTGCGCCAATTATGGCGCTAGAAACATTTGGATTTTGTAGTACCCATGCAATTGCCAACTGGGCTGGTGTTAAATCAACCTTTTTAGCAATTGGAATTAATTTCTGAACAGCGGTAAGCACCTGATCATTCATAAATCTTGAAATCATATCTGCGCCACCTTTTTTATCGGTAGCTCTTGATCCAGCTGGCGCTTTCTTACCTGGCAGATACTTGCCAGTTAACACACCCTGTCCAATTGGTGACCAAACGATTTGGCCGATCCCCTCTTTTTCAGAGAGTGGAATTACCGCTGCTTCAATTACGCGCCAAAGCATTGAGTACTGTGGTTGGCTAGAGACAAATCGGTTGTACCCCTTTGCATCCTGAATCTTTAGTGCCGCTGCTATTTGCTCTGCATTCCACTCTGAGAATCCGATGTAGTGAACCTTGCCCTGTCGGATGAGATCATCAAATGCGCTGAGCGTCTCTTCTAATGGAGTTTCATAATCAAAGCGATGTGCCTGATAAAGATCTATGTAATCCGTTTTTAATCTTTTGAGTGAAGCGTTGCATGATTCAATAATATGCTTACGGGAAAGTCCGCGATCATTTTTTCCAGCACCGGTAGGCCAGTAAACCTTGGTAAATAGTTCATAACCTTCACGCCGGTAACCTTTCAGCGCCTTACCTAAGACTGACTCTGCCTTTGTGCCGGCATAAACATCGGCGGTGTCATAACTTGTGATCCCTTGGTTAAAGGCCTCCTTGACACATTTGATTGCCGCTTCTGCTTCTACTTGTGAGCCGTGGGTAATCCAATTTCCATAGGTAATCTCAGATACATACATTCCAGTACTGCCAAGTCGTCTATGTTCCATATTTGAACCTTACTTTAAAAACGGATTAAAGCAATATTTGAAGTTGGATTAGCGGTGATTGGTAGGCGTGGCTGATTCGCTATCCTACTTTTCGATCTAGGATAAGGCTACCTGGATCAATCAGGTAAAAAGTGAATATTGAAGTTAAAAAGCAGTAAAGGTTGAAAGCTAGGGGAAGTCGGTGCGAAACCGACGCTGACCCGCAACCGTGAAAATCAAAGTATCAATATTTGATTTAAGTCGGATTACCTACTTTCTTCTTGATCTATCCAACCGTCGAGGATTACGGTGCGGAGAAACTCATTGGCTTGAGTCTCTTTTGCCCTCGTAAGACTCTCATCCAAGAGAGGCTTTACATGAATAAATCAATTAATAACAAAAATAAACAAATTCGAATTGGGCTGGTTGTAATAATCACCGCCCTAACCCCGCTTACCTTAATTAACTCAGCATCTGCTGATAAGGGTTATAGATACTGGGGCTACTTTCAAGCAGCACCAGGAAGTAATACTTGGGTTGCGGCAATGACCGGCCCAACTGTTGAACTTAAAGATGGTGCAGTAGAAGGTCACTCTTTCAGCATCAGCAATGCAGAGGTTCCAGCGGTTGCACCTAGTAGTACCGCAGATTTTGCAACCTTGTGTGCCGATACTCCAGCTGCAGCTGGCAAGATCAGAGTTGGCTTAGTGATTAATTTTGGTGAAGCCAATATCGCCCCCAGCGGTGAGGTGCCACCAAAGGCAATCTCAACTTGTGCGCTAGTAAAGAGTGGCGCAACCGGTGTTGATGTACTTAATACCGCAGTTACAGTAAGAAATGACAGTAGCGGTTTGCTTTGCGGAATAGAGGGTTATCCAGCCACTGAGTGTGCGCCCGAGGTTGATATGCCAATTGCGCAAGCGGTTGCTACTGGCGAGAATCCATCTGATCTATCTTCAACCGATGAGTTTAGTTTTGCACCAACACTTGCGGTGGCGTTAGCGGCATTATTTGGAATCTTGCTGACAGTCGCTATCAAAAAGCGTAAGCAACTCTAGTTAACTTCATAAAGGCTTAAAGAGTAGAGTTGAAATGAATTCAGCGACCTGGTGGATTTGGTCTATCGCGCTGGCTGCAGCAGCTCTTCGGGGTGGTGAGAATCTAATATTGATTATCACCATCCTGATCTTTATTTTCATCGTAGCTAAGCGGGGTACAGATACCTTGTGGGGTCGATCATTTAACTTTGCCCTACAAATAGCCATCTCCGCCATGGTAATTAGATTTATCTTTGCGGTAATCATTGGAACCTACCTGCCAGGTAATGTTGTTTTTACCCTTCCGCAACTGCAAATGCCACAGTGGTTAGCTGGAGTAAGAATTGGTGGAGAGGTGACTGAACAAAGATTGCTGTCGGTGCTGGATGAAAGTTTAACCTTTGCATTAATTGTGATTGCCTTCGGCGCCGCAACTGCACTCTCCTCGCCTATTCAAATAATTAAAATGATGTCCAAACGATTGTACTTATTTGGCGTAACTCTAATTATTGCTTTTTCAGTTCTACCGCAAATTCTCGCCTCCTATCAACGTGTAAAAATGGCCCGTAAATTTCGAGGTGAGGCAAAGATAAATATTAAAAATTTCAATAAAGTTCTTACTCCCGTCTTAGAAGAGAGCTTAGAAAGGGCGATAGATCTATCTGCAGCAATGGAGAGCAGAGGTTTTGGTTACAGCAAGAAACCAACCTCATACCGTGCAGAGAGTTTCACCTTTGTTGATTATTTAGTGATTGCACTGAGTATTTACCTATTGATCTTCCTACCCACCCTGATTTCAACCGTTGGATTCGCTTTGGTAATACCTATCTTTACGCTTTTCGCGATGGTGCCGTTGTTCTTAACTAAACCTATGGCGGCAAAGAT
>CAMCXX010000012.1 GCA_945883755.1 Bifidobacterium breve | reverse complement strand
GGAAAGTTACAAATTCCACGAACCGGAATTTATGAAATTTACTTCTTCTTTAATTTAAATGCACAGTATCAAACTATTAATTCAATCGCCTGGACCTTATTCTTCTTTGGCTTCCTGCTAGTGCTTTTGATTGGTCTAATCACTAGATTCTTGATTAAACAAGTAGTCTCACCAATTACCCAAGCCGCACAGGTTGCAGAGAAATTTACAGAAGGTGATTTAACCAGTCGCATGCAGGTAAGTGGTGAGGATGAACTGGCCTCATTAGGTAGATCATTTAATGAGATGGCGCTTTCAATCGAACAACAGATTTATCGTCTGCAGAATTTATCCCAGTTGCAGCAACGTTTCGTATCTGATGTTTCACATGAGCTTAGAACCCCGTTGACCACCATGAGAATGGCAGCAGAGATCATCCACGATCAACGATCTACCTTTGATCCAGTTATTGCTAGAAGTGCAGAGCTTTTAATCAATCAAATTGATCGCTTTGAGCTACTGCTCTCAGATTTACTTGAAGTAAGTAGATTTGATGCTAATGAGGTTTTGCTAGATTTTGTTAACTTTGATTTAACTGATGTTGTCCGAAAAACCGTTGATTACCTCCACCCAAGCAAGGTTGATCAATTCCAAATATCAATCCCTGATCAACCTGTAAGGGTTGATGGTGATCCTCGCCGAATTGAGCGAATCTTAAGAAATTTAATTGCAAATGCAATAGATCATGGCGAGGGTAAACCTGTTCAAATCGAGATAGCTGAAAGTGAAAAAGAGGTGGCTGTCTCAGTTCGTGATTTTGGTATGGGCTTTAATGAGAGTGATGCCAAGAAATTATTTGATCGATTTTGGCGTGCTGATCCATCTCGAGCCCGTACAAGTGGCGGCACCGGCCTTGGCTTATCAATTGCATTAGAAGATGCAAAGTTACATCAAGGTGAGCTACTAGCTTGGGGTAAACCAAATTTAGGGGCGCACTTTGTGCTAACGCTTCCTAAACGTCGCGGTGATTTAATTCAAACTCATCCAATTTACATTATCCCCAACGACATAAAGGTATAAGTAATTTATTTGCTATAAAGTATGAGTGTTTTCAACAATCAAATCACTATCGCAGCTGATCTATCCACCCTTCTGCCTGCTCTGTAAAAAACCCAATGAAACTCTCTGCCTAACCTGTTCATTGCAATGGCAGCAACCGATTAATCAAAAGGTAATTGAGGGTGTGCCACTTTACTTCTCAAATCATTATGATGAGAAAGGTGCTCGATTAATTTTAGCGGCAAAGGAGAGTGGAAATCAGGCTGCTAGAAATTTACTAGCACTCTCAATTTACCAGGGATTGCATCAGTTAATTATTGACTTGGATATTACAGATGAGATTGGCTTAATCGGTATTCCATCAAGAGCTTCGGTAAATCGAGTTCGCGGAAGGGTACATATAGATGATTTAATTAATTCAATTATTAGCATTCATCACAGCAGTAAGTTACAGTCACCGTCAGAAGTGAAATTAAGACAGCTTGATATTTTGCAGATAGTCAAAAAGATTAAGGATCAAAGTGGCCTAAATAAAATTAGGCGAAGCACCAATATGTCCGGTGCCTATCTGGCAACTCACCCAGAATTAAGCAGTAAAAATCTGATAATTGTTGATGATTTAACAACCACTGGTGCTTCAATCCGAGCGGCAATCTCCGCCCTCTCCATCGTAAATCTGAGGCCAGTAGCGGTCATCACCGCATGTGCAGTTACCTCTCATCTCTAATAAGATGGGCTCAGGTCGGCATAGCTTGGGCCGCAAATGAGAGTAGAAGAGGATTAACCTTGATTTTATTAGACAAGATCTTGCGCGCCGGCGAAGGTCGTGCGGTTAAAGATTTAGCAAAGATCGCGGCAAAGGTTAATCAATTTGAAGCCACAATCTCATCTCTTTCCGATGAACAGTTACGTGCACAAACCGATTTATTAAAGGCGAGATTTACAGATGGTCAATCATTAGATGATTTACTTCCGGAAGCATTTGCCACAGTTCGAGAGGCTGCTAAACGAACACTTGGGCAGCGACATTACGATGTTCAGTTAATGGGTGGCGCAGCATTACACCGCGGAAATATTGCAGAAATGCGAACCGGTGAAGGTAAAACTCTGGTATCAACCCTGCCCGCTTATTTAAATGCTTTAACTGGCAAAGGTGTTCATATCGTTACAGTTAATGATTATCTAGCTGAACGTGATAGTGAATGGATGGGCCGAGTACATCGCTTTCTTGGTTTAAAGGTGGGCGTAATTTTGGCCAGTATGACGCCAGCACAGCGTCGAGTCGCATATGAATGCGATATCACCTACGGTACAAATAATGAGTTTGGTTTTGATTATCTGCGCGACAACATGGCTTGGTCACTTCAAGATTGTGTGCAGCGTGAACACAACTTTGCGATCGTAGATGAGGTTGACTCAATTCTGATTGATGAGGCTCGTACTCCACTGATCATTAGCGGACCGGCTGATAAAGCCACAAAGTGGTACCTCGAATTCTCCAACATAGTTAATAAGTTAAGTAAAGATACCCACTACGAGGTTGATGAAAAGAAACGTACCGTCGGAATTTTAGAAGAGGGCGTGACTCGGGTTGAAGAGTTTTTAGGAATTGAAAACCTCTACGAATCGGTAAATACGCCAATGATTGGCTATCTAAATAATGCAATCCGCGCCAAAGAGTTATTTAAGCGGGATAAGGATTATGTAGTCATGGGTGGTGAGTTATTAATTGTTGATGAGCACACTGGCCGCATGTTGTCTGGTCGCAGATACAGCGAAGGCTTGCATCAAGCACTCGAGGCAAAAGAGCGGATCGAAATTAAGGATGAAAATCAAACTCTGGCGACAATTACCCTGCAAAATTACTTCCGGTTGTATGAAAAATTAGGGGGTATGACTGGTACCGCCATGACTGAGGCCTCTGAGTTCATGCAGATTTACAAATTAGGTGTAATTCCAATTCCAACTAATATGGATATGCAGCGCATAGATCAACCTGATTTAATCTATAAATCTGAAAAAGGAAAGTTTGTCGCAGTTGCCCAAGATATTCTTGAGCGTCATAAAAAAGGTCAACCAGTTTTAGTTGGAACGGTTAGTGTTGAAAAATCTGAAGAGCTCTCTGCGGTATTAAAACGCAATGGTGTTCCGCATGAGGTATTAAATGCAAAACAACATGAACGTGAAGCTGCAATCATTGCCCGAGCAGGCGTAGTTGGTGCAGTCACTGTCGCAACTAATATGGCTGGACGCGGAACCGACATTATGCTGGGCGGAAATCCAGAGTTCATGGCAGATTTTGAGTTACAACAAAGAGGATTAAATCCAGCGCAAACTCCAGAGGAGTATGAAGCTGCTTGGCCCGCCGAGATCGCTAAACAAAAATCTGCGGTTGCCAAAGAGCATGAAACGGTAGTTTCCCTCGGTGGTTTATATGTTTTAGGAACCGAACGTCATGAATCACGCCGAATTGATAATCAGTTGCGTGGCCGATCTGGCAGGCAAGGTGATCCCGGTGAATCTCGTTTTTATCTCTCACTACAAGATGAGTTAATGCGTCGATTTAACTCTGGTTTAGTAGAGCGATTCCTATCTGCTGCTGGCATGCCAGAAGACTCACCGCTTGAGTCAAAGATTGTTTCAAATGCAATTAAATCAGCACAGACCCAGGTTGAGTCACTTAACTTTGAGATGCGCAAAAACGTTTTGAAGTATGACGATGTAATGAATAAGCAGCGCGAAGTTGTTTACACCGAGCGTCGTGAGGTTCTAGAAGGTGCAGATATCAGAGATTTAGTTCAATCATTTTTAGGTGAAACCATTGAGGCGTATATAGCTTCAGCAACTGCAACTGGCTTTGCTGAAGATTGGGATCTAGAAACATTATGGGTAGCGCTAAAGGGCTTGTACCCAATCTCATTCACCATCGACGAGTTAGCCAGCGAGGTTGGCGGCGTAACTGGTATGGATGAGGATTTCCTATTAACAAGAGTATTAGCAGATGCTAACTCGGCTTATGAAAAACGAGAGTCTGATTTAACAACTCCAGTAATGCGTGAACTAGAGCGAAAGATTTTATTATCAGTACTAGATCGCAAGTGGCGTGAGCATCTTTATGAGATGGATTATTTACAAGAGGGTATTGGGCTTCGCGCTATGGCCCAACGCGATCCACTAGTTGAGTATCAACGTGAAGGTTACGATCTTTTCACAGCGATGATGGAGGCAATCAAGGAGGAGTTAGTTGGCTTTATTTTCAATGTTGAGGTTCAAGTTGAGGGAGATCAAGTAGGAGCAAAAGGCTTAACTCCGGCACCAGCAAAGGTAAAAGAGTTGAAGTATTCAGCGGCGGAGATTGAACCAGTTCAGGGTGGTGGCACATCAAGAAATGCAGCTTGTCCATGTGGTTCTGGCAAAAAATACAAACGCTGTCATGGTGGCAATTAATTTAAAGTAAGAATAATTCAGTACAGATCCACCTTCTATCTACACCCTCAAATCTTAAGATTAATGATCTAACACGATCTGCAATTCGCAAGGTAACAGCTGCTTCAATTACCCCTTCGATTGGCTGGGTTAGGTAAATCTTTCTAATCTTTGGTAGATCTGCAGAGAAACTCTTTCCATAATTAATTAATTTACTGTGCACATTTCGATGACAAGATCTTGCGATCTGCATAGGTGGTCGCTTGCCAGCCCAAATCTCAATCAATCCAATTACAAAGGCCTTGCTCCAACTCTCAACATTTGGCAGATCAACTAAGGCAGAGGGTTGTGGGCCAAAGATTGGGTCAACACTTACATCTGCTAGACCACAATCAGCGGTGGGAACAAGGTACAACTTATTGGTTAGTACAGGAATTGGTGGCAGTTCATAACTTTGTAAATCCAACATTGGGTGAGCAAACTCAATGTTAACAATCTCATTAATTGAAGCGCCCTCTTTGAAGTGAAGTTGAGTATTCATGGGATAAGTAATAGACATGGGGTAAATATGAAGGGGGTGCTCTATTTATAGATCATCCGAACGGATGAGTTTAATTTAGTAATCCTTAGCCAATCTATCCCAATGAAAATAACGGATTTACAACTTCTAAAAAATTCAAGATTAGTAACTGGCTTATCACTTTTTATAATTGCATTGCTAGCTGCTTCACTGATTGCCAAAGAGGCAAATCGAACTGTTTATGTTTGGGCCAGCTCTACTGAGCTGGCACCGGGCAACATAATTACCCAGGCAGACATCAAAGCAACCCCAGTTTTATTACCAGAGTCTGCCAAAAATTACCTATCTGCTTCTGCCCAAATTATTGGAGCGGTAGTTAAGTTTCGAGTAGCAGCTGGTGATCTAATTCCATTGGCAGCGATTACATCCACTTCAGATCAACTTGATTTACGAGCGGTGCCACTAACTATTGAATCTACCGATTTACCAATGGGATTAACTAGAGGTGAGGTAATTGATATATATGCAATCCCAACCTCAAACTCAACATCAAATCCAACATCAAACCCAAGAAGTATTGTTGAATCCACCTTACTGACAGAGCGGGTAAGTGTTAGTGCGGTTTCAGAGCGCAACAACTCTGGCAAGGCGAGCGTTGTGGTCTCACTGCCACAACCCTTAATAACCTTGATTCTCAACCATCTTGCAGATAGCCGGTTAATAATTGTAAGAGGTAGTTATTAACAAATCGATCGGTAGATCATTTATTACCGCAATCATCAATAGTGAGTGTGAGGCCGAGGTAGCAAACCTGCTGTTCTCTCATGGAAACAACATCATCTATCGAGCATTAACTTTTTCTGCTTTAACTAATTACCTAACTGAACATGATAATGATGAACAATTGACCATTATTTACTCAACCGATCTAGCTGATAAATCTGAGATCGCAAGGTTAAGTAAGTCATTTTCAAAACTTAGATTTATTCCTGTTATACCCAACCAATTTGATGCTACCGAATTAATCGCATCGATATCTGAATCTATCCGCAAACCCATGGTTAGAGGAAGAGATCGATTAGCTAATTTCATTGCAGTTCTTGGCTCTCCAGGTTCTCCTGGTGTAAGTACGATCGCTAACCAAGTCGCTGCCCGATTTCAGGGCGCTCAATTAATCGCTCTTGCGTCAGATACTTATCGCACAGCAGGTTCGCCAGCAAACAAGTTAATGATGATTGAAGAGTTAAATTTCTTAGACAAGTTATTGAGTGACCAAAGATATGTAATGGATGCTGGGTCAACTAAGGCGTTAACCTCAACACTGACCGATCGTCGAATATCTGGCCAACTGCAGGATTTAGTCTTAGGTTGTGCAACGCGAATAATTTATGTCATTCGTGCCGATACCGGTGGCATCAATTACTTAGCAAAATTTATAGCTGATTACCAAAATTTAATCTCACCGCCGGCAATTACATATCTACTAAATCAACAGAGATTTGATAGCGCTGCCCGACTGGTAAATACCCAATTTCTCTCTATTGTTAATGGTAAAGATCATCTACAACTGCCATTTGATTACCGAGCCGCTCACCGCTATCCAACTAGCGATCGATCCAAACTCTTTACCTACTCCACATTCTCCAAACAATTAGATCTGCTTTGCAAGGGTTTGGTCTAAATCCCGAATTACTCTTACCCTTGAGCCATGGCTACCTTCACCGAGTTGATCTCAAGCAACTCACGATTACAGCCGGCAGAGATCGAGCACCTTTCAGAGTTAGTTGCCGAGTGGCGATTACTAGCTGATCTCTCATTTGCAGATTTACTTTTATGGCTACCAATTCGTAAAGATGATAAATCTTGGCCAACTGGATATGTCGCGATCGCTCAGATCCGTCCCACAACAACCGCTACTGTTTTTAATAATGACTTAATTGGCAGTGAGATGAGTTGGGGGGTAAATGATCGGGTAGATCAGGCGCTCTCTAGCGGTGAGATCTTGCGCGACACCAAACCGATAAAGGTGGGTGAGTTGATGATTAAAGAGGAGAGCATTCCAGTTCACTTTGCGGGTAAAACAATTGCGATTATTGCGCGCCACCGAAATTCAGAGTTAATGAGATCACCATCAAAGCTAGAGTTAAATTACCGCGAGATTGCCCACAAGATATTTCAAATGGTTGCTGAGGGAAATTTTCCAATCCGCAACAGTATTTACAACTCAGAGTCAGCCCCACGAGTGGGGGATGGTTTAATTAGATTGGATAAAAACGGCACAATCTACTTTGCTAGTCCCAATGCAAGATCTGCAATTAGCCGAGTTGGTTTTGATAAGGAGCTTGAACAGGAGAATTTAGGTGAACTATTTGCAAAGCTGCCAAAGAGTAAGAGTGAGCCAACTGATGAGGCTTGGCAGAGCGTGCTATCGGGTAAGAGTTTAAGAAGAGTTGAGTATGAAAATAGTAAGGGTGTAATAGATCTCTTAGTGCTGCCACTAACGGCGGCTAATGATCACATTGGTGCAATAGTTCTGCTGCACAATGTGACTGAGCTACGAAACCGGGATAAGGCGTTGGTAACAAAGGATGTCACTATTAAAGAGATTCATCATCGAGTTAAAAACAATTTACAGACCGTTTCAGCCTTACTTAGATTGCAATCAAGGCGGGTAGAGGATCCCACAGCTAGTGCCGCTCTAGCTGAAGCGGTTAGGCGAGTAGCCTCAATTGCACTAGTGCATGAGACGCTCTCTAATCAATCTACTGAGTTTGTTGAGTTTGATTCAGTGCTTGATCAAATTGTTAAAAATGCGATCAGTTTGGCTCCTCGGCCAATTAGATATGAAAAATTAGGGGAGTTTGGCTCCTTTGATTCAAAGGTTGCTACCGCTTTATCATTAGTGATTGCCGAGTTAATTCAAAATGCACTAGAGCATGGATTAGCTAATTCAGGTGATCTGCTTCAGATTAGTATTTCCACTGAAGGAAATAATTACATTGTCTGTGTAAGTGATAATGGTGATGGCCTACCAGCTGACTTTAATTTAGAACAATCGGCAAATCTAGGATTACAAATTGTAAATACCCTTACCCAAAATGAGTTAGCGGGGAAGATTGGCGTTAATCGAGAGGGTGCATTTACAACAGCTAGATTGAGTTTTGCTGTTAATCAATCTACTTAAATTTAAAAGGTGTTTTGATTCTCTAATTGGCGAGCGCGATTTCGAGCCGCCCGACGTTTCATCGCCCGACGTTCATCCTCAGATAGACCGCCCCAAACTCCGGCATCCTGTCCGCTCTCTAACGCCCAGGCAAGACATGGCTCCTTTACCGAACAACGTTCACAGATCTTTTTTGCCTCTTCAATTTGTGCGAGAGCAGGTCCGGTATTTCCTACCGGAAAGAAAACCTCTGGATCCTCTTCGCGACAAGCGGCTTCATGTCGCCAATCCATAGGTCATTAACTCCTTTTGTCTCTCGAAATCTTTCGACTAATTAATAAATGGAGAGGAGATCCCTCTCAGGCGGTAATTCTCCCGTGAAATTATTAAATAAACAAGGATATTTAACTGTGATTTAAAATTATCTGAGCAATTAATTATTTGCTTCAGCGTGCCCCCGGCAGGAATCGAACCTGCGCACCTGCCTCCGGAGGGCAGTGCTCTATCCCCTGAGCTACGGGGGCGAGATTAGAAATTACCTAATCAGCCGAGAAAACAAGGTTAGCAGTTACAAATTGATCAACTTGAATCAATCAGGGAGAATTAAGCCATGACCATATCGACTCAAACCGCATACTTTGCAACCGGTTGTTTTTGGGGTGCAGAGCGCAGATTTTGGCAATTAACTGGAGTTATCTCTACATCTGTTGGGTACATGGGTGGCGATAAATCAAATCCAACCTATGAAGAGGTTTGTACTGGTCGAACCGCACATGCTGAAGTAGTTGAAGTTACCTTTGATCCAAGCCAAATCTCATATCAACGTTTGCTTGCTGAGTTTTGGGTAATGCATGATCCAACCTCTTTAAATCAACAAGGTGGCGATATCGGAACTCAATATCGCAGTGCAATCTTTACAACAACTGATCTGCAGCTGCATGAAGCACAACTTACTAAGGATGCTTATCAGATTGAATTAGATAAAAATGATATGCCGCAAATTGTGACTGAGATACTGCCCGCTAATTCAGAGAAGTATTCGCACACTTATTGGATCGCCGAGGAGTATCACCAAAAGTACTTAGCTAAAAATCCAAATGGTTATGATTGCCATTCAACAACTGGCGTTGCCTTTCCGCTGGAGCTAATCGGATTATGAGCAACAAACCAATTAGCTCAGAGAATTACCCAGTAAAGATTGATGAGGCGGCGCTGGCGGCAAAGATCGATCCACTCTCATTTGATGTTCTTCGTAAAGCTGCGACTGAGGTGGCATTCACCGGCGAATACACCGATACTGAAACCATTGGTGTTTACAAATGCAAGGCATGCTCTGCACAATTATTTACATCTGAAACCAAGTTTCACTCCGGATGCGGCTGGCCCTCCTTTTATGCACCTACCGCCGATGATGCAGTTGAGTTACTTGAGGATCGATCACTCTTTCCACGAATCAGAACTGAGGTCCGTTGTGCCGCCTGCGGCTCACACCTAGGTCATGTATTTAAGGGCGAGGGTTATGCAGTTCCAACTGATGAGCGCTGGTGTATTAACTCAGTTGCAATGGTGCTTGAAGCTAAAAAATAAAGTAGGGAGTGAGCTAAATCCTTTATGAAGGGGTTTGGCGCGATCATCTCATTTGAGGTTAATGCAACTGTTGCTCAAATTGATCAGATGTGTGATGCCAGCCAAGTGAGAGTAAAAGCATTCCCGAGAATTTAATTCGGCTCTCAGTAGGCATCGAAAATGTGGATGATCTCTGGGCAGATATTCAAAGTGCAATCTCTGTGGCAAAAATTGGTTAGGGCGATGCGCTGACAAAAGTTGCGGCCGAAGGGTAGATTTAACTCATGATAAAAGTTTTTCGCCGCATTATTGCCTCACTAGCTTTCCTTGCTGTAATTGCTGGTGCGCTAAAGGCGTTGTTTAATTGGCTCTCTCGTACCGATGTAGATAAGTATGAGGTGTGGAGTGATGAAGAGGAGCGGGAGGAGGCTTAATGTCTAGCAACTCCGTTAACTCAGAGTACATACCTGGTAGTTGCAATATTGGTAAGGGTGAGATCAAGCGCCGCCAATTTGTAGCGATTATTGGTTTGCTCTTCACTATCACTACTGCAGTTGGTTTATTAACCACCGATTCAAGCACCAGCGCTAAATTAACAATCTTTCTACCCGCCATGATCTTTGCAATTGGATTTATTCAAGCTCGTAAAAAGTTTTGTTTAGCCTACGGATTTGCCGGTACCTTTAACTTTGGCAAATTAGGAAAACTTTCCCGGGTTGCATCTTTACAAGATCGCCGAGCTGATCAAATTACCGCATTAAAGATTTTGGGCCAAGCAGTTTTATTAGCTGCAACCATCACCGTAACCTTCATCATTATCGGTTCACTCGGTAATTAATCAGCATAGTGAAGTTTGAGGAAGAGGTAGCTGCATTAGCTAAAGTGCGAGCCAATCACAGAGTAAATATAAAGAAGTACCCAACTCTCTCTGTGGTTCTAGCAACATCTCGGCCCAAGGATCTGACCGCAATCTTAAATCAACTACTTACTCAAACTCTTAAGAGTTATGAACTACTAATTGGATTACATAATTTTGCACTTACTGCACAGCAAAAAAATTTGATCATTAAATTAAAGCGGCAAAAGATCTCTGTAGTTGTGCAGAGATTTCCGGCATCAGCCACCCTTGGCAAAATTTTGACTCAACTTTCAGAGAGTTCGACCGGCCAATATCTGGCAAAGATTGATGATGATGATATTTATGGCCCAGAGCACCTTAGAGATTTACTTGATGTAGCGATCATAAAAAAAGCGGATGTGGTTGGAAAAGCGATGAATTATGTTTATCTACAAGCAGTTGATGTGACAGTCAGAAGAAAACCAGTTACTCAAGTATCAACATATAACCACTGGAGTGATTGGGTTTGCGGCGGCACAATATTAGTTCGGCGCGAGAGCGCACAAGCTGCAGGTTGGTTTGGGGAAGGCAAGAGTCAAGTTGATAATTTTCTACTCACTGGAGTTAAAAAAAATGGCGGTAAAATTTGGCGTATGCCCGGCCTTGGCTACATCTATAAACGATCTTTAACCTCACATACCTACGCCACCAATTACTCAAAGTATTTAAGAGAGATTGATGAACAGCGAGTTGGAGTTTGGGCTGATCCAGAGTTTGGCACAGTTAAATGAGTGCAACCTTTAGATATGACAGGCCTAAAAGTTTAGAGATAGTAAAGAGTCCAAAGTTAAGTGTTGCGGTCATAATTGCCTGTCGTGATGGGCAAAGTAAATTAGATTTACTTCTTGCCTCGCTATCGGTACAAAGCTATCCACAAAGATTGATCTCAGTTTACGTCGTCGATGATGGCTCTACCAAAAAGTTAAAGCTGCCAGCGATTAAGCCAACAAAGAGCAAATTAATCTACTTTAAGAATACTGATCATAGTTGGGGGAAAACCCAAGCGGTTAATCATGTGATTAAATCAATTAAGCAGGATCTCATTTGGTGCATCGATGCCGATATGGTGCTTCACCCAGATCACTTAGCGCAGATGATGAAGTGGCACCATGAATCACAGGATTACTTAGTACTAGGGTGGAAGAGATTTGTTGCGCAGTGGCCATATAGCCCGCAGCAGTTAGTAAGGGAGTTAAATTCAGGTAACTTTCATAAACTTCATCCGACGAGTGAAGGCAAAGAGAGCTGGGAGAGTTTAATAACCGCGACAAATAATTTGCAGGATGTAACTTTAGAGAGCTTTAGAGGATTAGTTGGTGCAACCTTTTCAATCTATCGAAAAAATTGGGTTACCTTGGGTGGATACAACCCTTTGTTTAAAACTGGCGAGGATACCGAGTTAGGTTGGCGAGTATTAATGGCTGGCATGCGGATGGTGCCGGAAGAGAAAGCCCATTCATGGCATTTAGGAATCAGCACAGTTGATCAAAATACCAACACCGTCATCACTCACAATCAACCATTATTTGCTAATTACATTCCAGCTTTAACCTATCTGCGAAATAAATCAGATCTGCAATGGCAGGTACCCGAGAATGAGGTACTCATAGATTGTCGAAGGATGAGCTTTGAAACTTTTAAACAGGTAATTAATCAATTCCTAATTGGTGGGCAATCCCAATTTAAATTACTTGGTGATTGGAAGCGACTTAATCGCCGCTACAACGTAATCAATGATGGTGATAAAGAGATTCGAGCTATTTCAAGATTTGTGCGAAGTGATGCCAGATTTATGCTAGAAAATCTAACTGGTCAACAAACATTAAGTATTCATGAGATTCTTGAGCTTATTCAAAGTACTTCAATCCCTTACCTATATTACGCGGAAGGTAACCCTGATCAGCAGATATTTTATAAAGCCTTAAAGCGAAAAATAAATAAGAGTAAGAATGGATTAGAAGGTCTGGTAGATACCGTTGATCAACGCGCCTTTATTCTTTACACCCCAGCATTAAACCGGGCTCGAAGTACACCTGGTGAGTGCTATCAAAATCTACAAGATCAATGGGGTATCTGCTGGGCCGAGGTTGGCACATTTGATTTTACTAAAAAACTCTCATTTACAAATATCTTTCCAATGTTAGCTTTAGGAGTAAGGGGTATTGCCAAGATAAGAAGGCCCCGGCAGGTAACAAAGTTAATTAAGCGCACCTTTCTTGTATTAAGAAATAGCCGCTCTTACTAAATAAGTTTTAAGACCGCTTCCAAATTCTTACTTAACTCTGCAGTTCCATCCAGGATTAAATCTGGATTTTTAGGCATCTCATAATCTTGACCTAATCCAGTAAAGTTTGGAATCTCACCCTTATTAGCTTTGGCATATAAACCCTTAGGGTCACGTTGCTGACAAATTTCAACTGGTGTATCAACAAAGACCTGATAAAACGGGGTGGATGTAAAGATAGCTTTGGCAGCTTCGCGATCTGCTTCAAATGGACTGACCAGTGCAACGATAACAATTAAGCCAGCATCACTCATTAACTTAGCTATTTCGGCGACTCGTCGAACATTCTCTGCGCGATCACCTGGTGTAAATCCTAAATCCTTATTTAAGCCTAATCTTAAATTATCACCATCTAGCACATAGGCATGCTTACCATCGATAAATAATTGTTTTTCAACAGCGTTTGCGATTGTAGATTTTCCAGAGCCAGAAAGGCCAGTTAACCAAATTACCTTTGCCTCCTGGTTCTTGGCAGCTGCTCGTTTCTTCATATCAATTTCATAATCTTGATGGTGAATATTGCTGCTGCGTCGAAGTGAGTGATCAAACATTCCGGCAGCAACGGTTCGCATGCTTTGTCGATCAACCAAAACAAAATTGCCAAGTAACCTTGATTTTTCATATGGCAATAGCGCCATAAGTGAGTTGGTTGCAATCTCAACTGAGCCAATCTCATTTACCTTTAATGTATTTGCCGCATCTTGGGCTCCGGTATTTACATCCAACTTAAATTTAATCTTTGTAACAACTGCCGGGGACTCGGATGATCCAGCGACTAAGAGGTAGGAGCGGCTATGCACTAACTCCGACTCATCAAGCCAAACCAAATTTGCGGTAAACCGATCGGTGCCAGTTAACTCATAATTTGCTGGAATTACAACATCACCTCGAGTTGCATCTATTTCGGGAGTTAGCACCAAGGTAGTTGCAAAGCCATGATCACTTTGTTTTGTAGATTTGTTTCCGCAAAAAATCTCTGAAATTACCGCTTTCTTTGCAGCTGGGAAAACCCGAACCTCATCACCAACTTTAAATTGACCATTAATTACCGTACCTGCGACACCTCGAAAATCATTAGCTCGGGCAATTGATTGAATACGAAGAAATGGTGATGCGGTAGGAAAATCTGCTGGCCTCCAACCTTGAATAAACTCAAGCAATGTAGGGCCGTTATACCAATTAGTGTTTTTACTTTTAACTACAACATTATCGCCAGCTAGTGCACTTAATGGAATTGATACTAAATTTGAGATACCAAGGCGGTCGGCGGCAATAGTTAAATCGGTAAGAATTTGCTCATACTTAATCTGATCAAAGTTGATTGCATCTAACTTATTAATAGCAACCACAATTTGGGAGACTCTCATTAGTGAACAGATAGTTAAATGCCGTAGGGTCTGAACTCTGATTCCCTTTGTGGCATCAATTAAAATCAAACCGATATCTGCCCTAGATGCTGCAACCGCCATATTTCTGGTGTACTGCTCATGGCCTGGTGCATCGGAGATAATCAATCGCTTTCCATTAAGTAGGTTCATGGATCGATAAGCCACATCAATTGTTATGCCTTGTTCACGCTCAGCTTCTAAGCCATCGGTAAGTAAACTAAAATCAATTTCACCAGCGGGAATTGTGGAGCCAGATCTTCTTACCTTTCGGGTTGAAGCGATGGTGTCATGTGGCACGCTATCTGTTTCAACAAGTAATCTGCCGATTAAAGTGCTTTTTCCATCATCTACGCTGCCGCAGGTTAATAATCTAATTATGCTCTTTTCCATTAGAAGTAACCTTCAGATTTCTTTTTCTCCATTGAATCTTCATTCTCACCATCAATTAATCTCGTTGCTCGCTCACTTAACTTAACCTGCAACACCTCTTCAACTACCTCTTTAATACTCTTGGCGCCTGATTCAACAGCGGCGGTTAATGGGTAGCAGCCCAATGTTCTAAATCTGATCTGTTTAAGCTCTGGTTTTTCATTTGGATTTAATTGGTATCGCTCATCATCAACCATAATTAATTGAGTGCCGCGGTGAACGACCGGTCGCTCCTTAGCAAAGTAAAGGGGATTAACCTCAATATTTTCTTGCAGGATGTAATGCCAGATATCAGCTTCAGTCCAATCTGAGATTGGAAAAACTCGCATGCTTTGCCCCGCTACCAATTTTGTATTGTAGGTTTGCCATAACTCAGGACGCTGATTTCGTGGATCCCATTTATGTCCGGCTTCACGAACACTAAATACTCGCTCTTTGGCCCGTGATTTTTCTTCATCCCGCCGTGAACCACCAATAGCTGCATCAAACTCATACTTATCCAACGCCTGTCTTAAAGCCACCGTCTTCATAATTCTGGTGTATTCGGAGGCGCTAAATGTAAATGGATTAACCCCATTTTTCACGCCCTCAAGATTTGTATGCACAAATAATTTAACTCCAGCATTAGCAACTACTTGATCACGAAAGGAGATCATCTCCTTAAACTTCCAGGTGGTATCTATATGTAAAAGTGGAAATGGAATTGGGCCTGGAAAGAAAGCCTTCTTAGCCAGATGTAGAAGTACCGATGAATCTTTACCGATCGAGTACATCATCACTGGATTTTTAAAGGTAGCTGCAGTCTCTCGAAAGATTTCGAGTGATTCATTCTCTAGCTCTTGCAGAACTAATCGATTACTAAGTGCTTTACTCAATTTTTAATCCTATGGAAATCAAAATCAGAGATCACCTTTTGCACACCACCACTTGAAATCTTCTGCAAAAAGGCCTGCTGACTGGCGCCAGTAATATCCTGCTTTAGGGTTCGAGGCTTAACATTTAAATTAGCTACTTTCTTAGGATCAGCTAATATAAAATTCATTACTCGGTCGATATTTCCTGGCTCAAAAAGTGTTTCGTACTCAACATCTAAAGTATTTGCTGAGATTGATAGCGCGGTTTGGTTAATCTTTTGGTAAAAATCCTGATAATCCTTAATAAATTTACTTAATTGTTTTTCATCAATATCAACCTCAACTGATTCAGTACTTACGCCATGCCATACCCCAGTTGCCATCGCCTTATTATGAGAGACCAAACGATCCAGGTGGTTTCGGCGCAGGAAGAGAATATCTGGCTTAAATTTCCTAATCGCTGCCTCTAGTGATTCATCATAGATAACAAATGGAAAGATCTTAAAGACATGAGTTCCAGGCAGTTTGGCCAATATCGTGAGGGCTTTATCAGGGTTTAACTTAAGGTGTTCAAATTGATAGTAACGCCACTTTCGTTTCTGAAGTATGAAGCCGATAAAGTATCTAAGGAAAAAAAAGGGATAGAACTTTGAGATTTCTCGTAAAGATCTGTGCCAGTGGTTAAAGGCAAAAAACTCGCCATGGTATTTCACTTTGGCAGCTGGTTGTTGCAGTAATGAACCCAATGCGGTTGTGCCTGATCTTGGGAAGGAGATAATAAATACAAATCTAGATTGTGGATCGGCCTTTGATTTAGATAATAACTTTCTGATCGGCAGAATTAAGAAATATACGAGTTCAACTGGAAAAAACTTTATTGTTTTAACAAGTCGGATCAACTTAGCTCGGCGACGATTCACACCCTGACTCTAACCTGCTGCATTTAAAAAAACTCTCACCCAACTGGGCTCTCAGCCTTTTTTAGGAGAATTTCTTAGAGATCCTCGTAAGAAAAAGGGAGTTTGCCAGCATTTAGGAAGGTTAAGTATTGATCGGTGATCTCATTTGGTTTTCCATGAGCCACCATCTTTCCCTTATTAATCCAGATAGCTGTGTCACAAAGTTCATTTAAGGATGCCAATGCATGGGAGACAATCAAAATGGTGCTTGCTTGTTTGCACAGCTCGCGCATGCGGGCAAAGGATTTTTCTTTAAATGCAGCATCACCAGCTGATAAGGCTTCATCCAATAGCAAAATATCTGGTGTTAAATTAACTGCAACTGAAAATGCGACTCGGCCATACATGCCTGCGGAATAAGTTCGCACCGGCATATCAATAAATCCTTCTGGTAAATCAGCAAACTCAGCAATTGCATCTGTCTGCGCTTCAATCTCAGCTCTGGTCATTCCAGATGCTAAGCCACCTAAAATAATATTATCTCGACCAGATAATGCAGGATTAAATCCAACACCTAGCGCTAACAAGGTAGAAATTTTTCCATCAACTGTAATTCGCCCAGTGGTTGGCGGCAGGATTCCAGCAATCGAGCGCATCAAAGTTGATTTACCCGCACCATTTGCACCGACAATTCCAACAACTGAGCCATGTGGAATATCTAAGGAGAGATTGCTAATGGCATTTACAGTTTTGGTTTTAACTCTTTGTCCTTTACTGGCACGCATTACGGCATTCTTTAAGGTCTTCTTTGATTCAACATTAATCTTGTAAGAGATTGAGAGATCCTCAATCCGGATCGCCAAATCTGATGGCAAGGAGCTTTGTAACTTAGATTCGGACGGCAAAATCGCGCTCCCTTGAGATAAAGAAGTAGCCACCAATTATTAAGGTGAGCACAGCCCACACATATGCGGCGATAAATTGCGAAGCGGTTGGTGCAGAACCATCAATCCAAATCCGACTATTTGCTGACAAGGCTGGGCCAAAAGGGTTTAGGTAAAGCAGAATTTGATATGTTCCAGTAAGCATTTGTGGCAGCCACAAAACTGGAGAGGCGTAAAGCCAAATCCGCATGATGTAACTTAGTAATTTGCTGGTATCGCGGAAGTAAACATTCATAGTGGCAAAAATCAATGCCAAACCAAAGCTAGTCATAGCCAATGGCAAAAAGACGAGTGGCACCAGTAAGTAATTCCAGTTAAGGCCAGGCATAGCACTATCTGGAAAGAGCAATTTTCCAGCAATGACAATTGCAATATAAACTGGAATTGTTGGTACAAATTGGCGCCAAGCACTAATTACACTTGATAGTGGGAGCAGCGCTCTAGGAAATGCTTGATTTAAAATTAGGCGCCCGCCGGAGGTTATTGATTGCGCCCCCATTAAAATTGTATTTTGCGCAAAATAAAAGGTAAACAAGCCAATTAAAATATGGCTTAAGGTAGTAATTCCATCAGTTTCAGATTCGCCGCCCCTAATTATTGAGATCAACAAGTAGTAAATTACCGCTAAAAATAATGGATTAAGAACCAACCAAAGTTTTCCTAATTTAGAGTCTAGGTACTCCGCCTTGTCACTAAATTTAGAGAGTTGAATTGCAAACTCACGCCGGCGCCAAAACTCTTTGAAGTAAGGTTTTAATTTAGGAAGCGAGGCGCGATGTGGTTCGAAAACCTGAATTTTATTGGAGACCACACTCATGCCCAGTATTGTGCCACCTATTCGTGGTGGTCAACCTTATTGCTGCCCCGTTTACCGCTTACCACCAAACTAGAGATAGCTGTGATTATCAAAGTTCCAATAATTACCACTAATGAGAGTTGAGTGGAAATCTCTGGAATATGTACTCCGAGTAAAGTATGGATATCGATGCCATGGAAGGCCTCAAGAATTAATTTGACCCCAATAAAGGCGAGAATAAATGAGAGCCCCTTAGTTAAATAGATTAGCCGCTTCATCAGCCCACCAATTAAAAAGTAAAGCTGACGTAGCCCCATCAGTGCAAAAACATTTGCGGTAAATACAATGTATGGATCTTTAGTTAAGCCAAAGATTGCTGGAATCGAGTCCAACGCAAAGATTAAATCGGTAAAGGCCAGAGCAAAGAGTGCAATAGTCACGGGGGATGAGCCGCGCTTTTTCAACCAAAGAATTAACCTGCCCTCCTTCCACTCATGATCGCTCTCGCCCTGCAGTTTTAGTGCGGTAAAGAGCAGGAAGGCGCCAAAGATAAAGAAGACCCAGGTATATCGCTCAACTGCAGCAGCTCCGAGGAATATAAAGATGCCACGTAGAACCAACGCCATAATTATTCCAATCAAAAGAACTAACTGTTCCTTAGATTTCGCAATTTTTAACCTTGCTAAAATAATGATAAAAATAAAGAGATTATCAATTGATAATGAGTACTCAGTTATCCAGCCAGCAAAAAATTCAGATTGGGCTTGAGAGGTACTCCATTGCCCCATAGAGATACCAAAGATGATTGCAGCACTAACATAAATAACGGTCCAGGTTGCAGCCTCTTTAAATGAGGTTTCCATGTTGCGTCGCAGAATAGCTATAGTTAAATCAATTGCCAGCACTGTTAAAAGTGCAGCAATAGTAATAGCCCAAACAGTTGAACTCATTTAGTTAAAAACTTTTCCTGGATTTAAAATATTATTTGGATCAAGTGATTGTTTAATTGACTTCATAATGCCCACAGCAGCTGCGCCAGTTTCTGCAACTAATGCATCAATTTTGCCTGAACCAATTCCATGCTCACCGGTACAGGTTCCACCCATCTCAATAATCCGCATTGTGATCTCATGAGTTACGTGACGAACCTCTTCCAGCTCCTCTGGCTTACTTGGATCAGTAACAATAAAGCAGTGAAAGTTTGCATCTGCAACATGTCCTAGTATTGAGTATGGATACTTGTACTTTGCTAGCAGCTCATCAGCAACAGTTACCGCTTCAGCTAACTTTGAAAGTGGAACTGCAGCATCGGTGCTAACCGCACGCTTGCCAGGATTTGCCGCAATGCCAGCCCAGTATGCATTGTGTCGAGCTTGCCATAATTTACGACGAGCACCTTCATCGGTAGTCCATTCAAAATCACTTCCACCAAACTCTTCCACAATATCCTTAACTGAGCTTGCATCCTCTTGTACACCTTGCGGGCTACCATGAAACTCGAAGAATAAAGTAGGTACTTCAGCGAGAGTTAAACCATCATGCGCATTAACATTTTTAATGCACTTTGCATCTAAGAATTCACAACGAGCAATTGAGATACCAGACCTAACAATTGTAGTTGCTGCACTTACACCTTCAGCCAAAGTTGGAAAGCGCACAATTGCCGCCGCCATTTTCTCGGGGATACCAAAGACTCGAAGTGTTAACTCGGTAATAATTGCCAAAGTTCCCTCTGAGCCCACAAGTAATCTAGTTAGATCATAACCAGCAGATAATTTTCTAGTCTCGCGTCCAGTTCTAATGATTGTGCCATCTGCCATTACCGCAGTTAATGCTAAAACATTCTCGCGCATCGAACCGTAGCGAACTGTGGTTGTGCCAGCGGCACCGGTAGAGGCCATGCCGCCTAATGTGGCATCGGCGCCAGGATCAACTGAGAAAAATAAACCAGAGGAGGCTAACTTTTCATTTAACGCCATCCGAGTAACACCTGGTTGCACCCGTACTAATAAATCATCAGCTCGAATCTCAATTATTTTGTTCATCTCAGTTAGATCAAGGGAGATGCCACCAAATAATGGAAGTACATGTCCTTCCAAGGATGAGCCCGCACCAAAGGCAACTACCGGAATCTTCTCTTTATTACAGTAAGCCAAAACTGCAGCTACCTCATCAGTACTGCGTGGCATAACAACTGCAGATGGTCGAACTGGTGCGATGGCAGATTCATCTCGGCCATGTTGATCAAGCACACTCTCATTTGTTGATACCAAGCCAGTTACCAATGTTTTTAAATGATCAATTTGCGCTGTTGTTAAATCCACTCGCTGCCAGGCCATGGCGAAAATCCTAGCGCTTTAACTTCGGCTACCGTTGCCACATGAGTCGAGTGAAATCTCACAATGTGAGGCGAAATTACCTGCTGGTAATAGCCGCTGGTATTTGTTTTGGTACCACCGGTACCACACAAGCACTTGGACCGGATGGGATCTCATCACTTTCAATTGGTAGCGCTCGCTTAATCCTTGGCGCATTCTTACTATTTTTATATATCAAGTTAAGTAAAACAATCTCAATTCCAATGCCAAGGTTAAATATGTGGTTGGCAGCGATTGGTATTTTGGCTTATCAATTAACCTTTTTCTCGGCGGTAAAGCAAACTGGTGTTGCAATTGGAACCATCACCGCTCTTGGTTCCGTACCGGCGCTAACTGGCGTATTGGATTACCTAATTTACAAAGAGCGACCAAGCAAAAGATGGTTTAGTGCAACCATTATTACAACGGTGGGAATAATTGTTTTAGGTACAGCAAACGGGGTAGCTGATTTTGATTTGATTGGATTTATCTTGGCAATAATTGCTGGTGCCTCCTTTGCGCTATTGGCAGTTTCTAGTAAACGGGCATTGATTGCTGGCGTTGATTCAACCTATGCAATTTATAAAATATTTCTCTTAGCTGCCATACTTTCACTTCCGGTTTTACTTCTCTCCGGATTTACCTGGCTTGCTACCGTTGATGGTGCAGCGATGATTATTTGGCTTGCGCTAGTTCCCACCGCTTTGGCTTATATTCTCTATGCAAAGGGTTTAACTGGAATTAAGCCCAGCGTGGCATCCACCTTGATTTTGGCAGAGCCTGCAACTGCAACTATTTTGGCAGCGGTAGTTTTAAATGAAGCAATTACTTTGCAAGGCTGGCTGGGCATCGCAGTAGTGGCAACTGGGCTGGCTTATCTATCTAGAGAGGTTTGATACCTTTCACTCATGTCGCATCCTAAATACTCATTAAAAAAAGTGGCAAAAACAATTGATCACTCAACATTGGGTCCGGCGATGACGCTAGATGAGGTTAAAGCTGGTTGTCAGGTTGCACTTAAATATGATGTTGCTTCAGTTTGTTGCAAGCCAGCTGATGTGAAATTTGTTGCTGATATTTTAAAGGGCAGTGATGTCTTAGTTGGCACAGTGGTTGGCTTTCCACACGGTTCATCTACAACGGCATCAAAGGTATTTGAAACAAAAGAAGCAATCGCTAATGGTGCGGTAGAAATAGATGTAGTAATCAATATTGGCCACCTTAAATCTGGAAAAACCAAAGAGGTTCAGGATGAAATCGCTGCCGTTGTTG
>CAMCXX010000011.1 GCA_945883755.1 Bifidobacterium breve | reverse complement strand
GCTTTCTTACGACGCTTTGCAGCCACGTAGATCTCCTATCAAAGTGGTTCGATCCGTCACCGAACCTGTTTCGTGGATAAGCGTGGCACTAATACGGAAAAGAATCCACTTTTTGGAGTAAAAAAAGGGGGCGTGTCGCAACATTATTTTTACCGATTTTTATCTTTTTTTTGCTAAATATTTAAAAATACTTTGGTTTTTTTCCGCAAAAATCGATAGATTCTGCAAAAAATACTGGTGAGTTAATTAATTTTAGAGATTTTTACCTTTTTTTGCCTTGTAACCCTAGTTAAAGCTCTCTTTATCGGTAGGAAATCTACCTATCGCAACATCTTGGGCAAACTCCTTAGCTGCATCGGTCATCTCTTTGCGAAGATTGCGGTAAGCCTTAGCTAATTTAGGTGGGTTTTCGGTGATTCCCATTAGATCGGTCCAGACCAAAACTTGAGCATCGCAATCTACGCCGGCACCAATTCCGATGGTAGGAATAGATAGTTCAGCGGTGATTTCCGCTGCTAATTTCGCAGGCACTAACTCGAGGACCACAGCGAAAACACCCGCCTTTTGCAGTGCAAGTGCATCGGCTTTGATTCGTTGTGCATCATCACCACGACCTTGCACCTTAAAGCCGCCAAGTGCGTGAACTGATTGAGGTGTTAAGCCAAGGTGGCCCATTACTGGAATTCCAGCTGCGATTAATTTCTCAATCTGGGGAACTACCTTTGCACCTCCTTCAAGTTTTACCGCCTGTACCTTCGCCTCTTTAAAAAATCGAGTAGCGGTTGCTAGCGCTTGCTCCGGTGATGATTCATAGGAGCCAAAGGGCAGATCGCCAACCACCATCGCCTTGGTAGATGCGCTAACCACCGCTTTAGCCAATGGGATTAATTGATCAACAGTTACTGGAATGGTGTTCTCTTCACCCAGGAAGTTATTGCCCGCACTATCGCCAACGAGTAGCACCGGGATATCGGCTTGATCAAAGATTGATGCGGTCATCTGTTCATAACAGGTAAGCATCGCCCACCGTTGGCCGGCCTTTTTCTTGGCAGCAAGAGTTGTTATTGAAACGCGCGAGGTTGTTGCATTGCTCATGTCATCCTTCTTTCGATCAAGGCCGGTAAGGGTCCCTGTCGGTATTGGTACGCCAACTTTACTTCACAATCTTTACTTCGCAATACCGATTCGAGGTACTCTTGAAAAGTGAATATGGGACAGATACGTATTGCGCTCGCACAGATCAACCCAACTGTTGGTGATCTGGCGGCTAATGCTGACCTAATTTCAAAGCATGCTCGCGATGCCGCAAATGCAGGTGCAGTAGTCGTTGTTTATCCCGAGATGATTGTGACTGGGTATCCAGTTGAGGATTTAGCGACCCGTGCCTCATTTAGATCAGCCTCAATTAATGCGGTTAATGCAATCGCAAAACGAGTAAGTGATGAGGGCAATGGGGATCTGACCTTATTAGTTGGTTACTTAGGTGAGAGCGAGAAGGGTGAGCCGCAAAATTGTGTAGCGGTAATTCATCGCGGGGCAATTGTCGCCACCTACATAAAACATCATCTACCAAATTACGGCGTCTTTGATGAGTTTCGTAACTTTAAGCCAGGTAACCACTCATTAGTAATTAGGGTGGTTGGCATCGATATTGGTATTGCGATTTGTGAGGATATTTGGCAAGAGGGTGGACCAGTTGCTGAGCTAGCACGTCGAAATATTGGCCTCTTCTTAGTTCCAAATGGCAGTCCATTTGAGGCAAATAAGGATGATCTTCGCCTGACATTGGTACAGCGAAGAGCACAACAGGTAAATGCACCATTAGCTTATGTAAATATGGCTGGCGGGCAGGATGATCTAGTTTTTGATGGCGACACCATTGTGGTTGATTCCGATGGCTCGATCATCGCTCGCGCACCTCAGTTTGAAGAGGGGTTAATGATTATTGATTTAGATGTAAAGGTTGCCAGCAGTGATCCCGATTTGATCATCTCAGATCCACCAATTTTAAAGTACAAAAAGTTAATTTTAGGTGTTGCGCCAAGATTAGATGATCTTGCACAAATCTGGCAGGCGTTGGTTGTGGGATTACGTGATTATGTAAGTAAAAACAACTTTCCATCTGTTGTTTTGGGTATATCTGGGGGAATTGATTCAGCGGTGGTGGCCGCGATCGCCGCCGATGCAATAGGCGCTGATCGAGTGCATGGCATTGCCCTACCAAGCAAGTACTCATCTGATCACTCATTAAGTGATGCCAAGGCGCTAGCGATGTCGATCGGCCTGAAGTATCGAATTATTGAGATCGAACCAATGGTGCAATCATTTATTAGCAATCTAGGTTTAGCTGGGTTAGCTGAAGAGAATGTGCAGGCCCGAGTTCGTGGCACCACTTTGATGGGCTTATCAAATCAAGAGGGACACTTAGTTTTAGCAACTGGAAATAAATCAGAGCTCGCAGTTGGGTACTCAACTCTTTATGGTGATGCTGTTGGTGGCTACGCACCGATTAAGGATTTATATAAGACCCAAGTTTGGGATCTTGCTAGATGGCGGAATCAACAGGCGACAAATGAGGGGCAGACTCCACCAATTCCACTTAACTCAATTAATAAAGAGCCAAGTGCTGAGCTTCGCCCAGGACAAAAGGACACCGACTCACTTCCAGAGTACAAAGTATTGGATCAATTACTTCATATTTATATCGATCAAGATGGTGGCCGCCCTGGTGCAATCGCAGCGGGCTTTGATGCCGCTTTAGTTGATCGGATTATTCAATTAGTAGATCGGGCTGAGTACAAGCGCCGGCAGTATCCACCAGGTACCAAGATTTCTGGCAAAGCCTTTGGCAAGGATCGCCGTTTGCCGATCACATCACACTGGAAAGAGTCTTAAATCCACCCTTGAAGAACACGCAAACAATTCGCAATTAGCCATTACTTAATTAGTACTTTAGATTTATCTCATGATCAAATCAATCGGGAAATGGCTGTTTACTCGCCGCCGGGTAATTGATTTTGGTCTTGCTACATCCTGCAGCTGCTAACTCACTGCCTTACCTCATCCCGCAATACCTTTTTTTAATTCAACCAATCCATTTATAGGAGAGAAAATGAAAATTTACAATGATATTACTGAGATCTTTGGAAATACCCCACTAGTTAAAATCAATAAAATTATGGATGGCGCTGCCGCAAATGTTTGGGCAAAGCTAGAGTTTTACAATCCATCAGCAACTGTTAAGGATCGATTAGCAATTGCCATGGTTGATGCCGCGGAAAAGAGTGGTGAGTTAAAGGCTGGTGGCACAATTGTCGAAGCTACCTCTGGAAATACCGGTGTTGCCCTAGCCATGGTGGGCGCTGCCCGAGGTTACAAAGTAATTTTGACGATGCCCGAGTCGGTTTCAAAGGAGCGTCGTAAATTAATTAGAGCATACGGTGCTGAATTGATATTAACGCCAGCAGCAGAAGGAATGAAGGGCGCTGTGGCAAGATCTGAGGAGCTGGCAAAATCTGGCGCAGTAATGGTTCGTCAATTTGAAAATGCAGCGGGGCCAATCATTCACCGCCAAACAACAGGTGAAGAGATCTGGCGCGATACCGATGGCACAGTTGATGTTTTGGTCTCTGGAATTGGAACTGGTGGCACTATCACCGGCACCGGACAATTATTAAAGGAGCGTAAACCAAGTATCAAAGTAATTGGTGTTGAACCAGCTGCCTCTCCAATTTTAAATGGTGGCACACCTGGCTCTCACCCAATTCAAGGAATTGGTGCAAACTTTGTACCACCAGTATTAGATCGAAATGTTTATGATGAAATTTTGGATGCATCTGCTCCAGACGCAATCAAGTATGCACGTCGCGCTGGAAGTGAAGAGGGCATTCTGGCTGGTATCTCATCTGGTGCTGCACTTTGGGCAACCTCTGTTGTAGCAAAACGACCAGAGTTTGCTGGCAAAAATATTGTGGTGATTATCCCATCATTTGGTGAGCGTTATCTTTCAACTGTTTTATATGAAGATCTCGCTGATTAAATGTTTAAACAGATTCTCGAGGATATCGATACTGCCAAGGCAAAGGATCCTGCTGCGCGAAATCGATTAGAGGTAGCGCTGACCTATCCAGGTGTGCATGCACTTTGGGGCCATCGTATCTCTCACCTTCTTTGGCGCATTAACCTAAAGTTAATCGCCCGCATCCACTCCAATTTACTTCGAAGTGCTACTGGAATTGAGATCCATCCAGCGGCAAAGATTGGGCGTAGATTTTTTATCGATCACGGAATGGGCGTTGTTATTGGCGCAACTGCGGTAATCGGTGATGATGTCATGATCTATCACAATGTGACATTGGGAGCGAAGAGCAATATCGGCGTAACTGCAAAAGATAAGCGCCATCCAACCATCGGTAATAATGTATTAATTGGCGCTGGCGCCAAAGTGCTAGGAAATATAAATATTGGCGATGGCTCAAAGATCGCAGCAAACTCCGTTGTAACTAAGGATCTGTTGCCTCAAAGCACTGTTGAAACTGGCGATTCCTTCGTAATTTAGCCTTAATGCGGGGCTTGTTGGCATTTGATAGTTAACACAGTTGTAACGAGAGTTTGTTTTAATACTACCCATGAGCACCCCATCTGATTTAGCTAAACAACAAGAGTTTGTACTTCGCACCTTAGAAGAGCGCAACATTAGATTTGTTCGACTTTGGTTTACCGATGTACTTGGATTTTTAAAATCTGTTGCGATTGCACCGGCAGAGTTAGAGAATGCATTTGCCGAAGGAATTGGCTTTGATGGATCTGCTATCGAAGGATTTGCTCGCGTAACTGAAGCAGATATGTTGGCTAGACCTGATCCATCCTCATTTTCAATTCTGCCTTGGCGAACTGAGGCGCCAGGTGCGGCAAGAATGTTTTGCGATATTACATTGCCAGATGGAACTCCGGCCTCTGTTGATCCAAGAAGAGTTTTAAAGCGCACATTAGAAAAAGCGGCAAAGCTTGGTTATACCTGTTACACACATCCAGAGATTGAGTTTTTCCTATTTAAAAACCAACCGATAAACGGTGAAGCACCGATTCCAATTGACTCTGCTGGCTACTTTGATCACACGCCCTCGATTGTCGGGCAGGATTTTCGCCGGCAGGCAATTACCTTATTGGAGGCGATGGGAGTATCAGTTGAGTTTTCTCATCATGAAGGCGCACCTGGCCAACAGGAGATTGATCTACGTTATGCAGATGCATTAACTACGGCAGATAACATCATGACCTTTAGACATGTTGTTAAAGAGGTTGCACTTGATCAAGGCTTCTACGCCTCATTTATGCCAAAGCCCTTTACCGAACATCCTGGATCTGCGATGCATACACATATCTCGCTATTTGAAGGTGAGAAAAATGCATTTTATGAGGAGGGTGCACCAATGCAATTATCAAAGGTGGGTCGCTCATTTATCGCTGGCATAATCAAACATGCAGCGGAGATAACCGCAATTACCAATCAATGGGTTAACTCCTATAAACGATTAAATGGTGGTGGAGAAGCGCCAGCTTTTGCAACATGGGCGCAAAATGATCGCAATGCATTAGTTCGTATTCCAACTTATAAGCCAAAGAAAGAGGCATCAACTCGCATTGAGATTCGTTCGCCAGATTCAGCGTGTAATCCATATCTAGCCTTTGCCGTAATTATTGGTGCCGGCCTAGCAGGTGTTGAAGGCAGGTATGAATTAGGTGCGAATTCAGATCCAACTCCATTGCCATCTGATTTAGCGGAGGCAATATCTGCCATGGAGCAAAGTAAATTAGTAAAGGAAACCTTAGGTGAAGATGTCTTTGAGTTTGTGCTTCGAAATAAGCGTGCTGAGTGGAATGAGTACCGAAAACAGGTAAGTGCCTTTGAATTGAGTAGGTATTTACCAGTTTTATAGCAAGCTCTCGCTAGAATCTTTGCATGAGCAAACAAATTGTTACCCACATTGTTGTCGATCTAGATAATCGAGATAAATCTTCAGTTCTCTGGCGATTGATTTTAGCCTTTCCCTTCATGATTTTTGTCTCCGCTTTTTCTACCTGGGCCAATGACAATGGTGAGTTTTTGCAATACACCGGTGGCGTATTAATTGCACCAGCTGCTCTTGCGCTGATTTTTCGTGGGGTTTATCCATCTTATGTTCTAACCTTTAATAAGGCATACCTATCTTTGACTAATCGATTAGCCTCATTTGTTTTCTGCTTAACTGATGAGTACCCATCGATTGAGGAGAATCAAAAGGTTAAGCTGGATTTTCCAGATATAGCAGGCGGTAAAAACTTAAATCGGTACGCACCACTTTATAAGTGGTTTTTAGCTATTCCGCTTTACATAGTTGGGTTGATCTACGCTATTTATGCATTAGTGCTAACGCTGATTGCTTGGTTTAACATCTTATTTACCGGCAACTACCCCGATGCAAGTGCAGATGGTGTGGTTAAGGTAATGGCGTACTGGAATCGTGTTTATGGGTATGCAATTCTCTTGGTTAGCGATGAGTACCCGAGCTTTTCTCTTTAATTTATAACCTTTACGCGATTTTTAACCTTGCCCTTTGGGCGGTAGGTAGCACGAGGTTGCGGCTTGGGAAATTTTCCAGATAATTCAAAACTTCTTGCCACCATTAATAAAATTAATCTAGCTTCGGCGAGGGCAAAGTATTCGCCTAAACATTTACGGCTGCCAGCACCAAAGGCAAAGTAAGCACCCTTAGGCAACGAATTTTCAAAGTTTGGCGCCAGCCACCTATTTGGATCAAAGATTTTTGGTTCTGGAAAGTACCTTGGATTTCGATGAGTTACATATTGGCTTACCAATACATGTGCACCAGCTGGAATCTTTATACCTTCGATCACAACATCCTTAGTTGCAATTCTTGGCGCAATCCAAACTGGCGGTGCCAGCCGCATCGTCTCATTAAGAATTGCAGTTGCGATTGGGGAACCATCCTCTAGCTCCTTGTAGGTAGGTGCACGTTTCTCATCTAACCAACTTTGCTTTAACGCCTCTTGCCGCAATAGTTCCCGGAATTTCTGATTTTTATTTAAGTATGAGAATGCCCATGACATCACATTTGCCGTAGTTTCATGACCACTGAGAATCAGAGTTAAAACCTCATCCCTAATGTGTTCAGTACTTACCTGATCCTGCATCTGCAACATAATGCCAAGCAGATCATCGGAGGTTGTTAGATTTGATTCAATTCGTTTATTGATTATCTCCTCTGCAATATCAGCCAAATTATCAGATGCGACCTCAAACTTCTTAAAGTACGAAATCGGGGAGTGATCAAATTTTTCCAGTCCAGGCAACATAGTACGTTCGATTCGATCAATTGCGATCTCCATATTGTGTGCAATTGCTTTTGTGTATTGGTGCGAATCTAAACCAAATAAACAGCGTGAAACTATCTCTAAAGTTAGCGCCATCATTTCTGGAGCTAATTCAATCTCATCTTTGCTGCGCCACTCCTCAGTATATTTTTCAACCAGATCAAACATTAATGAGACGTAGCCATCGAGATTTCCATGATGAAATGGTGGTTGCATCATTCGGCGATGATTTAAGTGAACCGGCTCTTCATTAGTTAGTAACCCTTCGCCCAATACTTTGCGCATTCGTGCAAAACCAACACCCTTCACAAAGCTATGTTGCTGAGCGACAGTTACCTCATGAACAGCCGCAGGTGAGAACAAACCGATAAACAAACGGTTTGATAGAAAAAAAGATACGTGATCACCATATTTGCGTTGCAGTTTTAAGATGTACTTTGGAGTGTTGGCTAGAAAAGTAATGCTTTGCAAATCAGATAATTTTGGGTTTGGGCCTGGCAAAAGTGAATCCGTAAACCAATCCTTTTTAAAGATTGGTTTTGGAATTTGCGCATACTCCGCCGGTCTAGGGGAGGTAAATGGCTTGGCCATTTTTATTGCCATGCTTTAATCGTATGGATTAAGGCAGGTAAAGGGAATGGGTTGCGGTTTAAATTGGCATGAATTCAAGGCTTCGGTTAACCTTGAGCCATGTTAATTGCAGGTTCACCAGCAACATCTTCATTAAACCTGCCATCACTTTCAGCTCTGCTTCTTCTTACCTGCCGCGGCGGGGCCAAGTAACCGGTCCCCTCGTCGCGGGGTTGGTCGCATCGGTAGACCCGTAAGCCCAAAAAAATTCGACGAGGAGCTAAAAAAAAATGAAAAACAATTTCCCAGATCAAAGTAAATCTAAGATGCCGGTTAATCGGTACTCACCATTTAATCCATTTCCAAAAAATGGTGCATTAACCGATCGCACCTGGCCCGATAAATCAATTACCAAAGCACCAAAGTGGTGCAGCGTTGATCTGCGTGATGGTAATCAAGCATTAATTGATCCAATGGATGCCCATCGTAAATTGGTGATGTTCCAATTATTGGTAAAGATGGGTTATAAAGAGATTGAGGTTGGTTTTCCAGCCGCTTCACAAACTGATTTTGATTTTATTCGTAAAATTATTGAAGAGAGATTAATTCCAGATGATGTGGTTATTCAGGTTTTAACCCAAGCGCGAAAACCATTAATTGAGCGAACCTTTGAATCAATTAAGGGAGCCAAGCAGGCAATTGTTCACTTGTATAACTCAACCTCAGCGCTACAGCGAAGAGTTGTTTTTGGTCAAGATAAAGCTGGCATAAAGAAGATTGCAACCGATGGTGCCCAGATCTGTCTGGATTTAGTTAAAACTGTTCCTGGCACCTTAGTTTCATTTGAGTATTCACCAGAGTCTTACACCGGCACCGAACTTGAGTTTGCAGTTGAGGTTTGCAACGCGGTGAATGATGTTTGGAAACCAACCCCACAATGGAAGACCATTATGAATTTACCGGCAACGGTAGAGATGGCGACCCCAAATATCTATGCCGATTCAATTGAGTGGATGCATCGCAATCTGAAGAATCGCGATAGCGTAATTTTAAGTTTGCACCCTCATAATGATCGTGGAACTGGTGTTGCAGCAGCAGAGCTTGCTTACTTAGCAGGTGCTGATCGAATTGAAGGCACATTATTTGGTAATGGTGAGCGCACTGGAAATGTTTGCTTAATTACTCTAGGTCTTAATTTGCTAAGTCATGGCATTGATCCCATGATTGATTTCAGTAATATTGATGAGGTTCGTCGAACAGTTGAGTACTGCAATCAATTACGTGTACCAGAGCGACATCCATATGGTGGCGATTTAGTTTTCACCGCTTTTTCTGGCTCACATCAAGATGCAATTAAAAAAGGATTTGATCACTTAGATACAGATGCAAAGGCGGCAGGTAAAACTCGAGATGAGTTCACCTGGGCGGTTCCATATCTGCCAATTGATCCAAAGGATATTGGGCGCTCATATGAAGCGGTAATTCGTGTGAACAGTCAATCCGGTAAGGGTGGCGTTGCTTATTTGATGAAAAATGAACATCAATTAGATTTACCACGTCGACTTCAAATTGAGTTCAGCCAAGTAATTCAAGCAAAGACAGACTCTGAAGGTGGTGAGGTTTCACCAGATGCTATGTGGCGCTCATTTGAGGATGAGTATCTACCGGCAAAGAAGAATCAATGGGGCCGCTTTAAATTAACTGGTCTATCCCAATCTTCACAAATGGATGAGGATGTAAAGCTCTCTGTTGAGTTAATTGATGGCGGTAAATCACATAAATTATCTGGTGCTGGAAATGGTCCAATTGCAGCTTTTGTTGCAATTGTTAATGCGCATACACCTGGCATGGAGCTTCGAGTTCTTGATTATTACGAGCACGCATTATCTGCCGGCGGAGATGCAAAGGCTGCGGCATACCTTGAGTGTGAAGTAGCGGGCAAGGTTTATTGGGGAGTTGGAATTGATCCAAGCACGACAACTGCTGCGCTAAAAGCGGTTATCTCTTCAATCAATCGCGCAGTTCGTTAAGCAGACAACACTGGTGACTCTAGTAAGTTAGCCAGTATGGCGCTCTATCGAGATCAGGCGATTGTCTTGCGCACCCATAAATTGGGGGAGGCGGATCGAATTATTACCTTGTTCACCCGCGACCATGGTCGGATTAAAGCGGTTGCAAAAGGTGTGCGTAGAACTAAATCCAGATTTGGCGCCCGGCTTGAGCCAGCTAGCTATGTTGATTTACAACTTTATACGGGCCGAACCTTTGACACGATTACACAGGTAGAAGCGATTGAAAATTATGGAGATATTTTATCAAGTGATTACCAAAACTGGACTGTGACATCTGCAATTTTAGAGGCGGCAGAGCGTTTTACGCAGGCTGAGCACGAGCCAGCATTACAACAATTTTTGTTAGTTGCTGGTTCATTAAAAGCACTAGCTGAACAAAGGTATGACCCATCTTTAATTTTAGATGCCTACCTACTTCGCTCCTTATCTGTTGCAGGGTATGCGCCATCACTAACAATTTGTTCAAGGTGTGATGCACCAGGACCACATAAATTTTTCTCACTTCAGGGTGGTGGCAGCGTTTGCGCAAATTGCAAACCATCTGCTTCGGCAACACCAAGTGAGACAAGCCTTAATTTGATGGCCAATCTATTAACTGGTGATTGGGAGTCGGCGATGGCTAGTGAATTAAAAAATCGGAGTGAAGCTTCAGGGTTAATTGCCGCATATTTGCAGTGGCATCTAGAGCGCGGTTTACGTTCCTTGCCATTAGTTGAGAGAATAAACCGTGGCTAACAAGAAGAAGGTAGTTGCACCAACTGCGCATTGGACAGGTGCTAAACCGCCAAAGTTAAAACCGGACCAGATTCCAAATCATGTTGCCGTTGTGATGGATGGAAATGGTCGCTGGGCTAAAGAGCGGGGCATGCCGCGAACTGCAGGACATGAAGCAGGTGAGGCCTCCTTATTGGATATGGTCCACGGCGCAATTGAGATAGGTGTTAAAGAGTTAAGCGCCTACGCATTCTCAACTGAGAATTGGCGCAGGTCACCAGATGAGGTTAAGTTTTTAATGGGATTTAATCGCGAGGTAATACGTCGTCGCCGAGATGAGATGAATGATTTAGGTGTGCGCATTCGCTGGGTGGGCAGGGAGCAAAAGCTTTGGAGCTCTGTTTTAAGTGAGCTGCGAGAGGCAGAGGAGTTAACAAAATCTAACAAGGTTTTAACGCTGAATATGTGTGTTAATTATGGTGGTCGGGCTGAAATCGTTGATGCAATTACCGCAATTAGTAAAGCGATAAAGGGTAAGAAGATTAAGCCAGAATCAATTACTGAGAAAAACTTTGCAAAGTACCTTTACTCATCACAAATGAGTGATGTTGATTTATTTCTTCGATCATCCGGAGAACAACGCACCAGCAACTTCCTAATGTGGCAATCCGCCTACGCGGAGATGGTCTTTCTTGATGTGCTTTGGCCAGATGCTGACCGCCGAACATTATGGAATGCGATTGAGATTTACGCAGAGCGCGAGCGGAGATTTGGAAAGGCTTAATTTAAGCAGCGGTGTAATCAGCTGGTGTTGGCGCAGTTAACAACGCCTGACAGGTAGCACATTGCGCGTTATCAAGTAGATACATATCTAATTCATAAGTTTGTGGATCGAAGCTAGCGGTAATGGTAATCAAATTGCCACCACAGGCAGGACATACCGGTGTCGGAATTCCACGAAAGTCACCCATCACTAGCACTTCGCGCATAAGCCAAAAAGTTCGACTACGTGCGTCACCTTTCGGAAGCCATGATTCTTCGCCACAGTATTGGCCCATCTTTCAACTGAGCTGCCCTCTACCTCAATAGTTTTGCCACAACTGGTGCAAACTAAATGATGGTGATGACCGGTCTCGCATAAACGATATAGCGCCTCACCATCATCTGTACGCAAAACATCAACCGCATTTTTGGCAGCAGCTTTTTGCAATGTTCGATAAACCGTTGCCAAACCAGTTGATTCACCATCTTTTCGGAGCAGCTGATAAACGGATTGAGCACTTGTAAATCGAGCTTGTCGTTTGAGGGCGCCGATTACTTTAATTTCAGATTTATTCATTAAGGCCAGATCTTTTGTCACTACTTTCCCTCCTCTTGATGATCCTCTTCATGATCCTCTTCATGATCCTCTTCATGCACGCCCTCTTCTTGATGACTCTCTGAATGTGAAGCTGCATCATCATGACCGTGTACATGAACTGATTCAAGTTGGCTAACAAGTGCCCACATGATTGCTACACCAGCAAGAGTTGAAACCAATGTCCAACGAGTAGCATGGCTTGCATGTGCTTCTGGCAGGATATGACTAGTTGCCAAGTAAATTACGATTCCAGAAAATGCGGCAAGGTAGAGAGCGGTAAAGTTCTCTGAGAGTGCCAAGCTAGATCCAATCGCAGCACCACTAATTCTTGCTATTGCATCAACACCCAGCAGCCAAACGCCTTTTTTGTTCCATTTCTCGCTCTTTACAAGCATTGCAACTGTATTTAAGCCATCACTAAAAGCGTGAACAAGTAAGGCTGCAAACACTGCAATTCCTAACTTTTCATCAATTGAAAATGCAACACCTAATGCCAAGCCATCTAGGAAAACATGTAGACCCATGGCCAATCCACCAATAGTGCCGGTGACATTTGATGAGTGCTTATGGTCATGCCCATAATCTGATTCAGCTGGTTCATGAGAGCCAGAGAATTTCTCGAAGAGATGCAGGAGTAAGAAACCACCAATTAGCGCAACCGAAACGCTGGGTGCTCCCAACAAAGTGCCGGAGGACATCTCAAATACCTCGGGTAGGAGACTGAAGGAGACTAATCCAAGTAATAAACCAGCGGCTAAACCTAAAACTAGGTGCAGACGATCACGAGCTCGAAGTGCGATTACGCCGCCAAGGGTAGTTGCTACTACGGTGGCTGCGGCTAACAGGATGGCTATATTCATAAAAGGAATGTAGCACAAATGAGAATGATTATCAATATCAAAGCCTAAACCCGCCAGCGCCGCTTACCCCTTACACTTAAGGCTCAATCGCAAGCCGCCGACAGCCAGCCGGATGGAGTAAAAATGGCAGCAGATCGTTTAGAGAATATTGTCTCCCTGGCCAAGCGCCGTGGTTTTGTTTACCCCTCATCTGAAATTTATGGCGGACTTCGCGCCTCTTGGGATTACGGTCCGCTGGGTGTTGAATTAAAAAATAATGTTAAACGTCAATGGTGGCGTTCTATGGTGCAAGGCCGCGATGATGTGGTCGGTCTTGATTCATGTGTAATTTTAGCTCGCGAGGTTTGGGAAGCATCAGGGCACGTAGCAACATTTTCAGATCCATTAACTGAGTGCACCTCTTGTCATAAACGTTACCGCGCCGATCATCTAGAAGAGGCGTATGAAAATAAGCATAAGAAAAAAGCGCCATCAATCTCAGAGATTAACTGCCCTAATTGTGGAACAAAGGGAAAGTTCACTACTCCAAAACAATTTTCCGGTTTATTAAAAACCTACCTTGGACCAGTTGAAGATGAATCTGGTTTGGCATATTTGCGACCAGAGACCGCGCAAGGAATCTTTATCAACTTTGAGAATGTCACATCAACCTCTCGCAAGAAACCACCATTTGGTATTGGCCAGATTGGTAAATCATTTCGTAATGAAATTACACCGGGCAACTTTATTTTCCGTACCCGTGAATTTGAACAGATGGAGATGGAGTTTTTTGTCGTTCCAGGAACTGATGAAGAGTGGCATCAATACTGGATTGATACACGCCTTGCCTGGTATAAAGATTTAGGAATTAATCCTGATCGCCTTCGAATTTATGATCACCCAAAAGAGAAGTTATCTCACTACTCAAAACGCACTGCAGATATTGAGTACAAATTTGATTTCGCTGGAACTGAGTGGGGCGAGCTAGAAGGAATTGCTAACCGCACCGATTTTGACTTAAAAGCACACAGTGCAGCCTCTGGTGAAAACTTAACCTGGTTTGATCAAGAGAAGAATGAACGATGGACGCCATATGTAATTGAACCAGCAGCTGGTGTTGATCGCTGCGCACTTACCTTCATGATGGATGCCTTTACCGAGGATGAAGCACCAAATTCAAAGGGCGAGATGGAAAAGCGCGCAGTTATGAAGTTAGATCCAAGGCTGGCACCAGTAAAGGTGGCGGTGCTTCCACTATCTCGAAATGCAGATCTATCGCCAAAGGCAAAGGATTTAGCGATGGAGCTGCGAAAAAATTGGAATGTTGATTTTGATGATGCTGGTGCAATTGGTCGCAGATACCGCCGCCAGGATGAGATCGGAACTCCATTTTGTATCACAGTTGATTTTGAATCATTAGATGATCAAGCGGTAACTATCCGAGAGCGCGACACTATGGCGCAATCTCGAATTTCCCTAGATCAGGTTCAAAGTTACCTAGCGCCAAAATTATTGGGCGCTTAATTGTTAACGCAGGTTAAGCCACTTCGGCTGCCGATTTCTAATGGCAACTTTGTTAATAATGAGGTGGTCTTAGATACCCCGGTAGTTCTTGCACCAATGGCTGGAATCACAAACTCGGCATTTCGCACACTTTGCCGCGAGCAAGGTGCTGGTTTATTTGTTTCTGAGATGGTTACCGCTCGGGCATTAATTGAAAGACGCGAGGAAACCTTTAGATTAATTAAGCCAGGTGTTGGTGAAACACCAAGATCAATCCAACTTTACGCAGTTGATCCCAATGTCGTTGGTAAGGCAATTGATTTGTTGGGAGCTGAAAATTTAGCTGATCACATAGATTTAAATTTTGGTTGTCCAGTGCCAAAGGTGACAAAACGTGGTGGTGGTGCAGCTCTTCCATATAAGCGAAGGTTGTTCTCATCAATTGTGGAAGCCTCCGTAAAAGCAGCAAGTAAGTATGGAATGCCGGTTACGGTGAAGATGCGGGTTGGTATTGATCATGAAAACCATACCTATCGCGAAGCTGCAATGAGTGCCGCTGATTTAGGTGTTGCTTGGGTTGCACTTCATGCTCGCACCGCCGCTCAACTTTATGAAGGCAAATCTGATTGGAGCAAGATTGCAGATTTAGTAGAACATTTAGCACCCACTGGTGTTCCAGTTTTAGGAAATGGTGACATCTGGAGTGGTGATGATGGTGTTACGATGATGGAACAAACTGGATGTGCCGGCGTTGTTGTTGGCCGCGGTTGCTTAGGCAGACCTTGGTTATTTGCTGATCTCGTAAGCGCCTTTGCCGGAGATAACAACAGAAGTAATCCAACCTTATTTGAGGTGCGAGCAATTATGTTGCGTCATGCGCAATTGTTAATTACTTACTTTGAAAATGAGGATCGAGCTATGCGCGATCTTCGCAAACACATGGCTTGGTATTTGAAGGGCTTCCGCGTACCACGCGAGGTTAGATCATCCCTTGGCATGGTTGCATCATTACAAGAGATGCAGGATTTACTTTCAAATTTAGAGGAGCAGCCGTATCCAACTGAGGTTGGAGATGCACCTCGTGGTCGCACAAGTCATGGCCGGCCGGTTTCACTGCCAGATGGTTGGCTAAAGGATCCAGATGAGTTAGTAAGTATCACTATTGATGACTCTGTTTCTGGCGGCTGATCTGGGTCAATATGTTTATCTTTAAATTTATTAGGAAGATTATTGCATTTGTATTTCTCTTGATAATAATCATTCCAATTTATGTTATTGGCAATGTCTGGTACACCGCTAATAATTTAACTCCACTTAAAAGCGATGTAATTGTCGTCTTGGGTGCCGCTCAATTTGATGGCCGACCAAGTGATCTTCTGCTTGCTCGATTACAAAGTGCCAGTGATAATTACAAAAATAAGATGGCAAAGGTGATTTATACCGTTGGCGCAGGAGCACCAGGTGATCGAAGTACAGAGGCAGCTGCTGGATATAACTGGTTAATTGCAAATGGGGTTCCAAAGAAAAGCATTCAAGCTATTCCAAAGGGGCGCGATACCTTAGGAAGTACAGAGGCGTATGTGGCCGCTATGAATAAGGCGAAATTAACTTCGGTGTTAATTGTGACCGACTCTTATCATTGTTTACGTGCCATGACGATGGCCAAGGATTTATCAGTCACCGCATCCTGTGCATCTACTCAAACCGGACCAGGTGCATTAGAAAATTCAAAGTTGCGTTACTTGCTTCGTGAAAGTGCAGCGTATTTGGCCTATATAACAGTTGGGCGATTTGGCATCTCCTTAAGTGATCGGATGATTTAAGCACTAGCCTTGCCGTAGATAGGATTAGTAAATGGTGTTACGCGCAGCAAATGAGCACTCTGGCTATACCGAGTTTGATCGCGAGCGATTTTTAGATGAACCAGCTAAACGCGGTGGAAGAAGTGAGTTTGCTCGTGATCGTGCCCGAATTATTCACTCCTTTGCATTACGAAGATTGGCAGCGAAAACGCAGGTAGCTGTTCCATGGGCTACTGATTTTCCTCGAACCAGACTTTCTCACTCACTTGAGTGTGCGCAAGTTGGTCGCGAACTTGGCGCAGCTCTTGGCGCAGATCCAGATTTAATGGAGGGTGCTTGTTTAGCTCATGATTTAGGACATCCACCCTTTGGCCATAATGGTGAAGAGGCGCTAAATCTTTTAGCAGATTCATGTGGTGGCTTTGAAGGAAATGCACAAAGTTTGCGATTACTAATTAGATTAGAAGCAAAGACGGTTTTACCTAATGGCAAATCAGTTGGATTAAATTTAACACGCAGCTCCTTAGATGCAGCAACTAAATACCCATGGCAGCGTGCGGTAAATGCTCGCAAATTTGGTGTTTACAGTGATGATCTCGAGATCTTTAATTGGTACCGGCAGGGTGTTGAAAGTGGAAAGACAAGTATGGAAGCGCAGATTATGGATTGGTCGGATGATGTCGCTTATAGCGTTCATGATCTAGAGGACTCCTTAGTAAGTGGTCAGATTAAGCTTGATCAATTAAGTAATGATCTGCCAAAGTTATTCCCTGTTGCTCAAGATTCATATTTGGCTGATATCACCGAGGCTGAAATGGCCAAAGCGCTAACTGAGCTACAAAAATTATCTTGCTGGCCAAAGTATTACGATGGTACTCATCGATCTTTAGCCAGACTTAAGGATTTAGCATCCCAATTAATTGGCAGATTTGCCCAAGCAGCAGAGGTTGCTACTCAAGAAAAGTATGGTGATGGTGATTTAACTAGGTATAACGCAAATTTAATTGTGCCACGAGCACAGCGAGTTGAGGTGGCGCTACTTAAATCAATGGCTGGACATTATGTAATTAACGCCGCCGCATCACAAAAGCGATACGCCGAACAACAACAATTACTCAGTGAATTGGTAGAGGCGATACTTGCCAGCGCACCAGACTCACTTGAAAGCTTCTTTTTGCAGGATTGGCAGAGCGCTGAAAATGATCAGCAACGGCTTCGAGTAGTAATTGACCAGGTGGCCTCATTGACCGATCCGGGCGCTCAAATCTTGCATGCAAAACTTACTGGCCAGAAGTAAATTCAAAGTTAAATAGGATTACCCCATGGCTGGCCGAATTAAAGATACCGATGTTGCTTATGTGCGCGACAACAGCCCAATTGATGATGTTGTTGGAGATTATGTTCAATTAAAGAGTGCAGGCGGTGGCCAGAAAAAAGGATTGTGTCCATTTCATGATGAGAAATCACCATCCTTCCATGTAACGCCAAGCAAGGGATACTTTCATTGCTTTGGCTGCCAAGTTGGTGGAGATGTAATTGCCTTTATTATGAAGTTAGAGCATTTGACCTTTACTGAAACTGTTGAACGCTTAGCTGATCGAATTGGTTACACACTTACTTATGAAGCTGGTGGCACAACCACAGGGCCATCAATTAATCGCTCTAGATTAGTTGCAGCAAATTTAGCATCTGCTACTTATTATCAAGAGCAGTTACAACTGCCACAAGCCCAACATGGTCGTGATTTCTTAACAAAACGCGGCTTTGATCGAGATGCTGCTAAGAGCTTTGGCGTTGGCTACGCACTAGATGAGTGGGATAGCTTGTACAAATTTTTGAAGGGTAAGGGATTTACCGATGAGGAGTTAATGCTGGCTGGCTTAGTTAAAGAGGGCACCAGAGGACCGATTGATCGTTACCGCAATCGTTTAATCTGGCCGGTAAAGGATATTTCAGGTGATGTTGTTGGATTTGGTGCACGTAAATTGGCAAGTGATGATGTTGATCAAGGACCTAAGTACCTAAACTCACCAGAAACACCAATCTACAAGAAGAATCAAATTCTCTACGGTTTAGATATGGCAAAGAAGGAGATCTCTAAAACCCGCCAAGTTGTAATTGTGGAAGGTTATACCGATGTCATGGCAGCTCATTTGGCTGGTGTCACAACTGCAGTTGCGACTTGTGGAACCGCATTTGGTGATGAACATATTCGCATAATCCGAAGATTGTTAATGGATGCAGATGCATTTCGTGGCGAGGTTATCTTTACCTTTGATGGTGATGCGGCAGGTCAAAAGGCAGCACTTCGCGCATTTGAAGATGATCAAAAGTTTGTAGCACAAACATTTGTGGCAGTTGAAAAAAATGGGATGGATCCATGTGAGTTGCGCCAAGAGCATGGGGATGCTGCGGTTCGCGAGTTAATTGCACGCCGAGTTCCCTTATTTGAGTTTGCCATTAAATCTGTAATTGCTGCATATGACATCAGTGCGCCAGAGGGAAGAGTTAATGCCTTAAATCAAGTTGCGCCATTAATCGGCAAGATTCGAGATGCCTCCCTTCGTCCAGAGTATGTGCGTTTACTTGCTGGTTGGTTGGGCATGGAGGTAGATATTGTGGCAACCGCGGTAAAGCGCAGTGGATCCCGCGCTGAAAGTACGCAACCTTCACAGGTGAATTTAACCGATCCAATTCTGGTGCTAGAGCGCGAGGTATTGAAGGTTAAGTTACAGATCTCAGATCTAGCATCTAGTTGGGTAGATCTTGAACCAAATGCTTTTTCATACCCAGCATATGATTCACTTCGGAAGTTAATTGATTCAGCAGATACTTTTACAACTGAATCATTGCTGGAAAAGTGCGATAGTGATGAGATGAAGTCATTGGTAACTGAGCTGACAGTTGAACCAATTCGCACCGATGGTGAGGTCTCTGATCGTTACATCACCAGTATCTTTGCTCGATTACGAGAGGTCGCATTAACGCGCGCTATTGCAGAAATTAAATCTACGCTGCAGCGATTAAACCCAGTAGAAAATGATGAGCAGTACCAAGAGATATTTGGCCAGTTAGTTGCCATGGAGGCAGCGCGTCGAGTTCAGAAAGAGTTGGCGCTAGGAGAGGCGTAAACTGCGTAAAAATTTAAGTATTTTTGTGGGAGTAAAGAAGTTCGCTACTATTCACCTTCACCAATCAATCCCCAGATTGGTTTAATCCCTGATAGCTCAATTGGCAGAGCAGCCGGCTGTTAACCGGCAGGTTATTGGTTCGAGTCCAATTCAGGGAGCATGGCATTGTTTAGAGTTCAGGTCTCTCTGCCTGACCGTCCCGGCTCACTTGGCTCTCTTGCATCTGCAATTGGTTTTGCTGGTGGCGATATTCGCGGCTTAGTTGTTTTAAGAAGTGAGAATGGCCGAGGTGTTGATGACATTACGATCGCAGTTCCAGGATCTGATCCAACTGATTTACTAAATGTTTTGGGTTCAATTGGTGGTGTTGAAGTAATCTCAATAACGCCAGTCTCTTAATAAACTTTAAAGCTCTACATCCCGTAACTGTTGCGCAGATTGTTCTGGCGCTAAATCCATAATAAAGGCGCCCATTCCCGATTCAGATCCAGATAGGTACTTTAATTTTCCAGGTTGTCGTCGTACTGAAACTATCTGCCAATGAAGTCGCATACTGTCGCGACCAGATCGAACAGGTGCTTGATGCCAAGAGGCGATATAAGCCATCTCGATGCCAAATACGCCATCTAATCTTGCCAAGATCTCTTTCGCAATCGGCGGAAATAATTGTGATTGTGCATCATCTAACTGGGTAAAGTCGGCAACTGAACGTTTTGGCGCTAAGTGAATCTCAAATGGATAACGGGCTGCATATGGAACAAAGGCGATCCACTCATCATTTTGCGCAATTACTCGCTCTTTATCCTTAACTTCACGAGCAATTACATCATCAAGTAGTACCCGACCCGTTCGTTTTAGATGAGCTGCGGCTGCCCCTAACATCTGCTCGATTCGAGGTGGTAAAAATGAGTATGCATAAATTTGGCCATGTGGATGCGAGAGTGTTACACCAACCTCTTCACCACGATTTTCAAATGGAAAAATATGAGCAATGTAAGGGAGCTTAGATAGTTCAGCGGTTCGATCCTTCCAAGCCTCTAATACTGTGCGAATCTGTTGGATTGATAATTTTGCAAATGAGGTGTTGTGATCTGCGGTGTAACAAACTACTTCACATGCGCCAGCAGCATCAGCATCTGGGGTGTCAATTCCAGTGATACTTGGTAGCGCCCAATTGCTGGCAGGTGAGCGCAAAGCTGGCGCGCGATTTTCAAAAACTACTACCTCATAATTTGAATCAGGAATCTCAGTTTTTTTCTCAGCTGTTGTTGGACAGAGCGGACACAACTCCTTGGGCGGTAGAAAAATTCGATGTTGGCGATGAGATGCAACTACGACCCATTCATTTACGAGAGCATCAAGTCGTAGATGTCCGATACCAGGTTGCGCCGCTTCATCGCGAGAATCAATGGCAGTGCGATCGATCTGCTTGCTATCGTAATAAGAGATAGTGCGACCATCTGATAATTTCAAATCAGATCTAACCACCGAGCCAGATAATTTCTGCTTCATAGGTGGCAACTCTAGCCGAGGAAAGATCAGATTCTGATTTGGTTAGCGCAGCTATCTACTGGTTTTTTACTAATGCTTGGCTTAGGTGTTGGAGTAGGAGTCGGTAGAACCGGACCTTGCACAACATTAAGGGTTAATGGTAATTCAATTTCAGCATGTGTTTTTGTGGTATCGACAAAATTAACTGTGCCAGGGATCTCGCCTGCAGGTACGCCAGTTAATCTAAGTAACCATCGACCACTGGCTGCGCGAACAGCACTTTGTGATTTGATTTTGATTGTTTTATCAGTTGGTCTAAAAACAACGGTTCCAGTAACAACTGGTGAACCAATGTTGCGGTTTACCTCGACACTAATCTCAACTGGTTGATTTGTCGTATTACTTGCAACCGAGAGAATATTCATTGCAGTTGGTTCATTAACCGGCATTAAATCTGCCGGTTCTGGCTGCCACTTACCCTTTACTAATGACATAAATGTTTCAGGTGTACCTCGGAATACATTTAAATCTAATCGATTACTAGGTACGCCATACTTTGGGCCAATTCCACAGGATGAGTACTGCCAAATCTGCCATTGGGATGAACAGTTAGCGGTACTCCAGGAGTGAACAAAACAACCAACAGTTTTTAAGCCAGGTTGGGCAATTGGGTCCGCTGGATTAATTCCATACTGCGCAAGCCAAAGTGGATACTGACGTAGCTTTTCACTTCGAACCATGGCGCTCTCTAGAAAACTGGCATATGAGTAAAGAAATGGTTTACGGCCAGTCTTTTCAGTAACTGTTTCAAGCCAGGTCTCGGCCCATGCTGTAACCAGTGTTCGACCTAAGTACTTTGTGCAATTTCCAGAGGTGTTTCTACGCACGCAATTTTGTTCTAGATCTAAGGCAACTGGCAGATCCATTTCATTGTATCCACCCAAAGATGCCAACCGCCAAATTACTTTTTGGGCCTGCGCTCTTGCATCACGTTGAATGTAAGCTAAATCTGTACTGTCTGGAAGATATGCAAAGTGATACATGCCGGTGTAAATACCCGCAGCTTGTGCCGCATTTCGATCTTCAACCAACCATCGCATAGTTAATTGGTCAGCTGTTTCTTGAGAATCTGAACCCTTAATTAAAACAAAGCGCATCCCGGCTTTAAACTTCTTTTGAAAATCAATTGATTTATCATTTGGATGTTGCCATCTACTGATATCGGTTCCATGAATATGACCACCAGGTCCAAATCCTGCTAGTAATGTATTTTGATCGGCGAAGGTCAATGAGTTATCAATTTTAAAATTCGCAGTTTTTGATGTGTTCTTTTTATTGCCTACTACCGCAATAGCTTGATACTGCCCCTCGGCCTTTACCGCGGTGGCCACCGTGGTAATCCGCCAGGATCCACTACTTGATGAGGTGGTCTTCAACGATGTTTTATTCCAAGTTACGCCATTAAATGAGTTAATACTTATTGCTGCTTTTGCCGCAGGTTTAACCTGACCGTAAAAGGTAATAATCGATTCACCAGCTTTTGGTGTGGTTGATACATTTAAAGTTACTGAAACAGTTGCCGCATTTGCAGGTTGGATTAAATTACCAACCATCATCACTATCGATAAGGCAAGAATGCCCAATTTTTTAAAACTTATCATTGCTCAATTATGGATGCATCTTCTCCAAAAACTCGTTTAATCGCCGCAACTAGTTTTGCAGTGTGATCTGGATTGCGAGTTGCTTTAAAATCATGCGGGCCAGCAAACTTCTGGCTATCAGCAAAATCTAAGGTTAATTGATGATTTTCATAGGAAACTAATCGGGCATCAAAAAATGCTAGCCAGGTGATTCGATCCTCCATTAAAAGTAAATCTAAAACTTCATTCCATCTTGCCTTGATCTCAGAAAGTTGCATTACTTAGATAGCGAATCCATACACAATTGCTGCAATAAAAATAATCAATGCCGTAATTTTTATGCTTTTGCGCAGTAGAAATGATTTCAAAGGTGGTATGAAGGTAATTAACAAGCCGATGATTCCGAGACCAATTAATACTGAGCTGGTATTTAAATTATTGGCATTTCCAGTTTGGTACCTTAAATTAATCAACCCAATCGCCAATAGGGCGTATGCGGCAAATCGATAATTATTGATCATTTAGGTATCCGAAGTGAGTGCAGTCCACCATCGATATTCAAAGTTGTGCCAGTAGTGGATGCTTGCAGTGGGCTGGCTAGAAAGATAATTGCCGATGCGATTTCATCGGGGGTAACTAATCTACCCATCGGTTGCCGAGCAGCCAGTGCATCGCGGGCGGCATTTGCATCATCAGATTGATTTAACAATCTTTGAACCCAGGGCGTATCTGTTGTAGCAGGGTTTACCGCATTAACTCTAATTTTATCTTTAATGTGATCGGTTGCCATTGCCAAAGTTAAGGTAAGGATTGCACCCTTTGAAGCGCTGTATGCGGCTCTATTTGGAATTCCATCTGTTGCCGCAATAGAGGCGGTGTTAACAATTGCTGGAGTTTTAGATTTACGAAGTAGTGGAATTGCTGCGCGTGATACACGTGCTGTTCCAATGACATTTACATTTAAAACTTTTTGCCAAATCTCATCTGTCTCATGCTCTACCGTTGTAAGTGAGCCAATTCCAGCATTATTTATCAAAATATCTAATTGTGAGCTTTGTTTACTAAACTCTGCAAAGGCATTAGATACTGAGTTGCTATCGCCAATATCGCACTTAATGAATTTTGCTACACCAGCCATATCACCTTCAGTTAGATCAAAACCAAATACAGTGGCGCCACGATCAGTTAGTCCTTTGGCAACAGCTAATCCAATACCAGAGCCGGCTCCAGTAATAATTGCAGTTAAACCGCTGAACTCTTTCTCAATCACCTTCATATACTATTGCGTGTATGGCGCAGACCAAAACAGCAACCTCAGCATTTATCGCTGTGATTCATACCGCCGCTCACCAATATCGGATCGCAAAATCTATTGATGGTAAGTACTTTGCTATTCCAAAAGTTATGACAATCTCTGATGCCCTCGAGTTACCGCTCAACCAGTTCAAATCATTATTTGACCAAGCTGGTACTGAAGAGATTTTTGGTTCACTAGCTGCACCAATTGCAGCTGACTCTGAGATCTGGGGAGCTGGAGTTACCTATCAGCGCTCACGTGATGCTCGCAAAGAGGAGAGCGGAATTCCAGATGTCTACCAATTAGTTTATGAGGCAGATCGGCCAGAGTTGTTTTTCAAGGCAACTGCTCGTCGAACAGTTGGCACAAATACAAATGTTGGAATTAGAGCCGATGCATTAACTTCAGTGCCAGAGCCTGAGGTTGCGATCGTAATTAATAAGTTTCGAGAATTAATCGGTTTGACTATTTGCAATGATATGACATCTAGAAATATCGAGGGTGAAAATCCACTTTATCTTTCGCAAGCAAAGATTTACCATGGCTCAAATGCGGTTGGTCCAATGATTAGACCAATCTGGGAGATTACCGATTACAGCTCACTTTCAATCGATGCAAAGATTGAACGTGGCACAAATACTGTTTGGCAGGCACAAACCACACTTGCCCAATTAAACCGAAGCTTTGCCGATTTAATTGAGTACCTATTTAGATGCCAATCATTTCCAGTTGGTGCAATACTTTCTACCGGTACTGGAATTGTGCCACCGCTGGATATCTCACTCCAATCGGGGGATGTCGTAACAATTAATGTTGAAGAGGTTGGTCAGCTAGTGAACAAAGTAGTTACTACTCCACTTGATATAAATGAACGAGAGAATTTATGAGCCATGTAATTTGGACGCAGTGGGATGATCTAGAGGTTCCGGCCAACTTCAAAAAGTTATCTCCAGCAAATACGCCAACTGATGGCGGAGATTTTTCCCAGGTTACCTTTTATGTTCCCTCCTATATGGGTGGCCGACCAGCCCTCGAGTTGACCAAAGAGATGCCTAATTTAAAAGTTTTACAGGTTCCTAATGCTGGTTATGACGATGCGATGGAGTTTGTTAGACCAGGAATGACATTGTGTAATGGTCGAAGCATTCATGATGATTCAACTGCAGAGCTTGCAGTTGGCTTAACAATCGCTTCACTGCGAGGATTTCCAGAGTTTGTTCGAAATCAACATAATGGCAAATGGATCCATTCTCGCGAAAAATCAATTAATGATCGCAAAATTGGGGTAATTGGCTTTGGTTCAATTGGTTCAACTGTGGCGAGAATGCTCTCTGGATTTTCAGTAACAGTTGTGCCATTTACCCAAAGCGGCCGTGATAACACCACGCCTATCTCTGAACTAGACAAACACCTGCCAACCTTAGATGTAATTATTTTAATTTTGCCATTGACTAAAGAGAGTAAGCATTTGTTTAATGCTGCTCGATTAGCATTAATGAAGGATGGCGCCTTGCTGGTAAATGTGGCACGTGGACCAATTGTTGATACCGATGCATTAGTTAAAGAGTTAAACTCCGGAAGAATTACCGCCGCTTTAGATGTAACTGATCCAGAGCCACTTCC
>CAMCXX010000010.1 GCA_945883755.1 Bifidobacterium breve | reverse complement strand
AAATAATGTTGCGACACGCCCCCTTTTTTTACTCCAAAAAGTGGATTCTTTTCCGTATTAGTGCCACGCTTATCCACGAAACAGGTTCGGTGACGGATCGAACCACTTTGATAGGAGATCTACGTGGCTGCAAAGCGTCGTAAGAAAGCTGCTGCTAAGGCAGCACCAAAGCGTCGTCGTAAGAAGGCAGCAGCTAAGGCTGCTCCAAAGCGTCGTCGTCGTAAGAAAGCTGCTAAGGCTGCTCCAAAGCGTCGTCGTAAGAAAGCTGCTAAGAAAGCTGCTCCAAAGCGTCGTCGTAAGAAAGCTGCTAAGAAGGCTGCGCCAAAGCGTCGTCGTCGTAAGAAAGCTGCTGCTAAGTAAGTATATTTACTTAAAAAAACCCGCTGCGAAAGTAGCGGGTTTTTTTATTTCTATTTAATCGGTTATTTATCCTCAGCAAGATACTGCCCGCGCAATTTATTTGTTACCCGATCAAAGATTCTGCTTATCTCCTCTTGATCCTTAACTGTTAAATGATCAAGTAATCGCGAGCGCACCGATTCAACATGATCCGGCGCCGCCTTCGCTATCGCTTTAAATCCCTTCTCCGTCATAACCGCAAAGAAGCCCCGCTTATCATTTGGGCACTTCTCGCGCTTAATCCATCCCACCCCTTCCATCACCTTTATCCGATGAGAGAGCCTAGATTTTGAGAGCATGGCGAGCTCGGCTAACTCACTCATTCGCAGCTTGCGTTCTGGTGCATCTGAAAGCAATGCTAAAACTTCATAATCTGCCATCGATAAATCATGTTGATCTAAATCAAAATCAAGTGCATCTAATAATCGACGGGATGCGATTATGTAGGAACGCCAAGCTTTCATCTCACGTGGATTTAACCAATTAGGTTGCTTAGCCATAAGAGCACTTTACTTGAATTTTCAACTACTTGACACTTAGCGTGATTTTTAATTTATGAAGATAGGCTAGCCCTATGAATTCAGCCGGCGGTAAGTTAAAGAGCGGATTAGATCTCTCCCATGTGAAGGATGCTGTTCGCCCGCAGGATGATCTATTTAGATTTATGAATGGCAAGTGGTTGGATGAATCAGAGATCCCAGCCGACCGAGCAAGTGATGGTGCTTTCTACTGGCTGTATCAGCAGGCTGAAAAACAGGTGCGCCAGATAATTGAGCAACAAGCCGCCAGCAAATCCGCCTCCGGCACCATTGCCCAAAAGATTGGCGATCTCTACAACTCTTTTATGGATGAGCCGGGTGTGCAGGCGCTTGGCATTAAACCAATCGCGGCCGAGCTAGCTAAGGCGCAATCCATTAAGGATGCGAAAGAGTTTCATCAACTACTTGGCGAGCTGGAGGCACGCGGCTTAGGTGGCCTCTTCTACGCCTATGTCAGCACCGATCATATGGATAGCACCAAAAATATTATTTACCTTGGTCAATCAGGGCTCTCACTGCCTGATGAGGCGTATTACCGCGAGGATACCTACGCCGATATTCGCACCGCATTTACCACTCATATCGCCAAGATGTATGAGGTAGCTGGCCTACCAAATGGCCAGGCCTGCGCAAAATTAATTTTAGAGCTCGAGACTCAGATCGCAGCCAACCATTGGGATCAGGTTAAAGATCGTGATGCCACCCTTACCTATAACAAAAAAACATTTGCCGATCTAGCCGCAATCACCACCCACTTTGATTGGGCTACCTGGATTTCAGCTAGCGCTACTCCAAATCATGTACTCGAGAGTGTGATCATTCGCCAACCCTCCTACTTTGAAGGGTTATCAAAGTTGCTTGGCAACTTTGAGGTTGAAAAGTGGCGGGCCTGGCTGACCTGGCACATCCTCTCTTCAACCGCTCCTTATCTAAACAAGGAGTTAGTCCAAGAGAACTTTAATTTTTATGGCACCACTCTTTCAGGTATTCCGCAATTGAAGGATCGTTGGAAGCGCGGTGTTGGATTAGTTGAAGGCGCCCTTGGTGAGGCGGTTGGTCAGATCTATGTTGGCAAGTACTTTCCTAAAAAAGCAAAGCAACGGATGATTGATTTAGTTAAAAACTTAATTGAGGCCTACCGAATTGATATTGCAGCGTTGGATTGGATGTCCCAAGCGACCAAGGAAAAGGCCTTTATCAAGTTAGATAAGTTCACACCAAAGATTGGCTACCCAGATAAGTGGCGCGATTACAGTAAATTAACAATTACGCCCGATGATCTAGTTGGAAATATTGGCCGGATCGCAAAGTTTGGTCAGGATTACGAGCTAGCCAAGATCGGCAAACCGGTTGATCGCAGCGAATGGTTTATGACCCCGCAGACCGTTAATGCTTACTACAACCCCGGTATGAATGAGATTGTCTTTCCAGCAGCTATTTTGCAGCCACCATTTTTTGATGTTAATGCTGATGATGATGCGGCAAATTACGGTGGTATTGGTGCTGTGATTGGCCATGAGATCGGCCATGGCTTTGATGATCAGGGCTCTAAATATGATGGTGATGGCAATCTACAAAATTGGTGGAGTGATTCAGATCGAAGTGAGTTTGAAAAGCGGGCAGATAAATTAATTAAGCAGTACGACCAACTATCCCCAGCCGCCGCCCCCGATGTGAAGGTAAATGGAGCTCTGACTATTGGTGAGAATATTGGTGATCTTGGTGGTTTAACTATTGCCTACAAGGCTTATGAGATCTCCTTAAATGGAAAAGCAGCCCCAGTTATTGATGGCTACAGCGGCGCACAAAGATTTTTCATGGGTTGGGCGCAATCTTGGCGGGGCAAGTACCGACCAGAGGAGGTTCGCCGCCGGGTCGCTACAGATCCCCACTCACCCGATGAGTTTCGCTGCAATCAGGTAATCGCCAACCTAACTGAGTTTTATCAAGCCTTTGATGTAAAAGAGGGTGATCGCCACTTTATGCCTGCTGATCAACGTGTCCGGATTTGGTAATTAACTCTCTGGAACATGGGATCCAACAAATGAGTACCTTTAGATGCATAGTGCGACCCGAAACAAGATGAGCTTCTCCTTTAAGGTTGAAAAAAAGCTAACCGGCAGCTTAGGCCGAACAGGTGAGATCACTACCCCGCACGGTGTCATCAAAACCCCAGCCTTTATTCCAGTAGGCACTAAAGCAACCTTAAAATCTGTCTTGCCAGAATCCATTACCGATTTTGGTGCCCAAGCGGTGTTAGCCAATGCCTACCATCTCTACTTACAACCTGGCTCAGATCTAATTGATGAGGCGGGTGGTGTTGGAAAGTTTATGAATTGGGCTGGGCCAACCTTTACCGATAGCGGTGGCTTTCAGGTTTTATCCCTTGGTGTTGGCTTTAAAAAGGTAATCGCCATGGATGAGAAAACTTTTCAAGCAGATGATGTGATTGCTGATAAAAAAGAGCGATTAGCCCATGTTGATGATGATGGCGTCACCTTCAAATCACATCTAGATGGCTCATTGCACCGTTTTACACCTGAGGTATCTATGCAGGTTCAGCACCAACTTGGCGCAGATATCATCTTCGCCTTTGATGAGTGCACTACCTTGCATAACACCCGTAAGTATCAAGAGAAAGCGCTAGAGCGAACTAGGTTATGGGCTAAGCGGTGTTTAACTGAACATGATCGATTAACCCAGGCGAGAAGTAACAAGCCATATCAAGCATTATTTGGTGTGCTGCAAGGTGCTCAGTATGAGGATCTGCGTCGCAAAGCTGCGCAAGATCTGGGCGCAATGAGTGAGGATGGAATCACCTTTGATGGCTTTGGAATTGGCGGCGCCTTAGATAAACAAACGCTTGGCCAAATTCTGCGTTGGGTAAATGAGGAGCTGCCATCGAATAAACCCCGTCACTTCCTTGGTATTGGCGAGCCTGATGATCTATTTGTTGGTGTTGAAAATGGTGCCGATACCTTTGATTGTGTTGCGCCATCTCGTCAAGCAAGAACAGGTTCAGTATTTACCAAGGATGGCCGATTAAACATTTCAAATGCACCCCACAAACGAGAGTTCAAACCGATTGAGGATGATTGCACCTGTTACACCTGCAAAAATTACACCCGTGCTTACTTGTGCCACCTATTTCGAAGTAAAGAGATGTTAGCTTCTACCTTAGCCACCATTCATAATCAACACTTTATTGTGGGATTAGTTGATCAAATGCGCAGCAGCATTAACGATGGGAACTTCTTTGAGTTTAAAGCGGAGTTTATGGGGCGGTATTACGGCCGGTAGATTACTTAACCTTTGGCAGATTCCAGCCACGGGCAATTGAAATAGTACGAACTAAAATTATGACCACACCTGAAATCAGGGCCACAATCTCATTTGGTAATGAGGTTGGTTCAATTAGAACGTAGACAAGAGCGCCAACTGCGCACGCAGTTCCAATGGTTTCTCGGTGCAACAAGACTGGCTCTACTTGGCAAAGTACATCTCGCAACAAGCCACCGGCGACAGCAGATAAAACGCCAAGAATTAAGGCAGCGTAACTTGGGGCTGCATTATCAAGTGCGAACTGCACACCCGAAACAGTTGCTACTGCCAACCCTAATGTGTCGAGTCCAAGTACAACCTTGCCAACAGGTTTTGTAATTCGAAGGCCAATAGTTATCAAGACGGCAAGAAGTATCGCTAAGAAGTACCAGGGTTGGGCTAACCAGATTGGTCGCTCATCCAGAAATAGATTTCGTAATGTACCGCCAGTAATTGATGCCACGATAGCGATTAATAAAATTCCGCCGTAATCCATCCGTCGATCTGCTGCAATGCGAGCGCCAACCAGTGCAAATGCAAAGGTAGCGATGATGTCGAGGATGGCAATCATGGCCTCAATCTATAAGGTACTTCTTATGAACTCATCCATTAACTCGGCCCGCACCCCACTTAAAATCGGAATCTTGGGCGCTGCCCGAATCGCGCCTAGTGCAATCATCTCGCCAGCCCACGCCACTGGCCATCGCCTCGTTGCAGTTGCATCTCGCGATATCAAAAAGGCAGAGGAGTTTGCCAAACAACATCAAGTAGAAGGTGTCTACGGCAATTACCAAGATTTAATTGATGATCCAGAGATTAATGTTATTTACAACGCTCTACATAATGGTGCACACGCACCCTGGAACATAATTGCATTAGCTGCTGGCAAGCATGTATTGAGCGAGAAGCCATCAGCATCAAATGCAGCTGAAGCTAATGATGTTGTGCAAGCGGTGAGCAAGAGTGGCAAAATCTTTATGGAGGGCTTTCATTATTACTACCACCCAGTTTTCCAACGTGCCCTAGCAATTTTAAAGTCAGGTGAGATCGGTGAGGTCACCAAGGTTGAATCAGCCTTGATCATCCCAATGCCAGATCCAACCGATCTAAGAATGCAATTTGATTTAGCTGGTGGCTCATTAATGGATGTTGGTTGCTACGCCCTTCACTCACAACGGATGATTTGTAATGCGATCACTGGTGGTGAACCAACCGTCCTAAGCACCGAGGTAAATGCTGATAAAAATGATATTGATACTAAATTAAATGTTGAGCTGCAGTACCCAAATGGGGTTAAAGGTTACGCCAAAGGTGATTTTGAATCCCCTGAATTTAACGCTCCCCTAACTATCACCGGAACCAAGGGCAGCATCTACCTGCCAAACTTTGTTGTTTCAGGTTGGGATGATCGAGTAATCACTAAGGTTGGAAGTTCCGAGCGCACTGAACACCTTGGCACACTTTCTACCTATACCCATCAATTAATGGCCTTTGCCGATGCGGTTGATTTAGGAAAATCAATTCAAACTGATGCAGCTGATGCGCTAAAGCAAGTTACTTTGATTGATGCCTCATATATAAATGCTGGTCTACCTGTACGGCCAAGATTTAATATTTAAATTATAAAATTAGTTTTTGCTTTTTCAACAGCAGATTTGCGCCCATCAACCTGTAATTTACGATAGATATTCCTTAAGTGAGTTTTCATCGTATTTTGCGATATGTGTAACTCTTTGCCAATTTGCACAATCGCTTTTCCAGTAGATAACTGCTTTAAAACCTGTAGCTCACGTGATGTTAAAGATTCATTTTTAGAGTCAAAAGCAGCATTTTCTAACGCAACCCGCCTTAAACAATCCCTAGTTAACTCCTCTAAAAATAGGGATTGCTCCTCACTTGATAGTGATATCAATAGATTTAAAACCGATTCGCTCTGTTTTACAAATATTTCACGATATCCAGTTTCCTGAGCAATTTGCAGGGCTTGGCGCATATGATTCTTTGGATTATTGCTTGGGCTAGCAGGGTAATCACTTAGCAGAAGATACTTGTAGATGCGCTGTCTTGCAGTTTTTTCAGGAAGCTTCAACACCGCTTCCATACTAGGGTGCTTGCCATCGGTATAAACCATCGCATCTACTACCTGCTTTACAAAAAACATATCTGGAATTCGCTTAGCAATCTCATTTACTCGATTTTGATCCTTCATCTTAAAACGCACATCCATTTCAGCCATATCCACCATCCAACCCAAATCAAATTTTGTATCTAAGCTGTTAGTGAATTTGGCTAACTCTTGGCAACGCTCTAATGCGATTTGTATCTTTGCAGCCGACGCATAATTTCGAATAATTGAGCTTTCAGCTAAGACATACCAAGGTAACAATCCAATTTTTAACGCCTCAACCTTAATCTCTTCAAATAATTCATTAGCTTGATCTAATTTTGAAAACGCCAATAAAGATCGAGCCATTACAAACTTGGCATCTAGGGCACCAGTGATTCCGGTATAGCCATTAGCTTCTGAGGCATAGAGCGCAGATTTTGCAGTTTCATAAGCCTTTATGTATTCACCCTGTTCGGAGAGCACCATAGATTTAATTGCCATTAGATGTACTCCGTAAGCATTTTCAGCGCTGCCATCTGCAATCTTCTTTGCTTTTTCATACTCAGCTTCGATTTTAGATTCAGCAGATTGCGCCATAAATATTGCACAGCGAATTCTGATTAGGTTAATTTTGTCGCTATCACCAAGATCTGATGTGATCAACGGCGATTCTAGGGATATGTTGATTGCATCCAAAGAGCCAGTTAAATCGCCTCGAGCCACCCGACAGATTGCAAATACATAATGTGTGATCTTTTCCAGAAAATCAAATACTGGATTATTTCTCTCTTCTAAATACAACTCATTTGCTAGCGCCTCTGCAGTTATATAATCTAAATCAACAATGTGTCCCAGCATGATAAATCCACGCCGGATAGCCAATCCACTAACTGATTCATCTCCCATATATGGAGCCATTTTTATTAATTGTTGACCTTTGCCAGTTGCGGCAAGCTGTCTTGCATTTGCAATTAACAAATCAAAGATTAATTGTGAGTCGCCACCTTGGACTAAGTTATTTAAAGCATCAACTGAGACATCACGTACTCCGGTTGGAGCCTCACCCTTTTCACCCTTTTTCACCTTAGCCATGCGTAAAGGGTGATCCAAAAAGGGGGGTTGGACAACCTTTACTCACCCTTTTTAGGGTGATCCCATGGGCTATTTGCGTGGGGACAAGCGTAAATTGGGCAGGATTTCCTCTTCAAAGTAAAGCTCTAAAATTGCAGTATGACTCTTGCGAAGGTAATTCTTTTTTATCGCTTTACGCCACTGAAGGATCCTGAAGCTATCAAAGTTTGGCAGCGAAATCTCTGTAAATCTTTAAATTTAACTGGCCGAATAATTGTTTCACCCCATGGCATAAACGGTACTTTGGGTGGAAATATAAGTGATTTAAAGAGGTATGTAAAGGAGAGTAAAGGTTATGCGCCTTTTAACAAGATTAAATTTAAATGGTCTGATGGAACAGGACAAGATTTTCCAAAGTTAAGTGTGAAGGTTCGCCCTGAATTAGTTGCATTTGGATATCCCGATGAAATAAAAGTTGATGAGAATGGCGTGGTAGATGGCGGAGTGCATTTGAAACCATTTGAAGTAGATAAATTAGTATCTGAACGTGGCGAAGATGTGGTCTTCTTTGATGGACGAAATGGTTATGAAGCTAAGGTTGGAAAGTTTAAAAATGCCGTCGTACCCAGTGTCGAAACTTCTCGTGACTTTGTCAAAGAAATAGAAAGTGGTAAGTACGATCACTTAAAGGAGAAGCCTGTGATTACTTACTGCACTGGCGGAATTCGGTGTGAAGTACTGTCTGCAGTAATGAAGAAGCGAGGTTTTAAAGAGGTTTATCAAATTGATGGCGGCATCTTTACTTATGGTCAAAAATATCGTGATAGCAGCCACTGGGAAGGTTCTCTTTATACCTTTGATAATCGTATGTCTATCGAGTTTAGTGAGAAGTATAAAAAAATTGCCGAATGTGAAAAATGCGAGGCGCCCGCATATCGTTTTTATGATTGCCCTAAGGCGCCTTGTAACTCTTTAAATCTACTTTGTGAAAACTGCGCTAAAAAAATGTTTGATGAGATCTGCACTCACCCTCAAAGAAAGTACAGCAACGCTGAATTAATCGGCTAGTAATTGCCTTGCATGATCTTGTGGATGATTGGTATAGCTGGTCAACCATTTATTGATTGAGTACTCCCCGGATTCGCTGTGTATGCCAGAGTTGTTTAAAAGCTCGGGAGTAAGCCGCTTAATGATCATTAGTGATCCCTCTCTTGCGGCTTTAAATAATGCTAGTGAATTTTCAATCGGAAGATCTTTGTAACCCAATACCTCAGAGGCTGCCCATTTATTCTCGTCATAACCTTGAATAACACTGCCTGGCTCTGCAATTAACCTGCGCAATCTGGCGAAACTTTGAGATTCGCTATCGGCTAGGTGATGAATAATTTGTCGAGCATTCCAGCCATCTTTTTTTGGCTGATCTAGTTTGGCAACTGGAAAGGCAGCAACCGCATCAAGGAATTTTTGGGTTGCAGCTTCATACCCTTTTGCGATCTCTTCAATACTCATGGCTGAAGGGTAGCGTTGCTTTAGCGCCTAAGAAATTTACGCACAGAAATCCAAACTCTTCTACTTAACTTTGTAGTTTTTGTGATCGGTGCATATCCCATAATCGGCTGCGAACTTGGGTCCTCTGGGGTCTTTACATTCAAAAGTGCAGGTGAGGACTCATCAAGTGAGGCGGCGATAATGGTAATTGCCGATACCAGCGACATACACCGAACAAATTGATCACGTGGAATCTGTTGGTTTCTTAAAATTAACTCCTCAGTTAAGTTATCAGCAACTACCTGCAACTCTTTAGCAATTGCTCCATCCTCATGATCATCATCGGGTCGTTTAATTAATTCAATTTTTTCGCTGATCGCAACGCTGGTCGCCGACAAAGCATGAGCAATCGCTCTATCTACAATTGTAACCCGTTGCTTATCTTGACTGGCATCAAAGACCCGCCTAGCAATAGTTCTTACTTGAACCACCATATGCTCAACAGCAACTCCATTTATATATAAAGAGTCTGCTTCCTCCTCCTCAGATAATGGTGACCATTTTGCGTACTCGCGAGCCTCAATTGCTTGAGATCTCAAATCTGGAATTTCCTCCACCAACAATCTCGCTTTGACCAACCATGTACCCGCCTGTTTTTGATTAAATGCGGAGGCGTAACCTTCAGAGATTTCAATAAGTAGATCAGCGGATTTTTTACCAATTCGAGCAATTTGATCGATGGTTCGGCCAGCTGGAGTTTTAGCATGCGAGAAGTAAGAGAATCCAATAGCAATGATTGCGCCAATTAAGGTTGATGAGAGTCTATTCAGGGCGGTGCTTTCACTTAATCCCGGGCCAAGCACAATTAATGCTGTAACTGGAACATTTACAGAGGCGACTTCACCCAATCGAAGTGCTCTTGCTACAACTGAACAAAGCAACACAGTTGTACCAACTGAGATAAAGCCAAAGCTAAATAGGTGAACAGTGAGCAAAGCAATACTTGCACCAATTGCAGTTCCAATTAATTGACCAAAACCTTCACGAACCGATTTGTATATTGAGATTCGAATACTCAGTGCACAAACAATTGCTGCAACCAAACCACCATTTGGAACTAATTGGTCGCCAACGATCCAGGAGGTAGCCGCTGCTGAGCTGGCTACTAAGACTCTTCTAATCCAAGCTCTGCGCCTGGTAAGTGGATCAAAGATCTTTGCAACTTTTTTTCTCATGGCTGAAATTTTATTTTCTTAGCATCCATGATGACTTTGATCCGAGCAATTGCACTTTTTCCCATACCATGTAGATCCTCTAAATCCTGCAGAGAAATTTTTCGAAGATCTGATATTTTGTATAATTTAGCATCAACTAGTGCTCGTCTTGCTGGCCCAGCTAAACCAATCTGCCGCCACTCTTGATCAAATTTTTCATACTGAACTAAATCAACCTCGCCAACAGAAGGTAGCTGCGCACCTTTTTTGGCCGCCTTACCTTTAGGTGCTTTGGGCATGGCTCAATGATAAAGCTCTATTTTCGTTTTGCCTTGACCATTATCTGAACTTGGCGTTGATTCATTAATTTACGCACCAAAGTTTTTGGTAAAGGCTTCTCGAAGTGAAGTGCGCTTTTTGTTTGTGGGAAATCCTTTAAATCTGCTCGGAGCGCTTCAAGTACAGATGCGCTAAATGGATAAAAGGAGCAACCTTTTTTTCGAGCTGCAATTCCACAAACTACCTCTTTATCTAATTTAAAGGCTGGAATTCCATATGAGATAACCTGCTTCAATCCTGGTTCGATCTCGAGAATTATCTTGCGCATCTCCTTTAACAACCCACGTTGTGGCTCGGCCTGGGCGGCAATATACGCATCCACATCCCTCTTAGACATGTGGCTATCTTATGATTTTATCTATTTATTTTCACTCGATTGGCGTGCTTTTGAATCTTCTTCAGCAATTTGCTTACGAACATCTTCCATATCTAACTCTTGTACCTTTCCAATAATTTCATCAAGTGCTGGCGCAGGCAGTGCTCCTGGCTGACTAAATATTAAAATCCCATCTCTGAAGATCATAAGTGTTGGGATTGAGGATATTCCTGCTGCCGCAGACAGTTGTTGCTCAGCATCGGTGTCTACCTTTGCAAAGGTAATGTCTGGATACTTAATCGAAGCCGCTTCATAAATTGGCGCAAACTGTCTACAGGGACCACACCAAGCTGCCCAAAAATCAATCAAAACTGTGCCAGGTTTTGAAATTAAACCCTCAAACTCCTCGCCCGTTATATCTTTTGTTGCCACTTGTCGCTCCCCTTTTTAATTGAGTTACTTAATTGCAATGCTGCACTTGATTTCTCCATTTAACCTCTTAATCAAGGCGTAAGCCAAAATTGCTACTCCTGCAAAAGCTAAAAATGGCTGAACTGGCGCAAAGTACTTGATCGCTCCTGAGTAGCCGAGTGCAACTAATGCAATCTTGTTACACACCGGACAACCAACAGCGAGGAAGGAAAAGAAGGCACCGGCTGTACCAATTTTAAGTGAGGTATCTTCAACATTTGCAGAGTCATTTTTTACATATGTTGCAAAAAGCAATCCAGAAAGGATTGATGTTATGACGATCACTGGAACTGACCAAGCGGTTACCGCTATATCTCGACCAAATAGTGAATTCTCCAGAACCGCTGTTGGAATTGAAATAACAAGCCCGGTGACAATTGCACTGATGGCTGCCGTAATCCAACGACGAGTGCTCCAGGTGCGAAGAATGATTAAATAATTATTCAAAACGCTTGCCTAGGATGTCCGGTGTCTTTGATTGATAACTTTTCGCAGTCAGATGATTAGCGCTCAACAATTGATCCTCATACCTCGCTTTAAGACTCATATTTGCACCTAAGGCTAGCCAAATAAGAATTGATACTAGATTTAATTTTTGAATTAAAAGCCCAGTTCCAATCACCATGACTGCAAAGTACATTGGGTGCCTTAAGTATTTATAAATCCCATGAGTAATTAAAGGCGCACCTGGCTTTGGAATTGGATTAACTCTTAAGGATGGTTGTAAAGCCACGGCGGCGAAGCCAAAGATTAAGATCGCCAAAAAGTACATGGCAATCGCAATACTTCCAGCCCAAGCAAGCTCCCAGCTTGGATTGATTGAAGGAACTAGTGCTAAGAGCGCAATCAATCCAAATTGCAGCCCGACTAAAACTCTGGCTTTAGTAATTACTTTTTACCAAACAATCTACTAAAAAAGCCAGGCTCCTTTGGATCATTGGCATGCCCTTGGCAGCGCTGGCTCTTTGGTACACCTTGAAGCGCCTCTTCAATATGACTGCCGCAGCCACTCCAGGATGGCTTACCGCACTTGCGGCAAGTGGTTCTACTGCACATGTTTATCTCCTTTTTAATTAATTATTTATTAAAACTTTTTCGCCAGCTGGTGAGTTACTCCAGGTTAAGTAACCACCATCTAGATTTACCGCATTAAAACCCAGCTCTTTTAATAACATAGTTGCAGTATGGCCGCGTACGCCTACCTGACAACTAACTAAAATATTTTTATTAGTCAGCTCCGCTTTGCGTTCGCGAATCTCATCTACTGGCAAATTATCAAAGCCAGGAATCGCACCTCTTGCTACCTCGCTGGCACCTCTGACATCAAGTAATTGGTAACCCATTTGTTGATACTCAGCGATCTGACTCCATTGCGCAGTTTTAGTTAAGCCAGAGAGAATATTCTCAGCAATATAGCCCAGCATATTGACTGGATCCTTTGCCGATCCAAATGGTGGCGCATACGCCAGCTCAAGATCTGCTAACTCTGGTGCAGTAATTCCGCCGCGGATAGCGGTTGCAATAACATCAATTCTTTTATCTACACCCTCGATACCAATACCTTGAGCACCAAGTATCTCGCCATTTTTTGCATCAAAGATTAATTTCAAACTCATCTGCTTTGAATCTGGGTAGTAACCAGCATGTGAGTTTGGATGAGCATGAATAACCTTGTATTTGCGCTTTGTTTGCGATAACCGCTTCTCATTCCATCCAGTGGTTGCAATCATTAGATCAAAGACTTTAACTATTGCAGTTCCGATTGTCCTTACTTCCCTTACCTTTCGGCCGGCAATGTGATCGGATACGACTCGTCCATGTCGATTTGCAATATTTGCAAGTGGCACCAATGTGGCAGAGCCATCTAAGGAGTCGGTCTTCTCTGCAACATCCCCAATTGCGTAAATATTTTTATCAGTTGTTAGATTGTTACGATCAACGGCAATTCCATTTCTTGAACCGATCTTCAATCCAGCCGCCTTTGCTAAGGAGACATCTGGGCGAACGCCGATCGCCAAAATAATTAAATCTGCTGGTAGTTCAACTCCATTGGCCAAAACAACAGATTTATCGGTGATGCTCTTTGCGCTGGTTCCTAGGTGCAACTTCACCCCCTGTGATCGCATCTCTTTAGCAACCAAAGTAGCCATCTCAGGATCTAGTGGAGCTAAGACCTGATTTGCCGCCTCTACAACACTTGTATCAATTCCACGATGGATTAAATTTTCAGCTATCTCTACCCCAATAAATCCGCCACCAATAACAACAGCGTTTTTTGGCTTGAGATTGACCTGGGTAACAATTCGTTCTACATCTTCAACTGTACGAAGGGTTAATGCTCGCTCAACCCCTGGAATCGGTGGCACGATTGGTGAGGCACCGGGACTTAAAATTAATTTGTCGTAATTTAGAACATACTCACGCCCAGTTGCTGACTCTTTAACTGTGACCGATTTTTGTTTTCGATCAATTGATAAAACCTCACTTGAAATGCGAACATCTAATCTAAACCGGGCATGGAGTGATTCTGGTGTTTGCAAAAGAAGTGATTTCTCCTCTTCGATTACTCCCCCTACATAGTAAGGCAGGCCGCAATTTGCATATGAAACATGCCCGCTTTTTTCAATAACAACTATTTCAATCTCATTATCAAGTCGTCGAAGCCGGGTTGCTGCTGACATGCCACCAGCAACACCACCCACAATTACTACCTTTTTACTTTTCATAACTTCCTTAGCTGCTTGAAAGTACTATTGTCTTACTAACGGCAGACCAGCATTTGTCCAATCAATAACCCCGCCATTTAGATGTGAGAGTGAGATGAATTGTTCATTGCTCATCTTGGCAAGTGCATCGGCAGATCTGCGACCGCTGCGACAATAAACTGCATAGCTTTTGGATTTATCTAACTTTGCAATTTCACTTAGAAACTCATCACTTTCAACATTAATATTGATGGCGTTAGCAATATGACCCTCATCAAACTCAGCCTTAGTGCGAACATCTAGAATTACCACACCCGCCTCTTGTGTTTTCGCTTCAAAAGCCGCAGTATCTAGATCCATTGTCGACTCATTTCCATTAGAACAGCCTGTCAGTATTACCGCTGAAAGTGCAATCAAAAGAGCAAATTTTCTCATTACAGATTCTCCTTAGGCTAGTGTTAAAAATAGTTTTTGAAGCTGTGTTGTTACAGCCTCAGAATTGGATTTATTTTCGACCAGACACTCCTTCAAACTTGCAGAGATTAAGGTAAAGGCAGCGGTGTTAATCGCTTTTGATACCGCCGACATCTGGGTGACGATCTCCTCGCAGTTGCGGCCTTCCTCCAGCATCCGGACAACTGCACCTAGCTGGCCATGTGCTCGCTTTACTCTATTTGCAATAGCTTCAGTTTGGTCCTGATCAGACAACACATGAGTAATTTTCTTCGCTGCCACTCTTTCTCCAATCTCTTGACAATATGTATACCCTAGGGGGTATAATAGAGTCTGGCAAATCGACACCCGAAGGAGTTAAAAAGATGTGTTCAAAAGTTACCTGCTTTAAATGTGGCAAACCAACCTGGGATGGTTGTGGTGAGCATATTGAGGAAGCGCTAGCTTCAGTTCCAGAGCAGGATCGTTGTTCCTGTTAATTTAATATTTGCAGTTGCTAATATCGAGTAATGAATAGTGCGGCTAATGTCGTAACAGATCTTCGTCGCCTAGCTAACACCCGTAAAGCTACCGATTTACAACGCTTCTTTAAAACTGGCCCCGGTGATTACGCTGAAGATGACATTTTTCTGGGCATAGTTGCACCCCAGACCAGAGCCATCGCAAAAAGGTACCCAGATTTATCCTTACCAGAGATTAAGAAGTTAACTGAATCGATCTATCACGAGTTTCGCTTTTGTGGCCTACTTATCTTGGTAGCACAATTTGAAAAAGCCAAAACTCGGGCTGCTCAAAAGAAATTATTTGATTTTTATATCCGACAGTTAAAAGCTGGCTACATAAATAATTGGGATTTAATTGATGTGACAGCTGTTCGAATGGGTCAGTACTTACTTGATGAAAAATCCTATTTATCAACCTTGCGCGGCTTAGCCAAGAGTAAAAATCTCTGGGAAAGACGGATCTCAATAGTTTTTACCTTTGCATTCCAGCGGGTTGGTGATCTAAATCCAACCTTGGAAATTGCAGATTTACTGCTAGATGATGATCATGACCTCATTCACAAAGCGGTTGGTTGGGCGCTTCGCGAGGTAGGCAAAAAGGATGGCCCAATGCTCAGAAATTACTTAAGAATCAATCTTGGACAAATGAACAGAACTACCCTGCGCTATGCGATCGAGAAGTTCTCTGCGACTGAACGCAAGCGCTGGTTAAACACTTAACCAAGTAGACTTAAACCATCATTTAAAAGAGAGATTGAAAAAGACAGGATATAAATGGCCAGCTTAGTTGTTGATACAGCGCCCTTAGTCCTTGATGTCGGAGTTGTTTTACTTGCGGCTGCAACCCTTGGTTACGGAGCTCGTCGAATTGGTCTTCCTTCCGTTGCTGGGTACTTACTCACCGGCTTATTAGTATCACCATTTACGCCAGGCTTTGTAGCAGATGGCAATCAACTCTCGCTGCTAGCCGATATTGGTGTTGTGCTGCTCTTATTTGAAGTAGGAATTGAGATTGATCTAAAACGAATCAGTCGTGAGCAGCGATCATTATTCTGGAGTGTTCCTACACAACTTGGAATTGGTATGTTGATTGGAACACCGATATTTCTCTTTATGGATGTGCCAATGCTTGGCGCTTTACTCCTTTCATTATCGATTGCGATGTCATCCAGTGTTGTAATTGTAAATATCACGCGAAGTCCACGTCGAAGAACTGACACAATTACTGAAGAGGCGATGCTGGGCTGGTCGGTTATGCAAGATGTTGTTGGTGTTGCACTAGCGGCAGTAATTTTGGCAACCTTTGGAAATAGTGACCGACCACTGCCGATTGCATTGGGTGGCTTAGTTGGTTTTGCCTTAATTGCATACATCTCTTCAAAGATCCTGCCGTTTATTTTACGAAAGGTTCGTTGGGAGAAAGATCTATTTTTAATTTACTCCGTATCTATTGGTTTAGTTTTAGCGGCACTAGGCACGGTGGTATTTGCAATTCCGATGGCTTTAGCTGGCTTCGTTGCTGGACTTGCGATTAATCAAAGTAAGGATACAGAGGATGTCAGGAAGGCTATCCTGCCATTTAGAGATTTATTTGCAGTTTTGTTCTTTGTTGTAATTGGCTCATTGATCATACCTGCCCAACTTGATACATCATGGAAATTTGCCTTACTTGTTTTGATTTTAATGGTACTTATTAAGACTTTACCAACTGCATTCCTTGTAAAGGTCAGTGGCTTAAAGGTCAGACCGATTCAACTTGGAGTTGGTATCAGCCAGATTGGTGAGTTCTCATTTGTGCTTGGTAGCTTGGCTTTTAAAGAGGGCCTGATTACATCAGATCAATTCAATGGATTACTGGTAGCGGTCGTAATTTCCATCCTTGGATCAACCTTGCTAGTAAGAAAGATAAAATCTCTAGATTTAAAGCAGTAAGGTAATTACTTTTTCTTACTCAAAGTTGCGAAAATTCTGAACATCACCCATGAAATCATCGCACTGACAACTGAGGCGACAATTACCGCAATTACCGCAATATCCTGAGTTTGCTGATCATCAAATGCAATTTGGGCAATAAATATCGCCACTGTAAATCCAATTCCGGCAGCACTGCCAGTAGCTGCCACCATGGATTTACTTGCGCCATCTGGAATATCGGCGATCTTCAATCTACCTGCAACGATGGTTGAGAACAAAATACCCAATGGCTTACCAACAACTAATCCAAAGAAAATACCCCAAGCAACCAGTGATGAGCTGGCTAGATTTAAGGTATCTAGATTTATTTCAACGCCTGTATTTGCAAATGCAAATAATGGAACTACAAAAAATGAGCTTGCCGGATGGAATCTATCCTCTAGCCATTCGATCACTGATTCTGAACCGCCTACGACCTTTGGCGTATTTGGAGTCATTAAGCCAAGAATTACACCAGCAAGTGTTGGATGAACACCAGTTTTATACAGGGTAAACCAAAGAATTACGCCAATTAATATGTAAACAGTGGTTGATCGCACATTTAATTTTTTAATCAGGAAGATAAAAGCTACAACAGCGGCGGCTGATATCAACCAATTAATAATGATGCCATCCGAGTAAACAAGTGCAATTATTAAGATTGCACCGATGTCATCAATTACTGCAAGGGCCAGTAAGAAAATCCGCAGTGATTCAGGAACTCGCGAACCCATCATGCTTAGTAATCCCACCGCTAAGGCAATATCGGTCGCAACCGGCACACCCCATCCAGCAGCAGCCACTCCACCAGCAATTGAGAGGTAAATAATCGCTGGAAATGCTATGCCGCCAAGTGCTGCGATAAATGGCATTAACGCTTTTTTCATTGAGGCTAGGTGGCCAGAGGTTAACTCACGCTTTATTTCAAGCCCTACAACAAAGAAGAAGATTGTCATCAACGCATAATTAATAAATTTTTGAGTTGTTAATTCGATTGAAAAAATACCTTGTCCTAAGACAAAATCAAAGTTTAGGAATGAAAAGTACTGTTTTGAAAAAGGTGTGTTAGCAACAATTAAACCTAGGAAGGCAAAAAATAAAATTAATACGCCGCCAGAGGATTCTCTATCTAGAAACTCACGCAGAGGTGGCTTTGAAAATCGCTTCACTTCGCTGCCTTCTCCCGCTCTCTTTTTGAGATCAGAAATTGCGCCGTTTCAATCACACTTGTTTCAGGTGAAATAAAACTCATCTTGAATAATCTTTTAGCTTTGGCATTACTGATCAGATTAGGTCTACCTAGTAATAATAATCCTGGTCTTTGTTTTTTATCAAAAAGGGCGATCAATCGAAGTAGAAATGTGGGTGCCCTACGGGTAATTATTTTAAGGTTTGGATTGTTGGCTTTAATTATTTTTGTGATCTGAACCAAAGAACGAGTCTCTGATGTTGCCAAGATTCGCTCCCCCCTAGTTTCATCAACCTTTATCGAATCAACATGCATCTTTGCTACATCTTTCACATCAACTATGCCAACACGCAAATCTGGCACCATTCGCTTTGTACCTTGAATTAATTGATCAATAATCGCCATTGACGATCCAAAATTTGTATCTAGTGGTTTTCCAATTACTAAGGTTGGATTGATTACAGTTAATGCAATTTCAGGTGCCTGATTTTTTACAAAATCCCAAGCTGCAAGCTCAGCCAATGTCTTTGATCGGCGATATGCAGCTCTTCCGATCGGATGATTAATATCTGTCCACATCGTTTCATCAAACTCGGTAGCACCCTTTGGTAAATCGCGTGCAAATACCGCTGCATTAGATGAGGTAAGAATTACTCGTTTAATTCCTGCATCCTTGGCAGCTTTGAAGGCACGAATTGTTCCATCAACTGCGGGACGAATTAATTTCTCTTCATCGGCAGGAATTACCAATGGGAATGGTGAGGCAGAGTGAATCAATACATCAATATCCTTCATCGCCTCACTCCAGCCTGCATCCTCATCGAGTGAGAGTTTTACGAAGGAGAGGTGAGAGGTAAGGAGATTTACATCTTTAAGATGGGGCTTGAGCGCGTCAATTACCTCTTGGCTTTTATCCAAACTTCGCACAGAGGCACGCACCTGATAACCCTGATCCAAAAGTTGCAACAGGATATGACGGCCAATGTATCCATTAGCGCCAGTTAACAATACTTTGCTGATTTTGCTCACCTCATACTCTTGATATTAGTGAACTGTATCAGCAGGGAAGTTTACTTCTTGTCGGATTCTTGTGCCTTTTTTTTAGGAGCTGCCGTCACACGTCCTGCATGCGCAACCGCGGTCGGATCATTCTTTGATTTAATCAAACTAGCGATAGTTGAAACGACCAGAATAGAACCAATCACTGCCAGGCTGGTTGGTGTTTGAATTTTTGGAATCTGCTCCCAGATCTCATGTAGGTAGAGCAGAATTAACTTGACGCCAATAAACATCAAGATAATCGACAATCCAAGGGAAAGGTAAATTAACTTATCTAGTAAGCCCTTCAGCAAGAAGTACAGCGCGCGCAGGCCAAGTAATGCAAATGCGTTAGCGGCAAATACTAAAAATGGTTCTTGCGTAACACCAAATGTTGCTGGAATTGAATCTAGTGCAAAGAGCAAATCAGTGGAGGCAATCGCAATCAATACTAAAAGCATAGGTGTTGCTATTTTTTTGCTATTGACCTTAGTAAATACCTTTGAACCATCATATTCATCAGTCATCGGAATACGTCGCCTAATTATTTTGACCAGGACATTATCCTCCGGGGTTGGATCCTCATCCCAGTGCTTAAATAATCCAACGCCAGTCCAGATTAAGATCGCACCGAAAATTACAAATGTGAAGCTGAATTTGGTAATTGCTGCGGCGCCAACGGCGATGAAGATTGCGCGTAGGACAAGAGCTAGAACAACGCCAAACATCAATACTCGCTGATGGTAGATCGATGGCACTTTAAACTGTGCCAAGATAATGATAAATACAAATAAATTATCTACTGAAAGAGATTTCTCAACTAAGTAGGCAGCAAAGTATTCAGTTCCATATACCGAGCCCGCTGTTTGCCATACCCAAACACCAAAGGCGATTGCAACTCCAATGTAAAAGATTGACCAGATTGATGCCTCTTTAAACATAACATCATGAGGCTTTCTGCTGATTGTTAATAAATCTATGATTATCAAAGCCAGAATTGCGCCGACAACAATCGCCCAGGTTAAAAGAGTTACATCCATGTTAATTACCTATTCAGTAGGAGGGACAGATGACGTAAAGCCATGGTCTCCCTCAACCATCAAGATGGTCGCGCCTCCGGGATATCGCTATCCGTATTGACGAAGGTGCTTAACGAGGTACTCCCCAATGACGGGAATTCTGGCATAAGAAAACCATTCCTTCAAAAACGGGAGGTTCATAAGTCAAAGTGTCGCCGGGATTGTCGAATTAAAGCAGGGCTGGTGACGGGAATCGAACCCGTGCCTTCAACTTGGTAAGAGTTGATGAGCTGTCACTACTCCACACCAGCCTGCGAGTAAAGATTGCCCCAGGTGGGTGGATTCGTATTTTGGTTTTTAGATTGTTGTGGATAAATCAAAGATCCCCAAGTTTTTGCTTGAGGATCTCTAAGTCACCAGCCCCAGTCAAAATATTTAACTCGAGAGTTACCAATTCTCAATTTCGACACCAATATTATGCCAGTTTTCTGAATTACACAGAGTAACTTGTTGGTTCACCCTAAACAACACCAGACTAACAGCCCAGCCATAAACCCATCTAAGCGTTACTTTTACTGATTCCGTTTCTTCCACTTCTTGTGAGTGTATTCATTAGTAATTCAAGTGGCCCTTGATTAAACCTCTTTAGCCAATCAGTTGCCAGTTTTACAAGAAGTAACCAAATTCCCACGGCAAGAACCAACACCTGCCATGTTTGTAACTCTTGGAACAATCCCAATCCCCATGGACTGAAAATCAACGAGGTAATTACTGATTGCAAAATATAGATAGTCAATGAGAGCTGGCCAGCTGGTCTCATCCATGACACAAGGTGCGGCTTCTCTTCTACTAATTTACGAATTACGCCAATGTAGAACATGGATAACAAAGGAGCGGCGATAAATGAGGCAAAGAGAGCAAGTAGATATATCCCCTCTGATGGTTCCGCAGCTCTTTCATTTTGAACCAACACTGCCGCAGCGATTATTTGAATTGGAGCACCCAAAATCAAACCTCTTTTGATTAATTGAGAGTTTCTTTCATTGTCTATCGGTGAAGATAGAAACTTTGATCTTGCTAAACGAATTCCAAGCAAGAATGCTGCAAAAGCCAATCCACCTTGCAGAAAGAGGCCCGTAGATATCCCGTAAACCCATAGCTCCAACCTTGCAGGAATTGCTTCGAGAAATGTCCCATCAATTAAAACTCTATTTAACTCAACATCTACAGCACCTTGAAAAGTATTCTCTGACATAAATCGCTCGGCTAGATAAACCAATATACCTACTGAAGCAATAGCAAAAGTTGAAACTGAAAAGATTATTCGGGTCCAAATTTTTAAAGTTTTATCTCCTCGAAAAAAGAATGGTATGAGCAGCAGACCAAATAAGCCATAGATAAAAATAATGTCGCCATGCCAAAAGAAGGTGAAGTGAATAACCCCTAGAACCATCAGAACCAAACACCGCTTTATCCACCTTCCTCTATTTCTTCTTTCGCCATTGATTATGTAATTTGAGCTGTAGCCAAATAGAAAAGAGAAGAGTAAATAAAATTTACCGGCAAAAACTGAGGCGATAATAAATGTTGCAGATCCATTCGCAAAGCCGTAAGTCCATTCACCCCGTGCTCCCTAATCACTACTTAAAGCCATAAATTGAATGTTTACAACCAAAATTCCAAAAAGTGCAAAACCCCTTAAAACATCTGGAGCAATATCACGCTGGTTCAACAAGATCAGATATCTCGCTCGCGCCAAGCCATAACCATTGATGGCAGTGAGGCACAGGCAAACAAGGTGGCGATAAATACGTAGCTACCATCATTTCCTTCATCCTGAAACATTTGTAGTTCAGGTCCAAAGAGGATCAAGACCATCAAGCCCATAAGAATGTAACCTAAAATAAAATAGGCATATCTAAATGAAGTATTGCGAACCGCAATCTGACGCTCATCCAATAGCTCATCTGGTGCATCTGCTATTGATCTAACCGCGATGCGCAAGAATGAATAGCCGCCAATAATGGCAAGGATTACAAAAATAGCTGTTACGGAGTAGATGATTAAACCGACACCTGAGTCTAGATTTAGATTTGTCTTAAGAGTTGGCCAGTAGCTGCCCATAGATGTTAGGACTAATCCAATTGCCATGAGAATTACTAAAACTCTTCGGTTTCGTTGCGGCCTGAGCCATCTGTATTTGGAGTTTTCATCATTTAATAAAGCTTTTACTCCCTTTTCAGTCACGCCCTCAAACCAATAAAACTTATTCCTCTTTCGCATTCCTACTTTCCTTTCTTAAATGGGTTAAGTGAAAAGAGCTCTGATACCTCTTGATTCAATGATTTTGCAATACGCAAGGCAAGAACTAGCGAAGGGCTGTACTCCTCGCGTTCTAGATATCCAATAGTTTGGTAATGCACTCCCGCCTTATCAGCAAGATCCTGCCTTGATAGCCCTAAGGCAGTGCGGGCTTCCTCAATTCGGTTATAGACGGGTTCTTCTGGATTGCGACTCATAAAAGTAGCATATATGCTATGTAGCATTAATGCAACATAATGAAGAAATGAGTCGCTCTAAATGATGGTTCACCCTGTTGGTTTAGATGCGCAATAATCACTTCATGAGAAGTAACTCTCCCCTAATTCTTCACCAGATCTCTAATTTTGCTTCTGGTATAGGTAACTCAATTGTGATGATCACAATCCCTTGGCTAGTACTTGAAGAGACTAACTCTCCTGCCTTTGCCGGATTAGTTGCTGCAGTATCTGCCCTACCAGGTTTATTGATTTCACCATTTGGTGGTTGGTTGGTTGATCATCTTGGTCGACGTGCTGTAAGTATTGGTGCTGACCTTCTATCAGCATTATCAGTAATCGCATTTCCAATTGTTGCAATTACATCTGGACTTTCTAGTATCTCTATTCTCGTTATTGCAGTGATTGGTGGAATCTTTGATCCAGCTGGTTACACAGCGCGAAAAACACTTCTTGCTGATGTTGCAAAAGCTTCAGGCAGAGAGCTTGATCAACTAAATGGCTTTCATGATGGATTCATGGGTCTTTCATGGATTGCTGGGCCTGCCGTTGGCGCTGGATTGATTTCAACAGTTGGCGCAGTCAACTCATTTTGGGTAGCAGCAGCTCTATTTGTAATTGCAGCTCTTGCCATCGCTTTTTTAAGAGTTGGAAATCTTGGAAGGGATGCACGTGAATTAGCGATTGAGATGGGTGAGGAATCTGATCGAAGCATGCGAATTGGTTTTCAAGTTTTGTGGAATGACAAATTACTTCGCACGCTAACTCTGGCAATTTTAGTTTTAGCTGCGGTTTATCTGCCAACTGAAACGGTAATTCTTCCTACTTACTTTGAAGATTTGGGCAATCCAGCTGGACTTGGATTAGTTATCTCTGCAATCTCAGCTGGTGCCGCACTTGGATCCTTTGGGTATGGGTGGATCATCTCCAGAGTTTCGCGAAAAACTTTGGTCCGTATGGTTTTAATTGGAAATGCCATCAGCATTATTCCAATGGCTCTCTTGCCGCAGATTCCATTGTTAATGGCAGCGGGATTTCTCTTAGGGCTCTCTTGGGGACCATTTAATCCACTAATTAGTTCATTGATTCAGCAGAGAGTTCCAGCTGATCAACATGGCAGAGTGTTCGGTATCCAGACCGCAGTCTTTTACGCAGCTCCACCTATTGGAATGGTGGCATCAGGTTTGGCGGTTGAAAGCTTTGGTGTCGGCAATACTTATCTAGTTTTGGCTGCAATTCTCTCAATTACAGCAATTGTCGCTCTCTTAACTAAATCATTAAGATCTACTTTTTAACCTAATTAATCTATTACTTGCTATTGATAAAGGAGAGCTCATGAAAAAGATTTTGATCTCTGAGTTCGGCGACTCCTCTGTTTTACATTTAAGTGAATCCCCAAAGCCAACTCCAGCAGCAGGCCAGGTTGTGGTCAAGGTTGAAAGAGCTGGTGTGAATTTTCTAGATATTTATCAACGTGGCGGAGCTGGTGTCTATCAATTAAATCTGCCATTTACACCAGGTGTTGAAGGCGCTGGTGTTGTCGTTGAAATTGGCTCCGATGTAAATTACTTAAAGGTTGGAGATCGTGTTGTCTGGGCGATGGCGCTTGGCAGCTACGCCGAATACGCCTTATTGTCTGGTGAGAAAGTGGCAAAGGTTCCAGAGGAAATTGATTTGAAAATCGCTGCCGCTTCTGCGCTGCAAGGAATGACCGCCCACTATTTAGTTAACTCCACTTACTCAATAAAGCCAGGAGATGTCGCACTTGTGCACGCCGCTGCTGGTGGAACTGGAAATCTGCTCTGCCAAATGATTTTAGAAAAAGGTGGTCGGGTAATTGCAACTACCTCAAATAGCGAAAAGGAAAAGATCATCCGTGAAACTGGTGTAAGCGATGTTATTCGTTATGACTCACAAAATGTTTTGCAAGAAGTAAAAAAGATGACTGAAGGCAAAGGAGTTGATGTTGTCTACGACGGTGTGGGTGCTGCAACATTTGATGATTCTCTAGCATCTCTTAAACCACGCTCACTTATGGTTCTCTTCGGCGCAGCAAGTGGACCAGTGCCACCATTTGATTTACAGAGACTTAATGTCAGTGGTTCACTATTTATAACTAGGCCAACACTGGCTAATTACATTACTAATCGCCAAGAGTTAGATGAACGTATGAGTGCGGTATTTAAATTAATTACAGCTGGCAAGTTAAAGATAAAAGTTGGACGTGAATACGCCCTTGCGCAGGCTGCGAAGGCTCAGGATGATTTAGCCGGTCGTGGCACTGTTGGAAAGTTGCTTTTGATTCCTTAATTGATAGAGATTAATGTGGAAAAACAAAAGGTACTCAGCTATTTGCTAAGTCCCAATTGCTACCAAACCCGAAGTGCTATCTAATTCTGCCACAAAAATGCTGCCATTCGCACAAAAGCAAAAGGGGCTTGGTCATAAACCAAGTCCCAATTACTACCAATCCATCGTTGTGAAAATCATCGCACAAACCGATGTTACCCAGAGTAACTAATTCAAAGAAGAGTCGCCCTATAGGCCGTTTCTACGCCATATTTTTATGCTATTAGTTTTCAAACCGCAGCTATTTTTTACCTCTATTGGTTGCCTTATACTTTGTTCCTTGATCATCGTAGGTAACCCATTCGCCAACAGGCTCCCCCTTTTCAAAATATCCCGAACGTTTAATCGTGCCATCAATTCGGTACCACTCCCAATAACCATCGGGTTGGTCGTCTAACATTTTTCCTTTAGACCAAACGGTGGCACCGTTTGCATGGTATTTGATCGTGTACCCGTCAATCACTTCTAACTTCTTTTCTTTAACGCCCTTTGGCTGACCCAGATCACAACTTTCATCGTCCATGTCTTATCTCCTCTCCTGCACCAATTCGGAAGCGAAGTCAATTTTCTTTGCAACGGCTGACATATAAAAATTCTACAATAAGCAATCTCCGAATCAGTTTTCTCGCCACCTTACTGCCCATAAAACTGCCCATATTTGCCCATCGATTCCCCATAAAAACATCTAAATCTGCGACAGGTTTTGTCGTAACTTGTACAAACATTTTTGGCCAAAGTAAGCGCAAATTGAGTTTACAAACTATAAAAACAAAGAAGAGTCGCCCTATAAGCCGGACACAGTCAAGGGGCGGGTTTTTGAGCGTAAAAGTTATTTTGCCCGCTATTTTTGCCCGTTTCTAAATGTAATTTAATGTCATTTTTTACCTTTTTACTCCCGCAAAGATCTCTCGATCGGTTAAATAAATTGTAAAGTCTGAGAAAATCTCTCGATCGGTTAAATAAATTGTGAAGTCTGAGAAGATCTCTCGATCGGTGATGAACCATAATCCACAGCGATTAGCAAAAATCTCTCTATCTGACTTAAATACCGATAGATCAGAGAATATTTCTCTGTCTGTTACATACACAGTGAAGTCGGAAAAAATCTCTCTATCTGTAATGAATACCCGGCCGTAAAGTTTTTGACCTTTAAAAGAGCAGCTCGCTCTATCGATTCCTGAAGA
>CAMCXX010000009.1 GCA_945883755.1 Bifidobacterium breve | reverse complement strand
AAGGTACTTGAACCATTTAATCCACTCTTCTTAGAGGAGGTAGTACCGCCAGATCAGATTGAGTCATTAAAGAGTGCTCGTAAAGGAATCACTGCACCAATTGCAGCTGGTGAGCGATGGTTACATCGAATTGAGTTCTTGCCATACCTACAGGCAGGGTTAATTGATGTTGCTCAACCAGATGTTTGTCACGCAGGTGGAGTTACAGAGATTAGAAAGATCTCAGCACTTTGTGAAAGCTTTGGTGTCTCAATGGCGCCACATAATCCACTTGGCCCAATTGCCACGATGGTTAATGTGCACCTTGGCTTAACTACGCCAAACTTTTTAATTCAAGAGGTTATGCGATCAGATGTGCCATGGCGAAATGAGGTATTCCACGGTGTGCCAGAGATAAAGGATGGGTATATATACGCTCCTGAAAAAGCTGGTATCGGCGTGGAGATTGATGAAAAAGCAGCTAAGCAACATCCATTCTCAGGTGGTCAACCAGTTCAATGGTTCCACAAAGATGGATCAGTTGCTGACTGGTAACCAAAGGGGAGAAAAATGAAGTTAGCAAATGAGCATGTATTTGTAACTGGTGGCGCAAATGGCATCGGATCGGCAATTGTTTTAGATGCAGCGCAAAATGGCGCCAAGGTTTCCTTCTGCGATCTGGCAGAGGATGCGGGCAAGAAGTATGAGAAAGAGTTAACTGATAAGGGATTTAAAGTATTTTTTCACCAAGGCGATGTAGCTAACTTTGATAATTTAAAGATTGCCTTTGATGCCATGGTGGCAAAGTTTGGTCCAGTAACGGGTGTAGTAAATAATGCTGGCGTAAACTCAAATGCCGATCCAGTTGAGATGACAAATGATCAATGGAATCGATTTTTTGATGTTGATCTAAAGAGTGTTTGGCACACCGCAAAGCTTGCCTTGCCAGGAATGCGAAAGGCGAAGAAGGGTGCAATTGTTAACATCGCATCCATTCACGCTCGCATGAGCTTTCCTAAATTCTTTCCATATGCAGCAGCTAAATCTGGCGTAATTGGTTTAACTCGAAACCTGGCATTAGATGAGGGAATTAATAACATCCGCACCAACGCCGTATCACCTGGTTACACCCTGACTCCGTTGCTTGAGTCCTGGTTTCAAACCCAACCGGCAAAGCGGGCAGAGTCGATGGCGGTGCAACCACTAGGGCGCATGGCACAGACCTCTGAGATCGCAAAGGTGGTTACCTTCCTGCTCTCCGATGATGCCTCATTTGTAAATGGTGCTGATTGGATAGTTGATGGCGGGCTGCACGCCCGTTTTGCTTAAGCCATAATCTTCAAGCAAAATCCTCCAGCAGAATCCTCAAGCAAAATCCTCAAGCAATAAGCTCCCAGGGGTAGATTTGAGCGCAATCTACCCTTGACAAGTTATTCTTCATACGAAAGTATCATTGTATGGAAATGACAAACTCAGATAAAGGTTCAGATAAAGGTTCAGATAAAGGTTCAGATAAAAAGGGAGCGCTCGCAGAGCTTCGTGTAATTGATGCAACCCAGATGTTGGCCGGTCCCATCGCAGGAACTCGGCTAGGAGATCTAGGTGCTGATGTCATAAAGGTTGAACCACCTGCAAGTGGTGAGTTCAATCGAACCCGTGGCTTTGAGGATCAACAGAGCAATGGTGAGATGACCACATTTTTAGCGGTCAATCGAAATAAGCGATCACTAGCAATTGATTTAAAGAGTGCTGACGGTCTTGAAGTAATTTATGAGTTAGTGAAAAAATCTGATGTCTTCCTACAAAATTTTAGACATGGCACCGCCGATCGATTAGGTATCGGATATCAAGATCTTAAGAAAATAAATCCTCGAATTATTTACTGCTCTATCTCTGGTTATGGCTCTGTTGGTCCATACCGTGATCGACCAGGGCAGGATTTAATTGTGCAGGGTTATAGCGGCTCAATGTTTAGTGTTGGTGCAGCAGGAGATGACCCAACTCCAAGTGCGTTGTGGGGTGCCGATGTAATGACTGGCTATCAAGCGGTCATTGGTATTTTGGCAGCGGTTGAATCAAGACATCACACCGGTGTTGGCCAACATGTTGAGGTAGATATGTTGTCAGTTGTAATGGATTGCCAACTTCAAGAGATTGTTACCTATTTAAATGCCGGCCCAATGCCAAGGCGATTAGAAGAGAGATCTGCCCATGGATCAATTCCAGCACCTTACGGTGTTTATAAAACTAAGGATGCTTGGCTGACTTTGGCGATGGTGCCACTGCCAATTTTGGGTGAGATCCTAAATGATGATTGGCTAAAAACCTTAGCTCATTACAATGATGGACATAAGTATCGCAATGAGGTTTATAAGAAAATCCGCAACTCATTCAAGGATAAAACAACCGCAGAATGGATTGAAATTTGCGATAAGGCTGGTGCTTGGTGTGGACCGGTTTATAACTACGAGCAATTAATGAATGACAAACATATCAAGGAGACCAATTACATTGTTGAGCAATCACAATTTCGTGGCGGCTCAGCAAAGACGGTCAGACCACCAATCAAAATGGATCAAACTCCACCAAGTATTCGCCGTGGTGCACCTGCGCTAGGTGAGCACACTGAGGAGATTTTGGGCAAGTTGCTCCAAATGAAGCCAGAGAAAATATCGCAGTTAATTAATTCCGGAGCAGTAGCCAAAACAAAGGAGCAAGCGTGAGCAATGAGTTAAGCGGTTCAGTAGATCTAGAGATACATGAGAATGTTGCTCATCTAATTCTTAATCGCCCCGAGAAGTTAAATGCGATGACGGTCAAGATGGATGAGGAGATTAACTCATATATTTATGAGTTAAATAATAATTTAGATATTAGAGCGGTAGTTTTGTACGGCAAGGGCGAAAAAGGTTTTTGTGCCGGAAGTGATCTCACCGATTTAGGTGATTACGGCAGCAATTGGGAGTATCGAAATCGATTTGATCGTAATTTAGATTATGCACGTGCAATTTGGTTGATTAAAAAACCGGTTGTAGCAGCACTTCATGGTTGGGTTGTTGGTGGCGGTTTAGAGATGACTTGCGCCTCTGATGTTCGCGTAGGTTCACCCGATGCAAAATTTCTAGCTGGTGAGATTCGGTGGGGCTGGCATGGTGGCTCAGGTCAAACTCAATTATTAACTCACACAGTTGGGCCAGGAAATGCAAATCTATTTTTGCTCCATGGCGAGCCGGTTGGAGCAGAAGCAGCGCTACGGATGGGTTTGATTCAAGAGATTGTCGATCGTGACAAGGTACTAGATCGTGCGATTGAGATCGCTAAATCAATTGCTGAGAAGGCACCAATTGCAGCGCAGATGACAAAACATATGGTGCGAATGGCACAAAGTATTCCGCTAGAGGTCGGCCTGCTTTATGAAAATGATTCATTCTCTTACTGCATGACAACAGAGGATGCAGCTGAAGGCCAACGAGCATTTGCCGAAAAACGTAAACCGCAGTTTAAGGGAAGGTAGATATGAGCACTGTAAAGGTAGCAACCAGTAAGCAGGAGCGATTAGATCTATTAAAAAAGGTTGGTGACACATTACTTAATCAGTCATATCAATCTTGGAACTTTGGTGATTCAACTGGTTTTGAAGCGATCTTAGTAACTGGAAAATTATTGGATGATCCTAAGTACTTTAACTTTGCTCGTGGTTGGTTTGCCGCTTGGGCGAGCAGACCTGAGCCTTTTCGCAGATTAGATTGCACAGCGCCTGGAGTTGCAATTATCGAGGTAGCACAAGCAACCAACAACAAGCAGATCTTTGACTCACTTGAGTTATTAGCTAAGTATCTATCTTCAAGAAGTAAGGATCGCGGAATTTTTGATACCTGGGAATCACTTTGTTTGATTCCACCTTATGGTGGCGAGGAGCTGCCACCATTTGAAGCGCAATTACTCGCTTCACCTCCGGGCGGAACATGTATTGATTGCTTGCACTTTGACCCACCATTTTTTACCGGACTTGGTAAGGCATTAAATAATTCAAGCTATACCGATATTGGTGTACAACAAGCGATTGCATATGTTGATGCATTGCAATTACCAACCGGCATCTTTGATCACTTCTTCTTAAATGGTGTTGAAGGAACTTGGGGCCAAGGTTGGGGTCGCGGTCAAGGCTGGGCACTACTTGGTTTAATGGATGTACTGCATCAGATCCCACAATCTCACTCTGGCTACAAGAAGTTAAAAGAGGCGGCAGAGAAATTGATTTATGGAATGATTAAATTACAACGCGAAGATGGTCGTTGGTGGTGTGTAGTTGATAGCGAGCGATCTGGTGAAGAGGGATCAACCGCTGGCTTTATGGCAGCTGGTTTTGCCAGAGCGATCAAGCTTGGCATCGTTGATAAATCAATCGTTGAGCCAGCGATGATTAAGGCGCTCAATGGTGTGATTGCAGATACTGATAAGGCTGGTGAATTACAAAATGTCACCGCTGCTGTGATGGCATCAACTCGTAAATCTCATTACGAGTTCACACCTCGTGGATTTTCTGTGCCGTGGGGACAAGGACCACTAGCCCTTGCCATCTATGAAACCTTTGATCTGGTCTAAATGAAAACAAAGATCTCGCGAAGTCTGCCAACTCAAATTGTTATTGAGTTAGGGAGCAAAATCGTGCATGGTGATATTGCACCAGGCACGATTTTGACCTCTGATTCACTTGAAGAAAAGTACGGGGTAAGCCGGACTGTTATACGAGAGGCGTTAAAGGTTTTGCATGACAAGGGCTTAACCCGGGCAAGGACTAAAACTGGAACTATTGTTTTAGAACGAAGTGAATGGGATTTACTTGATGAGGATGTACTTAAGTGGTTACAGATTTCTGGTTTAAGTGTTGAGTTAATTACCGATCTAGAAGAGCTTCGATCAACCTATGAACCAGGCGTGGCCAGAGTTGCGGCAAAGCGACGTGGCAGTAGAGATATTGCCCAGCTAAAGAGTTCCTTAAAAAAGATGACTGATGCCTTTTACGCAGAGGGGCCTAACTCAGAGTTGATCGCACAAGCAGATGTTGAGTTTCATGAGGCGCTACAGGTGGCAACCCAAAATGATTTAATTAAAAAGATGGGTAAATTAATCCTGCCATTACTTAGGATCAGAGATGATCTAGTCAGGCATGCAACAGCTGAAGCTGATTTTATTATTCAGCACCAAGCGATCTTAGATGCGGTAATTGATGAGGATCCGGATTCTGCTGAGCTGGCGATGAAGGTCTTACTTGAGACTGCAGCACAAACATCATCTGTTATAAGAAAAAAATAAGATGAAAATTCCAAATCTGCCAGATGAGTTTTTATTTTCAGTTGATAAAAATGTAGCAACCATTACGCTGAATCGGGAGAGTAAGTTAAATACGATGACCCCAGCGATGGGTAAAGCCTTACTGGAGCTAGTCCCGTATATAAATGCAAATGATGAGATTAGAGTTGTGATTTTAACTGGCACAGGTGAACGGGCATTTTCAGCTGGCAGTGATGTAAAGGTGTTGGATCAGTACGGTTCTAATTGGCAGCTTCGTAATCGGGTTGATTATGCACGTGGCATTTGGGCGATTAGAAAACCAGTGATCTCAAAGATTCGTGGTTACTGTATTGGTGGCGGCCTTGAGATGGCGTTGATGAGTGATATTCGGTATGCCAGTGAGAATGCTCAATTTGGTGCTGGTGAGATTAAATTAGGTTGGCATGGCGGTGCTGGCAATACTCAACTTTTACCACGGGTAATCGCAACTGGAAAAGCGCTCGAGATGTTATTGACCGGAGATTTAATCTCGGCCCAGCAGGCAGAGCGTTACGGCTTGGTTGATCAATTACTTGCCGCAGATCAATTAGATGCAGCGGTTGATGATCTTGCACAACGAATTGCAGCTAATGCACCGATTGCTGCCCAACTGGCTAAACATCTGGTGCGAGTATCACAATCCACCGCAGTTGATATTGGTCTGCAGTATGAGAATGACACTTTTGCTTACTGTTTTACGACTAAAGATAGTCAAGAGGGAAGGAGTGCTTTTGCCGAAAAGCGCAAACCTAATTTCACTGGAGAGTAAAACCCACTAATTAAGGAGCAAGGTATGGAGATTAAGCCGGGATTACATCGGATCGAGTGCCCAATTGGCGAGCGATACGTAGCAATATATGCAGTTGTTGGTAGCGAAAGTACTCTACTTGTTGATACCGGCTTTGATGATTCGATAAGAACTACAGTTGTAAATTACTTTAAGAGCAATAAGTTATCACTGGATAAAGTGCGTTATGTTATTAACACCCACTCTGATTATGACCATACTGGTGGCAATAAAGCGGTACGTGAGTTAATGCCAAATGCATTGATCTGTGCTGGCGAGCGAGATCGCGCAATGATTGAGAATCTAAACTCTATGTTTTACGATCGTTATAACGAGTTTGAAAAGGATCATGGCTTTCCTGAGTCAGAGGCGGCAAAGGATTTCATGATGAGTGTTGCCTTTGAAACCAATGTTGATATTGGCTTCTCTGGAAATGAGCGAATTGATCTTGGCGGAAGGTATGTTGAAATTTTGCATACGCCAGGCCATTCATGGGGCCATCTATCGGTATTAGATGAGCAGACCAAGGCGATCATTATTGGAGATGCGGTTTTAGGAAATAGTGTGCTGCTGGCAAATGGTGATGCAGCTTTTCCACCAACATATAGATTTGTTGAGGCCTATCGTTCAACAATTAGATTGTTAAAGGGATACCAACCAAGTGAGATTTTAACCTCTCACTATCCAAGGTATCAGGGTCAGGCAGCAATTGATTTCTTAGATCTATCACTTAATTACACCGATCTAATTGAGAGTATCTGTCTTGAAGTAATTACTGCTGCGAAGAAGCCAATTGGCATGATGGAGTTAATTGAGTTAACTCATGAACGGATGGGCCCTTGGGTAGATCCAGCATATAAGTACCTGGCTTATCCAGTTCTGGGCCATCTAGAGGTGCTCGAGTCATACAAAAAGATTAAGAGTTCAAAGAGTGATTCTGGATTAATCCAATATCAGCTGGTCAAGTAAGTAAATCTGCAGTAAGTAGGATCAGGATATGAAGATCTTAGTTGTGGGTGGCGGCGGCATGCTGGGCCGCAAACTTATTGATTATCTTCTACAAAATCCAAGCTTAAATGGCAAAGGGATTGAGGAGATTACCTCGGCTGATGCCTTTGCAAATTCAAATGGTGCAGTTGCAGCAAAGATAAAGATAAATCATCTAGTTACAGATATTACCGATATGCAAAGTTGCCGGCAGTTAGTTAAAGGCAAACCTGATCTTATTTATCACCTGGCATCAGTTGTTTCCGGGGAGGCGGAATCAAACTTTGAAAAGGGATACCTAGTAAATTTAGATGGCACCCGTAATTTATTTGAAGCGATTCGAGAGATCTCAGATGATTACTGCCCAAGGGTTATCTATACCTCTTCAGCCGCCGTTTTTGGCCCACCTTATCCAGATGTGATTGAAGATGATTTTATTTTGCAACCAAGAACAAGTTATGGAACGCAGAAGGTAATTGGTGAGTTACTGCTGAATGATTACAGCAGAAAGGGATTTCTAAATGGCGTTGGCCTGCGACTACCAACAATTTGTGTGCGGCCAGGAAAACCAAACGCTGCTGCCTCTGGCGTATTTTCAAATATTATCCGCGAGCCACTTTCTGGACAGGCAGCTGTACTTAACGTCTCACCAGACACTCGGATGATCTTTGCTTCTCCAAAATCTGCAGTTGGATTTTTAGTACATGCTGCGATGATAGATACATCTTCATTGGGTAGCCGGCGATCACTTACTATGCCCGGAGTTAATGCCACAATTGCAGATGAGATTGAATCCTTGCGCAGAGTAGCTGGTGAAAAAGTGGTGGCCTTAATTAAAGAGGAGTTTGATCCAGCGGCGCAGAAGATTGTAGATAATTGGAATTTCCCACCAGTTACAGCTACCCGAGCAAAGGCTTTGGGCTTTACCTGCGAGAGTACTTTTGATGAGTTAATCATCAGCCATATCGATAATGAACTTGGCGGAGAGATAAAGGGCGGTAAATAGATGAGTAAATATGCAGTGGTAACTGGCGCAAATAAAGGAATTGGCAGAGCCACCAGTATTACTTTGGCTAAAGCTGGTTGGCAGGTTGCATTGTTTGGACGCAACCTTGAGGGTGTAAATCAGGTGGCAGCAGAGATCGGAGATGCGGCAATTGCAATTCAATGTGATGTTAGTGATCGAGAGTCGGTAGCAAAGGCCTTTTCAACAGTTAAAGCAAAATTTAATCGATTAGATCTACTTTTTAATAACGCTGGTGTTGGAATTCCAAGCGGTCTGCTTGAGCAGGTAAGTGCGCCGGATTGGAAAAAAGTTTTAGATACAAATGTTGGTGGAGTTTTCTACTGCACGCAAGAGGCTTTCCTGATAATGAAGGATCAAAAACCACAAGGTGGTCGCATCATTAATAATGGATCGGTATCTGCCCATGTTCCAAGGCCAAACTCTGCGCCATATACCGCCTCAAAACATGCGGTTACTGGATTAACCCGTTCCACCTCATTAGATGGTCGCCAGTACAACATCGCCTGTGGCCAGATTGATATTGGAAATGCTGATACTGCCATTGCTAGTGTTCAACGAGTTGGTGCGCTGCAAGCTAGCGGTCTTGTTGTAGCCGAGCCAGTAATTGATCCCCAGATTTTGGCTGATGCGGTTTTGCATATGGCCACACTTCCATTAGAGGCAAATGTTCAATTCATGACGGTAATGGCGACAAAGATGCCATACATTGGACGTGGTTAAGCTTTAAATTATTGCAATAATTGCAAGTGCAGCAGAGGTAGCTGCAATGCCCAACCAATTAATCAATGATGGTTTTTGCTTCAATAATTTAATACCAATCAAGGTGGCTAAGGCAGGGGCTGATGCCACAAAGATTCCTACCTTACTTAAATCTAAATTTGTTATCGCTAAAATAAATGACAAATTGCCAAAGATCTCACATCCACCAGATAGCAGCGCATACTTGCGCCACTCTTTAGAACTCTTTTTACCACTATCTTTACTCTCCTTTACCGGTGGAAAAATAAAGGAGATTAGTAAAATGCCAATGCGGCCACCAAAGAGAGCGGCGATAATCTCATCAGGTTCAATTGTGGTCAGTGTGATAGAGAAGACGGTAAAGCAGCAGCCAGCAACCGCAGCAAGTGCAAAAACTTTCAAACTAGCACTAGCTTGGGTTGATGACCTTCGTGAGCAGGCAAATAAACCGGTAACACCTAAGAGCGCGGCCAATGGAAAGGCCCAAGAAAGTTTCTCATTTTCAACAATTACCGCAAATAAAATTAGATTAGAGGTTTGAACTAAGACAACAACGGGTGAGACAAATGAGACTGAACCAACGGCAAATGCTTGATAAATTAATGGCAAACCCAAGCCACCTACTAAGCCCGCAACAATTCCAGTTGCAACAACTCGAAGAGTAAGGGTCTCTAAGTTAAAGAAGATAGCGATGGTTATAACAACCATTGCAACACTGGCAGAGGCGCGAAGAGTGTTTCGCCAAGAGGTTAATTGGGTTGATTTACCACCAAGAGTGTTAGTGAGAGCATTAAATAATGCGTTAGAGAGTGATGATATTTCACCGATCATGTAAGCAATGCTTTCGTATGAGCAAAATTATCTCGTTGTGATGGCACCGCCTTACTTTACGGCAATTTAAAGCTGATTTTTACAAAGAGCGAAGTACTGCAGTTACCCTCCTAAGATCTCGCTTTTCTAGGCTTTAGAGTTTTCTCCCTAACTTCTCCTAGATCCCACGGATTTATCTTGAGGAATTTCTAAATGAGGTTATTCTAAATGATACTCTTGTGAGGATGCGTTGAACAGGGAGTAACAACTTATTCAAGCATCAGAAATTTGGCATCAAGTGATCGATTTAAGGCTTTTCTGAAAAATACAGGATTTGAAAACTAGATTGGAAAGTACCAGAGGAAAAAATGGATTTTTATACTTCATTGGGTGTAACCAAACGCATCAACGCTGCTGCATATTACACAGCTATTGGTGGCTCAATAATGGCGCCACAAGTCTTGGAGGCCATGATCGATGCTTCTAAGTCATTTATCTCAATACATGAGTTGCAACTTAAGGCTGGAAATAAAATCGCTAAACTCACCAAAAATGAGGCCGCCTTTATAACCACAGGTGCTGCGGCAGCGATTGTTTTATCTATTTTAGCTTTTAGAACTAAAGGTGATGTCAAGGAAATCCAACGAATCATAGATGGGACTGCGGCGCCTTCAGAGATAATTGTACAAACTGGGCATCGGATTCCGTATGACTCTGCAATTAGGTTGGCTGGGTCAAAAATTGTCACAGTAGGTAATGCAATTCAAACTTTCGAATACGAATTAGAGTCAGCGATAAATTCTAGTACGACTGCCATTTTCTATGTTGCTGGAGCTCATCTTGCTTCACCCGTTTTGTCATTAAATACAGTTGTGAAAATAGCGCAAAAATACAAAGTTCCAGTTTTTGTGGATGCCGCGGCTCAGCTGCCTCCGCTCTCTAATCTTTGGCACTTTACCAAAGAGTGTGGAGCAGATTTAGTGATATTTAGTGGCGGAAAGGCATTGAAGGGTCCCCAGTCAACTGGGATTATTTTAGGAAAAGCAATTTGGATTGAAGCGATACGAGAAAATGCTTCACCTTTTCAACGTTTTGCTAGAGCATTTAAGGTAGGAAAGGAAGAAATAGCGGGTATTACTACCGCGGTAGAGAGATATATTAATAATGATCATGTGAGTGAGTTTAAAAATTGGGAAAGAATCATTGATGGATGGGTAGCGGAGTTATCCGTTATTTCAGGCATAAGGGTAGATAGGGAAGAGCTTAATGAAGCGGGCCAACCAATTCCTCGTGTCAGAATACAGTTCTCCCAAGAAATTGTGCCCAAGGTGATTGCAGAACTTCAGTCACTAGACCCGATAATTGAAGTCGTCCATAATTCAAAAGATATTATTTGGTTGAGTGCTGATGGATTACAAGAAAATGAGAAAGATATTGTGAGTACTCAAATAAGAAAAGCGCTTTCAAACTTTAAATTTTAAGGTTAACCCTTCCAATAACAAAGATAAAATTATTTACTTTGGAAATTATTACTTACAAAGAGCGAAGTACTGCAGTTACCTTTCCTAGGATCTCTGCATTATCAGCTGGAATTGGTGCGTAATTATCATTTGCTGGAAGAAGCCAGAAGTGGCCCTCTTTTTTAGACCAGGTTTTAACAGTTGCTTCGCCATCAATCATCGCAGCGACGATCTCGCCCTTTTCGGCAGATTTCTGGGCACGAATAACAACATAATCACCATCACAGATTGCAGCATCAATCATTGAGTCACCCTTAACTTGAAGCAGGAAGAGATCTCCTTTACCAACAATTGATTCAGGAAGTGGCAGAACCTCTTCAACCTCTTGTTCGGCAAGAATTGGATTTCCTGCTGCTATGCGACCTACTAGTGGAATTAATCTTGTTTTATCTTGGGGAGCTGCTTCACCATCTTGGCCTGGCAGGGTAATTTCAATGGCACGTCCGCGGGAGGCATCTCGGCGGATCCAGCCCTTCTCCTCGAGGATTTGAAGTTGGTAGGTAACGGAGGCGGTGGAGGAGAGGCCAGCTTTTTCACCGATCTCGCGCATTGAGGGTGGGTACCCCTGATCCTCAACAGCGGTTTTGATCACCTGCAAAATCTTGAGCTGGCGAGGGGTTAAGCCATTTTGATCGGCTGGGCCATCGGGCAGTTCAGCGACCTTCTTGCTTGGGGCAGCTGATTTCTTGGTGGATTTAGCGGGTTTAGTAGCCATAGGTAGAGGGTAGGGCATGATTGGAAAAAAATCAAACATTTGTTCGATTTTAACTGGACAGTGTCAGTGGGATGGTGTTTAATTCTCTTTAGAACAGATGTTCGAATCCCCTCGAACAGTGTTCTCACAGAAAGATGTAGGAAGTAAATGAGTACTAAAGGTAAGGCAAAGCTAGCCAGAACATTTCTGGGGGCATCGCTATTAGTATTGATTGGCACTGGTTTTAGCACTGTTTCAAATGCATCAGATGCAACCGATCCAAATTATCAATCCAAGTATGTTGAAATTGTTGTACTGCCAGGTGAAAGCCTTTGGTCGATCGCACAGGTGGTGGCAGAGGGTGGATCAATCCGTTCAGTCGTGGAGGAGATCCTGACTGTGAACCACCTCGCCAGCGCTGATGTGGCTGCCGGTACCAAGTTGATGGTGCCCAGCAAGTAAGAGGTTAAGTAAGTTTGGATAATTATTGGCAACACGCCGATTAAGGTGCTTCTCAACCCTAAAGGCTGCCTCTATGGTTCACCCAACATCTAGTGGTCAAACCCGAAAGGGCTTCCATAAGTTGTGGTTTTAGAGTATCTTTCGTGATCCTTCCCAGCTATCCCTTTTTGATTGGAGCATACGGTGATCTGTCCCTTCTGCCGGTTTGAGGACTCCCGAGTCATTGACTCACGTCCTGCCGATGAGGGCACCCTGATCCGCCGTCGCCGTGAGTGCACCTCATGTAGCCGCAGATTCACAACCTCTGAGACCAGCGTTTTACTAATAATCAAAAGATCAGGAGCAACAGAGCCCTTCTCTCGCGAGAAGGTAATTTCTGGTGTTCGCAAGGCGTGCCAAGGTCGTCCAGTAAGTGATGATGATTTTGCATTGCTGGCACAGAGGGTTGAAGAGTCCTTACGCGCAGATGGTCAGGCAGAGGTTGAAGCTCAAGAGGTTGGAATGGCAATTCTTGCGCCACTCCGAGAACTCGATGAGGTCGCCTACCTGAGATATGCCTCCGTATATCGTAACTTTACCTCCCTCGAAGATTTTGAAGGTGAGATCGCACTTCTCCGTGCCGAACCTTCCAGAAATTCAAATGCATTAAAAAATGAAAAAAATGTTTTAAATAAAGATTTAGAAACAGCAGCAGTAAAAAATTAAGTTACTAGGAAACTAAGGGGAAACGTATGTCGATTGTGAACAAGCCAGCACAGACCAAGGTCACTGGATTAAATAAGGCCAATGGTCTGAAGATAGAACGCATTTACACAACAGCTGGTGTTCACCCGTATGACACCGTTAAGTGGGAGCGCCGTGATGTAGTCCAGACCAACTGGAAATCAGGCGAGGTTATCTTTGAACAAAAAGGTGTTGAGTACCCAGATTTCTGGTCGGTAAATGCTTCAACAATTGTTACCACCAAATACTTCCGCGGCGCACTTGGTGCAGATAATCGCGAGTGGTCACTAAAGCAGGTTATTGATCGTGTTGTTTTAACATACACAAAGGCTGGAAAAGAGAATGGCTACTTTGCCACTGAGCAAGATGCCGAGATCTTCGAGCACGAGCTAACCCACATGCTGATGCACCAAATCTTCTCTTACAACTCACCAGTGTGGTTCAACGTAGGAACAAATGCACCACAACAGGTATCTGCATGTTTCATTCTCTCCGTAGATGACACAATGGATTCAATTCTTAACTGGTACCGCGAAGAGGGCTTTATCTTCAAAGGTGGATCAGGTGCTGGCTTAAATCTCTCTCGCATTCGCTCATCAAAAGAGTTGTTAAAAAATGGTGGAACCGCCTCAGGCCCAGTTTCATTTATGCGTGGAGCAGATGCTTCAGCTGGAACAATTAAATCTGGTGGCGCAACACGTCGTGCCGCAAAGATGGTTGTTCTAGATGTAGATCATCCAGATATCGAAGAGTTTATCGAGACAAAGGTTCGCGAAGAGGACAAGATTCGCGCCCTTCGTGATGCTGGCTTTGATATGGATCTTGGTGGAAAGGACATCATCTCTGTCCAATACCAAAATGCAAATAACTCAGTACGTGTATCAGATTCATTTATGCGTGCCTATGAAGAGGGTAAATCATTTGGTTTAACCGCTCGCTCAACTGGTGAGGTTCTAGAGACAGTTGATGCTAAACAATTATTCCGCAAAATGGCAGAGGCAGCTTGGGCATGTGCTGATCCTGGAATTCAATATGATGACACGATCAATGAGTGGCATACCAACCCAGAGACTGGACGAATCAACGCATCAAATCCATGTTCTGAGTACATGTCACTTGATAACTCATCATGTAACTTGGCCTCCCTTAACCTATTAAAGTTCCTAAAGGCTGATGGTTCATTTGATACCAAGACCTTTGTTAAGGCAACTGAATTGGTTATTACCTCAATGGATATCTCAATCTGTTTCGCAGATTTCCCAACCGATCCAATCACTGAGACAACCCGTAATTTCCGTCAATTAGGAATTGGTTACGCAAACCTTGGTGCACTGCTTATGGCCTCAGGTCTTGCTTACGATTCAGATGGTGGCCGTGCACTTGCTGGCGCTATCACCTCATTGATGACTGGTACCTCATACCGTCGCTCAGCAGAGCTAGCCGGAATTGTTGGCGCCTACAATGGTTATGCACGTAACGCATCAGCTCACACCCGCGTAATGCGCAAACACCAAAATGCAACTGAGTCAGCTAAATCTGTTGCAACTTTAGATAAAGATGTCTGGACCGAAGCGGTTAAGCAATGGTCAACTGGTAACTCAATTGGCGAGAAAAATGGTTGGCGTAATGCGCAAGCCTCAGTTCTTGCACCAACTGGAACAATTGGCTTGATGATGGATTGCGATACAACCGGTATCGAGCCAGATCTAGCACTTGTTAAGTTTAAGAAATTAGTTGGCGGCGGATCTATGCAGATCGTTAACCAAACAATTCCACAAGCACTTCGCAAACTTGGTTACTCAGATGAGACCAACGAGGCAATTGTTGAGTACATCGCTCAAAATGGAAATATCATCGATGCGCCAGGATTAAAGCCTGAGCACTACGACATCTTTGATTGCGCGATGGGTATTCGCTCAATCTCAGCCATGGGCCACGTAAAGATGATGGCTGCATGTCAATCATTCCTATCTGGCGCGATCTCAAAGACAGTTAACCTGCCATCGAACGCAACGGTGGAGGAGATCGAAGAGGTCTACTACCAAGGTTGGAAGCTAGGACTTAAGGCACTTGCGGTTTACCGCGACAATTGCAAGGTGGGACAACCACTCTCTGACTCAAAGGGTAAAACTGATGAGGTTGTAGTTGCAGAGGATGCACATGTTGCAACACGTCGTCGCCTACCTAAGTCACGCCCAGCACAAACCACCTCATTCTCAGTCGGTGGCGCCGAGGGTTACATGACAACTGGTGCATACGCAGATGGCGCACTTGCAGAGGTCTTCCTAAAGCTTGGCAAGCAGGGTTCAACACTTGCCGGTGTAATGGATTCATTCTCAATCGCAGTATCAATTGGCTTGCAATACGGCGTACCGCTAGAGACATTTGTAGAGAAGTTCTCAAATCTACGGTTTGAGCCAGCAGGTATGACAGATGATGCAGATATTCGCATGGCGCAATCCATGATGGATTACATCTTCCGTCGCCTAGCACTTGATTACCTACCATTTGAATCACGTAGTGCACTTGGTATCTACTCAGCAGCAGAGCGCGCTCGCGCACTTGAAAGCGGTACATACACAGAGGATGAGAAGCCACAAGCTGTTGCTGCTCCTGCTCCAGTAAGTACTCCAGTTAAAAAGGTTCAAGAGATCAAGATTGAGAAGGCACCAGATGCATCAGCGGGAGTTGGATCATCAATGGAGCTCTTTGAAAAGATGAGTGGATCAAAATCTGATGCACCACTATGTATGACATGTGGCGTAAAGATGCGTATGGCTGGATCATGTTTTGTCTGTGAAGGTTGCGGAAACACATCTGGTTGTTCATGATCTAAGCAAGTAATTAAAGAGCGTCGTAACTAATGGTTACGGCGCTCTTTTATTTTCACAACGCTACAGTGCTCTAGTGAGTGAGTATTCAAAAAAGGTTAGATCCGCTTTAGATGTAGCGGTCGCTGCAATTGGTGGCGAGCCTCGTAGTGGTCAGATAGAGATGGCTGAGGCGGTAGCTAATGCATTATCTAATCGACACCACCTACTTGTGCAGGCTGGAACTGGAACTGGTAAATCACTCGCATACCTTGTACCTGCATTAGTTAGTGGTAAGAAAGTTTTAGTTGCAACTGCAACCCTTGCCCTGCAACGTCAATTAGTTGAACGTGATTTACCTAAGATTAAGGCGGCTTTAGATAAAGAGTTGAAACGGGATATCACTTTCGCAATTTATAAAGGTGTTGGTAATTATGTATGTCTGCAGAAGATGAATAACTCAGAGGGTGATCCAGAAAACCAAGCGGTGCTGGAAGTTTCATCCCTTGAAAGTGATGCCAAGCGTCTGCGGGCTTGGGCCGAATCACCAAAGGCCAGTGGTGATCGTGATGATGCACCAGATGTTGATCGCAGAGTTTGGTTTGCAAACTCAGTCTCTGGCCGAGAGTGTATGGGAGCTGATGAGTGTCCATATGGCCACAAATGTTTTGCAGCTCTTGCCAAAGCAAAGGCACAAACAGCTGATGTTGTTGTTACCAACCACACCCTGTTGGCAAGTGAGATTGTTGATTCACATCCGATTTTGCCAGAACGAGATGCGGTCATTTTGGATGAAGCGCATGAGTTTATGGATCGCACTACACAGGCGGTAACTGAGGAGTTAACCGCGCCACGGGTAATTAGAGCCGCTGCTATGGCGCGCAAACATCTGCCGGGAAAAGCAAGTGATGCATTTACAAAGGCGGCCGATAAGTTTGCTGATGCAGTTGATGATTACAGCGAGATGGTTAAATCCGATATCAGTAAATCTGGCCGGTTAGATTCCTTACCAAAGGAGCTTGAATCCTCAATGCGCGCTATTAAAGAGGCGGTTGCAGCAATTCTGCAATTAATTAATGCTGATGCTGAAGTAATTGATATCAACAGTATGGCAGAGCGGGCCCGGGTAAAGGGTGCGTTAAATGAGATCTCACAAACTGTTACTAAATTATTAAAGCCAGGACATACCCACGTGCTTTGGTTTGAACCAACCTACTCCACCCTGTATTTAGCACCGCTTTCAGTCTCTAATGTTTTGCGCCGAAACTTACTTACCGAAACACCAGTAATTGCAACAAGTGCCACATTAACTGTTGGTAAATCATTTGATGCGATCGCAAAAAATATTGGTTTTGTTATTGGGGAAAAGGATGAGGATCAAGAGAGTGAAGAGGGATCAATAGATCCAGCTAATCTACAAATATTAGATGTTGGTTCACCATTTGATTTTGCTAATCAAGGAATGCTTTACCTACCAAAGCACCTACCTGAACCAGGCCGAGATGGCCCAAGTATTGAGGCGTTAACCGAGCTTGGTGAATTGATTGAAGCAGCTGGTGGTCGAACCCTTGCGCTATTTTCATCTTGGCGTGGCGTTGAGATGGCGGATGAACATCTGCGCAAAGTATTAGCAGATTTAAAGTTGCCGATCATTACGCAAAGACGGGGAGATACGGTCGGTCCATTGGTAGATAAGTTTGCATCAATTCCAAACTCTATTTTGCTCGGCACAATCTCCTTGTGGCAGGGAATTGATGTGCCAGGACCATCCTGCACATTAGTTGCAATCGATCGAATTCCATTTCCGCGACCTGATGAACCGGTGATGTCAGCACGCGCTGCCGAAGCAGATGCAGCTGGTGGCAGTGGTTTTATGCAGATCTCACTACCACGGGCAGCGCTTTTATTAGCACAGGGAACTGGCAGATTAATTAGATCACTCGATGATCGTGGCGTTGTTGCAATTTTAGATTCGCGGATTGTTAATAAACGGTATGGTTCTATTTTGCTTAACTCAATGCCACCATTTTGGCGAACTAATGATGGTGAAATTATTAAGGATGCGTTAAAGCGTTTAGATGAGCAGTATTTAAAGCAGTAACTTACTCTTTAACTGTGGCCAGGTTTTAGCAAAGCTAGGGTGAAGTACCTGTTCTTCAACCTTATTAATTGATATCCACTTCACCTCAAGTGATTCATCATTCATCTCATGGGCAATAAGTGCTGGATCAGCTTTCGCTAATATGGTGTGGTAACGCCAAGGGCCGTGATCATCGACAAACTCATCCATAACTGTTAATAATTTAGTATCAATACCAATCTCCTCATTTGCCTCACGCAGCGCAGCTTCAACTGGCGTCTCATGGGAGTCACGTGCACCACCTGGAATGCCCCAGGTATCACCATTGTGAACCCACGGCGCACGATGCTGCATCAAAATACTTTGATCGCGGATCAAGATTAAGCCGGCGGCACCAAATAAGCCCCAATGTTTAGCGGCGCAATCACACTCAATCCAACCATCACCATCTCGATGTGCCATGTGGATAGCCTTGCACAGTTTTTAACTATTCACAGTTATTTAAAATCGGATGAAGGCAAGGGATGCGATTAAATACCTTGCGCAGATGAAAATTAAGAAGCAGGGCGCAATATTGCTTTCCTTACTTGCATTAAGTGGCTGTGCCAGGGCAGAGGGCTCATCTTTAAGTGAGCAGAATCTAATTCAGCAGGAGACGGTTGATACGCAGACGCAAGGAGATGATCAGGTGGTCGAGGAGGATGAGCCGCCAATTGAGTTTATTCCAGCTGATGTTGATCCAGATTCGGTAGAGCCAATAATTAATTATATTGATGCATTAAATATCGCATTAACTGGTGATCTATTTGCCTTACGCGCATCTGCAAATCCAGGGTGTGGTTGCCTAGAGATTGCCGATCGATTAGCGGAGATCTTTCCAACCCAAACCTTAATCGGTGGGCGATACCAATTAAAACAGATTCAGTTGATAAATGATGCTGGCATTACGAAAGAGTTTAAGGTGCTGGTTCATCGAAGTGATATCCAGAAGATTGATAAACAATCAAGAAGAAGTGTGGTTTGGAGTCAATCTGAGATCAGCACTATTTTCATAATCAAGTACCAAAGTGATGAGGTGGGTGGCGGATGGAAATTAAGCGATACTCGTTAATAATACTTTTGTTGATAATAGGTGTACCGGAAGCAACTGCGGCATGCACACAGAAAACCTGTGTTGATGTCTTTACCGATAAAAATCAATTGGTAATTACCGCCCAGAAAGGTGCGGCCAAGCCCACTGCAAAACCCGCACCAAAGGTAATTACAACAATTAAACCGGTAGTAAAAGCACCAGTTGTTAAACCACCGGTGCCGAAACCAACACCGAAGCCAGTCGTTAAGCCACCAACAGCGAAACCAACACCAAAACCAATTGTTAAACCAGTTGTTAAGAAACCAGCTACCGCCTCCTTGAGTGATAAATTAATTAAGCTACTCCCTGCCGGCGATATTAATTTTCAACCTGCCACCCAATCTGTGGTGAATATTCCAACCTACTTTTGGACCAAGACGCCGCAGCGGTTTCAAGCGGTGATTCCGATCCTAGATGTAATTGTTTATGTGAATCTTTACGCCACCTTTGATTGGTCCTTTGGCGATGGTGCAAAAAAGTTAACTCTCTTGCAGGGTGGGCCATTTCCAAATCCAGCGGTGATGCATACCTACGCAAGTAAAGGGGATAAAGAGGTTGAGCTAAAGGTGATTTGGCAGGGCACTTGGAGTGTAAATGGTGTGACCTCACCAATCGCTGGAGATTTAATTACTCAGAGCATCAGTAAACAGTTGATGGTAGTTACCGCACCCACACTCTTTTATTAGTCAAAAGTAATCCACAGGTATTAAAATTCTATTAATAATTGGCAGTGGGCTTTGGCAATCTTGTAGCTATGAATACAAAATTATCAATCCAAGATGCATTATCTGAAGTATCTGAAATAAATTATGCAGGAGCTCAAACTCTTCGATTACAACGGCTTGGTGCAGTTGCAATTAAAGATCTAATGGCCCAATTTGCTAAAGCGGGCACCGCTGATGATTACAAATTAATTGCATTGGTGCTTACCCGCCTGCATGATCTTCAGGTTCGAGATTATGCGATGGGGCTAACCAACAGTGAAAATATCGATCAATCCTTTAACTTTTGGCACTGGTTGTTACAGCTGGCACCAAAAAGTTTTATTGCACCAGTTGCTGCGATCTTTTCGACAGTTGCCTATGAATCTGGTGAGAGTGATCTAGCCCAGCGCTCTTTGGATCAAGCATTTGCAGATCAAGCCGATTACCCATTGGCAAAGTTATTACGCCGGGTTTACAGCGCCCAGTGGCCACCACAAAGTTTTGCCGCCATGCGAGCAGAGCTTCACCCTAAGGTTTGTGCCACTCTCTTTGGTTAAGCAAAGAGGGCTAATATGAATTCATGATTATTGGTATCCCTAACGAGATCAAAAATAATGAGTTTCGAGTTTCAGCCACACCATCTGGTGTTCACTCATATGTACAAAGTGGTCACACTGTTTTGGTTGAAAGTGGTGCTGGCTTAGGTTCGGCGATTACCGATCAGGATTACATCGAATCAGGTGCCCAAATTGTGGCAACAGCGGATGAGGTGTGGCAGCGAGCAGATTTAATTCAAAAGGTAAAAGAGCCGATCGCAGCTGAGTACCCAAAGATGCGCAGGGGACAGATTCTTTATACCTACCTACATCTTGCAGCCTCTCGCGAGTGCACCGATGCAATTATTAAATCTGGCATTACCGCCTTTGCCTACGAGACAGTTGAAGTAAATGGCACATTGCCTTTACTTGCACCAATGTCTGAGGTGGCCGGTCGCATGTCAATTCAAGTTGGCGCCACAGCTCTTGAAGCAAGCAAGGGTGGGCGAGGAGTACTGCTTGGCGGAGTTCCTGGTGTTCGTCCTGGCAAGGTTGTTGTAATTGGTGGCGGAGTTGTTGGTGTTGCAGCTGCAACTATCGCCCATGGCATGCGCGCTGATGTAAGTATCTTTGATTTAGATTTACCGCGTTTGGCACAGATTGATCAATTATTTAAGGGACAGGTAAAAGGTATTGCCTCATCTGCTTATGAGATCGAGCGCGAGGTAATGGCAGCCGATCTAGTAATTGGTGCGGTTCTAGTTCATGGTGCTAAGGCGCCAAAGTTAGTAAGTAATGCACTAGTTAAAAAGATGAAGCCAGGATCGGTTTTAGTAGATGTTGCAATTGATCAAGGTGGCTGCTTCGAGGATTCCAAAGCAACAACACATGCCGATCCAACATTTCGAGTACACAACTCAATCTTTTACTGCGTTGCAAATATGCCTGGTGCTGTTCCTGCAACCTCTACCTACGCACTGGCTAACGCCACAATTAAGTATGGGTTAGCAATTGCCAATAAGGGTTGGCAAAAGGCGATCGCTGATGATCCCAATCTGGCCAAGGGGCTAAATGCACATGAAGGCAAAATTACCTACGAGGCTGTTGCACAAGCCCATAATCTGTAGTAATTTCCGTTCTAGGTCATGAGTCTCAGTTTCTAGCCCCGGCTAACTGAGCGGCAACCCTCCACCGCGGTGGGGTGCTCCGGGTGAAGACCTGGCAGATTGCAAAGTGCAATGTGCAAGTGCGGATAAGTTGATTTGATTCTCAATCAGATAATTCATCCGGCTATTAGCAGATAGAGGGAGTACTTCCATGCAGAAAAAATTAAAAAAGGTGGGGTTGGCATTGCCAATTCTCCTGCTTGCAGCATCTTTGAGCGCATGCTCATCAGAGGCTACCGATACTTCAGCATCAGCTTCATGTACACCAGCTGATCTAAAGACTGTTACAGCCAATACCTTAACCATCGCCACTGGCGAGCCTGCATTTCCACCATGGGTTGAGGATGATGCACCAGAGTCAGGTAAGGGTTTTGAGGCAGCTGTTGCATACGCAGTAGCGGCACAACTTGGTTACACAAATGATCAGGTTAAGTGGATTCGCACCACATTTGATGGCGCAATTGCACCAGGACCAAAGGATTTTGACTTCAATATCCAGCAATACTCAATTACTGATGAGCGTGAGCAAGTTGTTGATTTCTCATCTGCTTACTACAAGTCAAACCAAGCAATTGTTACCTTCAAGGGAAGCAAGATTGCATCAGTTAAATCAATTGCAGATTTAGTTGCCGCAAAGGCAAAGCTTGGTGCAGCTGTTGCATCAACCTCACTAGATGCAGTTGAGAGCGTATTAGGACTGAAGGCTTCAGTGTTTAATGACAACGCCGCAGCTGTGGCAGCGCTAAAGAACAAGCAGATTGATGGAATTGTGGTTGATCTTCCAACCGCCTTCTACCTATCAGCTGTTGAAGTTGATGGCGGATTAATCGCTGGTCAGTTTAAGAATGTAGATGGTGCTGATAAGGGTGCTGGTCTACTTCTTGCTAACGAGTCTCCAATCACCGCTTGTGTTACCGGCGCAGTTGATGCACTTCGTGACAATGGCCAATTAGCTGCCATTGAAACAGAGTGGTTAACCGCATCTGCTGGTGCACCAGTTCTGGAATAAGTTAAGAAAATAAGAGAGTAAAGAAGAGTAAGAGATGAAAAATGAGGCTAGCCGGGGAGACTCGGCTAGCCAATTTAATGGCGAAAACTCCCAGAGTAAATATGATTTTGGTGGGAAGTGGCAGCCAAGTGAGTTAGAGCTAGCTCGGCGCGCAGCACGTGCTAAACGAAACAAGCGCAGCGCCATAATTGCAGCGCTCTCTAGTTTTTTTGTTTTAGGTGGATTGGCGGTAATTGCCGTTACCTCACCAGGTTGGAAGTTGCTCTCCGATACATTTTTTAAATGGGCTTACGGAGTAGAGGTTCTTCCTAAAATTTTATTGGGCTTTATTACAAATATCACCCTTACAACTATCGCCACAATTTGCGTCGCCTTCTTTGGTTTATCCATCGCATTGGTTCGCACCTCAAAGGCACCTGCCTTAACCCCATTTCGAATTTTGGCAACAGTTTATGTTGATGTATTTCGCGGCATCCCGATGTTGCTGGTCATTCTCTTAGTTGGCTTTGGAGTTCCAGCTCTGCAAATTCAGGGATTAACAAATAATGTGCTGATTCTCGGCTTAACCGCGGTAATCATTACCTACACCGCATATGTCGCAGAGGTAATCAGAAGTGGAATTTTATCTATTCATCCATCTCAACGAGCGGCTGCTAGATCATTAGGTTTAAATTATGTTCAAACGATGCGCCATGTAATTTTGCCCCAAGCCTTTCGCCGTGTGACACCACCACTATTAAATGATTTAGTCGCCTTAATCAAAGACACTGGCTTGGTCTCAATTTTAGGTGTAACAGATGCGGTTCGAGCCGCACAGATCGCCTCCTCTCGATCCTTTAATTACACACCATATGTGATGGCAGCAATTGTCTTTTTGTTGATCACAATTCCACTTACTAGATTTACAGATCGCACCCTTCGCAAATCAATTGAACAGCAAAATGCACAGGGCCTAGCATGAGTAATTCAGTTCTTGAGATCTCAAAGTTACGTAAATCCTTTGATACCGAGTTAGTTCTTGAGGATATTTCAATCAAGGTTCCTGAACACACCGCCACCGTATTTATTGGCGCTTCTGGCTCTGGCAAATCAACCCTGCTTCGATGCATTAATTTATTGGAACCAATTGATGATGGTGTCATCAAATTAGATGGTGAAGAGATCACCGATGTCGAGATTAATCCCGATGAGGTACGCCGCAAGATCGGGATGGTTTTTCAAGCCTTTAATCTATTTCCCCACATGAGTGTTTTAGAGAATATTATTTTGGCACCAATGCGGGTCAAGGGCAGCTCACGTGATCAAGCAGTTGATCAAGCAGAGAGCTTACTTAAGCGATTTGGTTTGCTTGATAAGGCTAATCAATACCCAGATCGATTAAGTGGTGGGCAGCAACAACGAGTTGCAATTATTCGCTCACTTGCATTAAATCCGCGGCTTCTTCTTTTAGATGAGATCACCTCCTCACTAGATCCAGTTTTAGTAAATGAGGTTTTAAAGACGGTTCGTGATCTAAAGGCTGAAGGAATGACCATGGTGCTAGCTACCCATGAGATGGGCTTTGCTAAGCAGGTGGCTGATGAAGTCTGCTTCTTAAAGGATGGCCGAATTTTAGAGTGGGGAACACCTGATCAAATTTTAAATAAACCGCAAGAGCGGCAAACGCAGGAGTTTTTAAAGCAGGTCAATGAGGCTGGCCGGTTGTAATAGGTGAGCAACTCCTTTGAGATTACGGCAGGTGCAACACCAGTAATTTTGCACATACCGCACTCAGCAAGAGAGATTCCATCATCGGTGCGCGGTGATATTTTATTAAGTGATCAACAGTTAATCGCTGAATTAGATGAGATGACCGACTCCTCCACTGAGGAGTTAGCGTTAGCAGCGGTTGATATGTTGCCAAGCAAACCTTGGATCTTTGCAAATAAATTATCAAGATTGGTAATTGATCCAGAGCGTTTTCCCGATGAGCGCGAGGTAATGAATCAGGTTGGTATGGGTGCGGTTTATCTGTGCACATCAACTGGTGATCAACTTCGCAATCCTGATTTTGATCCAAGTAATTTAATCAATCAGTACTTCAAGCCGTACGCAGATGCATTCACTAATCTGGTGGCCGACCTATTGAAACAATATGATCGAGTCACCATTATCGATGTTCACTCTTATCGTGCTACTCAGCATAAAAATGCGGTTAATCATGGTCAGGCAAGGCCACCAATGTGTATTGGTACCGATCACTTTCATACTCCGCAATGGCTGACCGATATTGCTAAAGAGTGCTTTGCACCGTTGGGTGAGGTGGTGCTTAATCAACCTTACGCCGGCACCTATGTACCGCTAGATTTTTATGAAAAGGATGCTCGGGTTTTATCAATCATGATGGAGTGCCGAGCCGACCAGCTGTTAAATCCTGATCTAAGCCGCCACGAGGGGTTTAACCGAGTTGCCAGCGGTCTATCTGCATTAATCGCCCGATCAAATTCTTTTTAATGACCTCTAGACAAATATAAAAAAGTTGTTTATCTTTAGCGCAGGTCATGAGTCTCAGTTTCTAGCCCCGGCTAACTGAGCGGCAACCCTCCACCACGGTGGGGTGCTCCGGGTGAAGACCAGGTCGATAGCAAGGTGCCATCGGCAAGTGTGGGTCGCTAAAAGGATTTAGGGCATACCCCTAATTATTTTCGCCCCCCTTAACAAGGAGGTTGCATTGTCATACTCATTTGAAACTCAACAAGTACATGCTGGTCAAGTTCCTGATCCAACTACTGGTGCTCGCGCACTTCCGTTGTATCAAACAACTGCTTATCAATTCCGCGATACCAAGCACGCCGCTGATCTATTTGGCTTGGCTGAGCTAGGAAATATTTACACCCGCATCATGAATCCAACGCAGGATACGGTGGAGCAACGAATTGCCGCACTTGAAGGTGGCGTAGCTGCCTTATTGCTGGCATCAGGCTCTGCTGCCACAACCTTTGCGGTTTTAAATGTGGCAGAGGCTGGCGATCATATTGTCTCTTCACCATCTCTTTACGGTGGAACTTACAATCTATTTCATTACACACTTCCAAAATTTGGCATTGAGGTTACCTTTGTAGATAACCCAGATGATCCAGAGTCTTGGCGAAAAGCGGTAAAGCCAAATACCAAAGCATTTTTTGGTGAAACGATTGCTAATCCAAGAAATGATCTATTGGATATCGAAACTGTCGCCAAAATTGCGCATGAGAATGAGGTGCCATTAATTGTTGATAACACAGTTGCGACACCATATTTAATCAGGCCAATTGAGTGGGGCGCAGATGTAGTTGTTCATTCAGCCACAAAGTTTCTATCCGGACATGGAAATGCAGTAGTTGGTGCAATTGTGGATTCTGGCAAATTTGATTATGCCAAGTATCCAAATAAGTTTAAAAACTTTAACCAACCTGATCCTTCCTATAACGGGTTGGTTTATGCGCAAGCACTTGGCGTTGGCTCACCCTTTGGTGCTAACTTGTCATATATCTTCAAAATCCGCTTAACTCTATTGCGGGATATTGGAGCTGCAGTTTCACCATTTAATGCCTGGCTATTGGCGCAAGGTTTAGAGACCTTATCGCTTCGAATTGAACGGCATGTAGAGAATGCAAAGGCGGTTGCAGCATTCTTAGAAAAACATCCGCAGGTTACCGGAGTTAATTACGCATCCCTTACCTCCTCTAAGTGGAATAAGTTAGCTACCAAATATGCACCAAAGGGAAGTGGCTCAGTTCTCTCCTTTGAAATTAAAGGCGGGATCGAGGCTGGTAAGAAATTTATTGAAGGCCTAAATCTGCACTCACATGTTGCAAATATTGGTGATGTTAGATCACTTGCAATTCATCCAGCATCTACAACCCACTCACAACTATCACCAGCTGAACAATTAACTGCAGGTGTAACACCTGGGTTGGTTCGGTTATCAGTTGGTATTGAAAACATCGCAGATATCAAAGCGGATCTGGAGACCGCATTTGCCGCTGCAAAATAATTTAGCGGTTACTGGGGCGTGGTTAGAACACCATGACCCCGGTGATCGGCAATTTATCCAGATTGGCGATTTGCAATTAGAGTCTGGCGAGGTTTTGCCAGATACAACAATTGCATATCAAAGTTGGGGTAAATTAAATTCAAGTAAAGATAATGCAATATTAATTAATCATGCATTAACTGGCTGGTCTGATGTCCCTAGCTGGTGGCCACAAATGGTTGGTCCTGGCCTGCCATTTGATACCGATAAGTACTTTGTAATCTGTCCAAATGTAATTGGGGGCTGTCAAGGCAGTACTGGCCCATCATCATTGCATTCAGATGGCCGCAGATGGGGCTCACGTTTTCCAGCGATAACAATTAGAGATATGGTACACGCGGAGTTAATTGTTACCAAAAAATTGGGAATCAAGAAGTATTTACTATCGGTAGGCCCATCCCTTGGTGGCATGCGGTCACTGGAATGGGCAATTCAATATCCAGAGTTTGTCGAAGCGATCTGCACAATCGGCTCATCCGCAGTTGCTACCGGAGATCAGATCGGTGCGGCATCAATTCAAATTAAGGCGATTGAAGCTGATCCAAATTACTTTGATGGTGATTACTACGAACAAGAACGTGGTCCAGATACCGGTATGGGGATTGCTCGTCGAATTGCACATCTAACATATCGAACTGAGAGTGAGATGGATGTGCGCTTTGGTCGGGATATGCAGGGGGATGAGACAGGGCGTTACGCTGTTGAATCTTATTTAGATCACCAAGCGGTTAAGTTAGCTAAGAGATTTGATGCAAACACCTATATTGCGCTAACACAAGCGATGAACTCCCATGATGTTGGTCGCGAACGTGGTGGAGTATCAGCCGCACTTGCCACAATTAAAATTCCAGTACATGTAGTTGCGATTGATACCGATCGCCTATTTCCACCCCGGCTACAACATGAGATCGTTGATTTAACCCCGACGGCAGCCCCGCTTAATGTGATTGAGTCGGATTTTGGCCATGATGGCTTTTTGATTGAGGTTGAGGCGGTTGGATCGATTATCCGCAAAATCCTTGGATAGAAAGAGCTTTCGTGGATATTCTGGGGAAAATTTCGGCCCGGCAAGCCACAAAAGCATCTTTAGCCTTGCCTTTACCCGAATATTTTCCCCAGAATTCAGAATTTGCCGGACTTTTTCAAGTTAAGTGGAGTTTGGATGTGCAAAATAGCCTGTGGACAATTTATAATATAGCCAGTGGTCAGGCGGTTTAAATAAATCGCAAAAAGAGTAAGACCTCAAAACAAAGGATGAATTGTGGCTGTAATTCGTGCGCCCAAAAAAGGTGCTAAAGCGGGTAAGAAGGTTGTAAGTAAGAGCAAACCTGCTAAAAAGAAAACAGTTGCCAAGAAATTACCCGCTAAAAAAGCGGCTCCAGTAAAAATTGTAGTTAAGCAGGTACTAGATGCCAAAGATGTGGCACAAATTATTAAAGTTAAAGAGGCGATCGCTCGTCAAAAAGAGGTACTAGCTGAGTTAACCGCTCGTGGCGTTACAAATATAAATAGAATTGCAAAAAAAGCTGATCAAGAGTTAGTAGTCGAAGCCCGCGAACTTGAAGTATCGGTACCAAAGTTAGTTGAGAAGATGCGCAAGGCCGCACTTGGTACACCAAGCCGAGTTTTAAAGCGCGCAGAATTAGATTTAGTAGCACCACCTGTATCTGCCGGAGTTAGCACTTCAAAGAGTGGCAAGTCAGCTGTAGTAAAGATTGATGGCGAAGAGGTTGAGGTAGAAGAAGTTGAACTTGAGGATCCAGAGAAACTTCTGGAAGAGGTTGGCGAGATATTAGAGGCGGAAGCCGGAGATAATGAAAAGAAAACCCGTGAGGTAAAGGCGGGGGATGACTCTCGCAATGAGAAGGATGCCTTCATTCTGCAGGACTCAGATGATGATGAGGATGAGGTTGATAAGAATGAGCGCCAGAAGTTAAAGAAAGAGATTGAGATCATTACCAATGTTTTAACTGCGATCTCCCATAAAAATACCAATAATCCAAAGGCACAAAAGCAGATTGCGGTCTACGCCGAATCTAAAAACTTAAATCTAAAGACAGTTAAGCAGCAATTATCAATGAAGACCTTTAATGAGAAGGCCTCAAAGATATTGGTTGAGTCGGTGATCATGGGCTTCTTCGGAGATCTAGAAGAGTTAAATCAGATCTTCGCCTACGAGCTAACCCGACTACAAACTGAGCTTAAGTACCTGCCACCAGAGCAAACAGTTTTAACCGCTGGCGCAACCGCAGATCCAGTTAAGGATTACCTAAAGTTAATTGGCCGTGTTGCACTTCTTAATGCCGAGATGGAGGTAGATCTAGCAACTCGAGTTGAGGCTGGATTATTTGCGGGCGAGAAGATTTTGAATGATAAGAAGATGGATAAGAAAACCAAGCGGATGTATGAGCGAATCATTTTGGATGGCCAGGTAGCTAAGAACCATCTACTTGAAGCAAACCTTCGTTTAGTAGTTTCATTAGCCAAGCGTTACACCGGCCGCGGAATGTTATTCCTAGATCTAATTCAAGAGGGAAACCTAGGCTTAATTCGCGCCGTTGAAAAGTTTGATTACACCAAGGGTTATAAGTTCTCAACCTATGCAACTTGGTGGATCCGCCAGGCGATCACACGTGCGATGGCTGATCAGGCACGAACAATTCGTATTCCAGTACACATGGTTGAAGTTATTAATAAGTTAGCTCGTGTACAACGACAGATGTTGCAGGATCTTGGTCGCGAACCAACACCTGAAGAGTTAGCAAAAGAGTTGGATATGACACCAGAAAAGGTGGTTGAGGTACAGAAGTATGGTCGCGAGCCAATCTCACTTCACACACCACTTGGTGAAGAGGGCGATAGCGAGTTCGGAGATCTAATTGAGGACTCTGAAGCGATTGTGCCAGCTGATGCGGTCTCATTTACATTGTTACAAGAGCAGTTGCACTCAGTCCTTGATACCTTGTCAGAGCGCGAGGCTGGTGTTGTAGCAATGCGATTTGGTTTAACTGATGGTCAACCAAAGACCCTTGATGAGATTGGCAAGGTTTATGGGGTAACTCGTGAGCGTATCCGCCAAATTGAATCAAAGACTATGTCCAAGCTGCGCCACCCATCGCGTTCCCAGGTTCTGCGCGATTACCTAGATTAAAAATAAAGCAGATTACCTAACTTAAGGAGATTAAAATGAGTGAGAATATCAAGATGCGAGTAAAAGAGAATGGTTCAATTCGCGTGACCGGCACCGTTGATTTTGTAGATGCAGATGGCAACGTACTGGAGACTAAAACTGATTTTTCATTGTGCCGCTGTGGTGCCTCAAAGGAGAAACCCTTCTGCGATGGCTCACATAAAGCAGCGAACTTTATTGCAGATTAAGTTGCAATAACCTTCTCTAAAAACATATCAATTAGCTCATCCCACGCCTGTATATCTATCTTCTTGCCCGAAACATCATTGAGGATGATGCCAAGGGTGTAGGCCTGGATAAATAAAGCTCCTGCGTGCAAATCTACCTCTTTGTTAATCCAGCCACGATCTCGTGCCTCTCGGAAAATATCGATGATCGCCTCATTTAATCGATCCTGCTGAGCATTCATCTTCTTCATCATTCGCGGATTTGCATTCGCAAGTGAGATCGAAGTTGTCCGGTCCATTCGCTGTGGCATTAAATCTGGGGATTGAGTAAATCTAGTTACCTTCTTAAGCTCTGTAATCATCTCCTCTTTGCTCTTTGCCGTTTGAAATACCTTAGTAAGCAGATGAATTGATTGATCAACATAAGCAGCGTATCTAAATACTTGAGCGGTTTCGATTAGATCATCAAAATCTTCAAAGTGGTGATAGAGCGAGCCTTTAGAGATACCTGATTTTTCTAGGATCAACTCACTGGTTAGATCTAACGCCTTTTGGGTTTTTAACTGATCTAGAACAGTCTGAACCAGAGCGCGCTTGGTTGGGTGTAGTGAATCCATAACCTAAAGATTAAGCCTTAATTGGCGGGGACTTCTACCAATTTCTGTGATTCATCTTGAATTCGAGCAGCAACAGTCTTT
>CAMCXX010000008.1 GCA_945883755.1 Bifidobacterium breve | reverse complement strand
GATCATTGCACCAATAATTGGTGAGAAGACCCGGGCGGCACCACCGAGGATTAAAACTGTATAGGCGAAGAATGTTAGAGCGGTGCTGTAATTATCTGGCTGTACAGATTGACGCGAGAGTGCATATACAAAGCCGGCAATCGAGCCAATCACGCCACCAATTATTAAAGATTGCATCTTATAGAGATACACATTCTTTCCTAATGATCGGACCGCATCCTCATCCTCACGGATCGCCTTCAATACCCGACCCCAAGGGGAGTTGACCATCACCCACATTAGGAAGGTAATAATCGCAACAATTACCCAGCCAACGATTACTACCCAGAGATCATTTGCGCTAAATCTAATGATTGATGTTTCTAGCCCTGATTTAAATGGATTAAAATCAAAGAAATCTTTACCAAATTTTCCACTAATTCCATCTGAGCCACCGAGCACATCATTAAATGTGGCAGATCGGGTAACCTTTCGAATAATTTCAGCCGCGGCAATTGTGACTATTGCTAGATAATCTGCTCGAAGGCGAAGTGTAGGAATACCTAGGATCAACGCAAAGAGCACTGAATTAAAAATACCAATCAAAAATGAGATGAAAAGTGGAACTCCGTAGGTCTCCACTGAAACTGCAACTGAGTAGGCGCCGACCGCTAAAAATCCAGCTTGGCCGAAGTTAAGTAAGCCGGTGTAACCGAAGTGCATATTTAGGCCGATCGCAGCTAAAGCGAAGATGATGGTATTAACACCAATTGTGGCGCCAAGGGTTTGCTGAATTATGAAAAGGAAATCCATTTATCCGATCCTGTCTTTCTTGCCAAGAATTCCTTGAGGCCTGATGATCAGAATCAAAATTAAGACAACTAGCGCTCCCACATACTTCAGCTCAGTTGGTATAAATAGTGTCGATAGTTGCACCATCAAACCAATTATCAGTGAGCCAATTAATGCACCATTTGCTGTGCCCAAGCCTCCTAGGGTTACAGCGGCGAATATCAATAACAAGGTGTCCTGACCCATTAAGAAGCTCACACCTTGATTTGTTGTCAAGATAATACCGGCGTACGCAGCAAGGGCAGCTCCTAAAATCCAAACCGATTTAATTACCTTTTCTACATCAATGCCGGAGGCAGAAGCTAAAGCAGGATTGTCTGCAACGGCGCGACTAGCCTTACCCATCTTTGTCTTTAACAACCAAAGAGTGGCTAAAATTAAAAATATGATGGCAAAAAATGTAGTGATGATGGATTTTGGCGTAATGCTTACTAACCCCAAATCAAGACCTGCTTGACCGGCATACTCTGGTAACTGCTCAGTGTCACCACCAAATATAAATAAGAAGAAGTATCTAACAAATATCGCAAAACCAATTGAAACTACCAGCATTGCAATTAAACCAGTGCCTCTTTTTCGCAACGGTTTCCATAGGTATTGATTCTGCGCCCATCCCGCTACAGCAGCGGTGATTAAGATCGCAAGTGGTATCGCAATAATTACAGGGACACCAAAATTTGAGCTTAGGTAATAGGTAACAATGCCACCCATGGTCAAAATTTCACCATGTGCAAAGTTTGTCAGGCCAGTTGTACCAAAAATCAAATTTAGACCAAGAGCAGCTAAGGCGATAATCAAACCAAGAATTAAACCATCTAGTGCAAGCTGTGGTGCTCGCTCTAATCGCGTAGCTTTCACAACTCCTACACCAACTGGAAATTGAATTGCTAGATCTATACCAAGCATAAAGACCGATACTTTTACGGTAGCCCGCTCTGGATTAGTTAATCCCTGACCTTCAGGTAGTGAGTTCTCATCTATGGAAATTTCATATGCTCCTGTGGCTTTGGTGACAATCCGCCATGCACCTTCAGCATCAGTTAATACCTGATCCTCAAATCCATCTGGTCCAATTACGGAAATTCCAATACCAGGTAACGCCAAATCATCTTTATCTGTGACCACTCCATATAGAACAGCCTCATCAGCTTGCGCTGCAGTTGCAGGGCTAAGCGAAACTCCAAAGGAGAAGATACTGATGATTAGTACAAACAGAAGAGAGTAGGTGGCTTTTTTTGAGAATGAAACCGTAGCCAGGGAGCTAATTTTTATCACAAGCAACTCTCCCTTGTTAATTAGAAACTCTTCCTGTAACAACCGCCGTTAGTGATCCATATACCTAGGTCAAAGGTGCTGCCGAGGTTGAAAAGGTAGAGGCACACAATAACCCTAGGCCTATCTTTCGGCAAGAATCAAACAGGTAATTCTCGCCGTGCAGGTTCTTTCACCCGCATCATTACTGATTACAATCTCATAACTGCACATAGTCTTTCCCAGAGAGATTGCTGTGGCTACTCCCGTAACAAAACCAGCTGTCGCTGATTTATGGTGGGTGGCGTTGATATCCACGCCAACAATTTTTCGATTAGGACCAGCATGTAATTGAGTGCCGATCGATCCCAAAGATTCAGCAAGAACTACATTAGCGCCACCATGAAGTAATCCGATTGGTTGCGTATTTCCTTCAACCGGCATTTTTCCTACTAGCCGATTAGGGGATGCCTCGAGAATTTCAATTCCCATTTTTTTATCAAGGGCACCACTACCGCGAGCCTTAATTACTTCTAAGAAATCACTCATGGCGGGAAGTTTATCCCGACAATGATGATCTTTGGCAATTAAGATCCCAATATGAGTTCGGGGGATATAAGGAAGCAACATCTACTGCTGATTGATGGCCACTCAATGGCCTACCGAGCATTTTATGCCTTACCTGCCGACAATTTTCGTAGTTCAAATGGACAACCAACAAATGCAATTTACGGCTTTGCCTCAATGATTATAAATTTACTCAAGGAAGAGCGGCCGACTCATATCGCGGTTGCCTTGGATGTTTCTCGAAAAACATTTAGAAGCGAAAGATTTCCTGAGTATAAAGCTCAGCGAAGTAGCACTCCTGATGAGTTCCGATCCCAGCTCAGTCACATAAATGAGTTGATCACCGCCTTTGGCATTAAATACTTTGCAGTTGAAGGATTTGAAGCGGATGACATCATCGCAACCTTTGCTAAGCGCGCCGAACTTGAAGATTTTAAAGTCTCAATCTGTACGGGGGATAGAGATGCATTTCAATTAGTAAATCAACAAACTACAGTTCTATACCCTAAAAAAGGCGTTACTGAGATGATTCGAATGACGCCAGATGCACTCTTTGAAAAATATGGACTTACTGCTGCACAGTATGCAGACTTTGCCGCCCTGCGCGGGGATCCAAGTGACAACCTCCCTTCACTTCCCGGCGTAGGTGAAAAAACCGCTACCAAATGGATTGTTGATTACGGATCGCTGACAGAGTTGTTGTCACATGCCGATCAAATAACTGGCAAGGTAGGCCAGGCATTGCGTGAAAATATTGATTCAGTTAAGTTAAATCGTGAACTCACACAATTGCTAAGTAATGTAGAGCTCAAGGTGCAAATTCAGGAGCTCACCTGGCAAGGCTTTGATATAAATGCAACAAATAAGATATTTGATGAACTTGAGATCAAAGCGCTTAAGGAGCGCATAAAGGTTCTTCCGCAAATAGGTGTTGAAGCACCAATTGTTAGGGCGCTAGAACCCGCAGTAACTCTTTGTACCTCAGCCGAAATTTCAACCAAGGTAGCCACGACAAAAAATCCAGTGTCTATTCATATTGAGGTTGTTGAGGGTAATTTGATTAGGTATTCGATTGCAATTGACCCACTTAATATTTACGAAGCAACAGATAGTGATATCGGTGACTGGATTAATGATTCGAAGATTAAGAAGATTGTGCATGGAGCGAAATGGCTCATTAAGCAGTTTAACTTAAATGGCTTGAAATCAGATGTAGAGATTTTGGCTTACTTAAATAATCCTGGAAGTAGAAATCTAGAGATCAATGATTTGGCTCAACGTTTACTTGGAATCCAGATTGATCAAGATGGCTTATTTGAATCTTTTCAACCGAAAGCTGCCGGATGGATCTACGCTTTGCATGAAATCTTATTTACGGAGTTAAGTAATAAGGAGATGGTTGAACTTTATGAAAAAATCGAAATTCCAACCCTGATCGCATTGGCGCAACTGGAAAAGATTGGAATTGCAGTTGATGCGGCAAAACTTAAAGAGTTGTCACTAGATTTTGCCGCGATAGTGAAAGAGCAGACAGAGGCTGCATACAAGGTGGCGGGGCACGAGTTCAACGCCGCTTCTCCCAAACAGCTTCAAGTAGTTCTCTTTGATGAGTTAAAACTTCCAAAAACTAAGAAGATTAAAACTGGTTTTACTACCGATGCCGAAAGTTTGAATTGGTTACTAAACAAGACAAACCACCCGATATTGCAACATTTAATGCGAATAAGAGAGAGCAGCAAATTACAAACCACTGTTGAGGGTTTGATCTCTGCTACCGCTAATGATGGTCGAATTCATACCACCTTTCAGCAAACGGTTGCGGCAACGGGAAGACTTTCATCAACTGAACCAAATTTACAAAATATTCCAGTTCGTACCGATGAAGGTCGACACATTCGCGGATGTTTTGTCGCTCAACATCCATATACACAGTTATTAACCGCTGATTACAGTCAAATTGAGATGCGCATAATGGCGCACCTTTCAAATGATGAAGGATTAATTAAGGCATTTGAATCAGGAGAGGATCTACATTCAACTGTTGGTGCCTTAGTTTTTGGGGTTAAACCCACTGAAGTTGATGCTGAAATGCGTCGAACTATTAAAGCGATGTCATATGGCTTGGCCTATGGCCTATCTTCATTTGGTCTATCTCAAACATTGGATATCGATCCAACCCAAGCTTCAAAACTAATGAGCACATACTTTGAAAGATTTGGTGGTATCCGCGATTACTTAAAAACAGTTGTAATCGAAGCAAGGCAGAAGGGTTACACCGAAACTATTCTTGGACGACGTCGTTATCTGCCAGATCTAAATCATGATAATCGCCAGCGCAGAGAGATTGCAGAACGAGCAGCGTTGAATGCACCTATCCAAGGCTCAGCAGCTGACATAATCAAAATTGCTTTGCTAAATATTAATCAGCAATTACTTGAGAAAAGTTTAAAATCTCGTCCACTACTGCAAGTTCATGATGAGCTAATTTTTGAAGTAATGCCAGATGAAGCACAAATTCTGGAAACGGTTGTGCGAGAGCAGATGGCAAATGCATTTAAACTTAAAGTTAAACTGGATGTAAATATTGGATTTGGTGAAAGTTGGGATCTAGCAGCTCACTAATGCGCTCTGCCTACCAGTGATTTTTGAGCGATCTCTTTTCGATTTTTTGTGGCTTTAGGTGGTTTTTTAGAGCCTGAGATTTGAGTAAACTGTAAATCCAGCCTTATCTGGATGATGCCGGCCAAGTCCGCTTTGACCATAGCAACCGAGCAAAGGTAACCTTGCGCCTCGCTCTACCCGTCCCTGTCCCTACTAGTTGCAACACCCTCGGAGTACAACCCAATAATGACACCCTCACAAATTGCTGTAAATGATATTGGAAGCGCAGAAGATTTCTTAGCCGCTATTGAAGGCACAATCAAAAATTTTAATGATGGAGATTTAGTTTCAGGAATTGTCGTACAAATTGATCGTGAAGAGGTTTTACTAGACATTGGTTACAAAACAGAGGGTGTAATTCCTTCACGTGAACTTTCTATCCGCCATGATGTTGACCCAAATGAGTTAGTCAAGGTTGGCGATCGAGTTGAAGCACTAGTTCTTCAAAAAGAGGATAAAGAGGGAAGATTAATCCTTTCTAAAAAGCGCGCTCAATATGAAAAAGCTTGGGGCGATGTTGAAGGCAAGAAAGAGCGTGATGAGGTTGTTACTGGAACGGTAATTGAGGTTGTTAAGGGCGGCCTGATTGTAGATATTGGTCTGCGTGGCTTCTTACCAGCATCCTTAGTTGAGATGCGCCGAGTTAGAGATCTCTCTCCATACATTGGTCAACAGGTTGAATGTCGCATCATTGAGTTGGACAAGAATCGAAACAATGTTGTGCTTTCTCGTCGAGCATTTCTTGAGCAATCTCAGTCTGCATCACGAACTACATTTTTAAATCAACTACAAAAGGGCCAGGTTAGATCTGGTGTGATCTCATCAATTGTAAACTTTGGTGCTTTCGTAGATCTTGGCGGCGTTGATGGATTAGTTCATGTATCAGAGCTTTCTTGGAAACATATCGATCACCCTTCAGAGGTGGTTGAGGTTGGCGATGAGGTAACGGTAGAAGTTCTTGAAGTTGATTTTGAACGCGAGCGAGTATCGCTTTCTCTGAAGGCCACACAAGAAGATCCATGGCAAGCATTTGCTCGCACTCATACAATTAACCAAGTTGTGCCAGGTGAGGTAACTAAGTTAGTTCCATTCGGTGCCTTCATAAAGGTATTTGAAGGAATCGAAGGTTTAGTGCACATCTCAGAGTTGGCAGAACGACATGTTGAAATTCCAGAACAGGTTGTTCAAGTTAGCGATAAGTTATTTGTGAAAATAATTGATATTGATCTAGAACGCCGTCGGATATCTCTCTCTTTAAAGCAAGCAAATGAGGGCGAGGAGGTTGCGATTGAAGCATTTGATCCAACCCAATATGGAATGCCAGCGCGTTATGATGCAAATGGAAAGTTTATTTATCCGGAAGGATTTGATCCAGATACTCAAGATTGGCAGGCTGGATATGAATCTCAACGGGAGGAGTGGGAGCGTCAATACGCTGAAGCTCAAGCAAAATTTATTGCACACAAAAAGCAGAAATCTGAGGCGAAGGCCGCAGATGCTGCTGCGCCTGCGCCAGCTGCTGAATAAAGATACTTAGATAAAAATGCCTCGGGAAACCGGGGCAATTTTTATTTCCAGCTAATTAAAATCAAGGGAAAAGATAGAGTTACTCCATGTTGATAGTCGCCCTAACTGGTGGAATTGGATCAGGTAAATCTACGGTTGGAGCTATTTTTGCTGGACTAGGTGCAGTTGTAGTTGATTCCGACCAGTTAGCCCGCGAGATAGTTGAGCGTGGCAGTGAGGGCTTTAATTTGGTAGTTGCTGAGTTTGGTGATGGCGTTTTGAAAGATGGCGAAATAAATCGTTCCGCACTAGGGGAGTTGGTTTTTGCCGATCAAAGTAAATTAGGCAAATTAGAAGCAATCACCCATCCACTTATTCGCAAAGCTTTTTCGCAGATAGTGGAGCAATCAGCAAAAGATTCAATCGTGATCAATCAAATACCATTACTTTTTGAGTCGAAACATCAATATAACTTTGATCTTGTTATTGCCGTATCTGCGTCAGAATCGGTAAGGATTGAAAGGTTGCTCGCTCGTGGTTTATCGCAAGCCCAAATCAAAGCGAGGTTAACTGCACAAGCAAGTGATAGTCAACGCGAATCGATTGCTGATTATGTAATTGATAATTCAGGAGATCTCTCAGCCTTAACACAAGAGGTAGAAGGGGTTTGGCACTTACTTGTGAGTGCAAATAAAGCCAAGTAATGCGACCGATCTCAGATTTACAGCGCAAAGTAGAGCCATTTGAGGTTATAAGTGATTACATACCATCTGGTGACCAACCGACTGCGATCGCTGAACTAGTTACACGGCTGCAAGCTGGTGAGCCAGATATAGTCTTGCTAGGCGCAACTGGAACTGGAAAATCCGCAACCACCGCGTGGCTGATTGAGCAAGTGCAACGACCAACACTTGTTATAGCTCCAAATAAAACCCTAGCTGCCCAATTGGCCAATGAGTTTCGTGAGCTTATGCCAAATAACGCGGTTGAGTACTTTGTCTCTTATTACGATTACTATCAACCAGAAGCCTACGTTCCGCAAACTGATACCTTTATCGAAAAAGATTCATCGGTAAATGATGAGGTAGAACGACTGCGGCACTCAGCAACTAACTCTCTATTAACCAGGAGAGATGTAATTGTCGTTGCTACCGTCTCTTGCATCTATGGCCTTGGAACACCACAAGAGTACATAGATCGAATGGTTCGGCTAAAGGTCGGAGATTCAATTGACCGCAACCAATTACTACGTAAGTTTGTTGATATTCAATACAAGCGAAATGACATGGCTTTTGAGCGCGGCACATTCCGAGTCCGCGGAGACACTATTGAAATTATTCCAATGTATGAGGAGTTAGCACTTCGAATTGAGATGTTTGGTGATGAAATTGAAAAGATCATGACGCTTCATCCGTTGACTGGCGAAATTATTCGCGATGAATCTGAGATGTACATCTTTCCAGCAACACATTACGCCGCTGGTCCAGAAACCATGAAACGAGCGATGGTTGAGATAGAAGCAGAGATGGAGGCGCGGGTTAAAGAGTTTGAAGCGGCTGGTAAATTGCTAGAAGCACAACGGATTCGAATGCGAACAACCTTTGATCTTGAGATGATGCAGCAGCTCGGATTTTGTTCGGGAATTGAAAATTACTCAAGGCAGCTAGATGGCCGCGCTGCAGGATCTGCTCCAAATTGTTTGCTTGATTACTTTCCAGAGGATTTTCTACTAGTTATAGATGAGTCACATGTAACTGTGCCACAGATTGGTGCAATGTTCGAAGGTGATGCCGCCAGAAAGCGAACATTAGTTGAACATGGATTTCGCTTACCAAGTGCAATGGATAATCGGCCCTTAAGATTTAATGAGTTCCTAGAGCGAACCGGCCAAATACTTTACCTATCGGCAACACCTGGAAAGTATGAGCTGGCCAAGGTTGGCAGCAATCTGGTGGAGCAGGTAATTAGGCCAACTGGCTTGGTTGATCCAAGAATTGTTGTAAAACCAATTAAAGGACAGATTGATGATTTGATCGGGGAAATTCGAACTCGTGCCGAGAAAAATGAACGTGTATTGGTAACAACATTAACTAAAAAAATGTCGGAAGAGTTGACCGATTACATGTTGGGCCTTGGAGTAAAGGTTCGGTATCTGCACTCGGAAGTAGATACTTTACGTCGAGTTGAACTTTTACGAGAGCTTCGTACGGGTGAGTATGATGTTTTGATCGGTATCAATTTGTTGCGTGAAGGTTTAGATCTACCCGAAGTATCGTTAGTGGCAATTCTAGATGCAGATAAAGAGGGATTTCTTCGTTCCACCACCTCGTTGATTCAAACAATTGGTCGAGCTGCACGAAATGTTTCTGGTGAGGTACACATGTACGCTGATCGAATAACCAACTCGATGTCACAAGCGATTGATGAAACAAATCGACGTCGAGCAAAGCAGGTGGCTTACAACCTCGAACATGGTATTGATCCAACTCCATTACGCAAGAAGATTGCCGACATCACAGATCTAATTGCAAAGGAGGTTGATGACACAGCTGAATTAACTGGAGATCAGAAGAGATCGGTTATTAGCTCCGGTTTATCCCGCTCAGATACCTCCTCATTACCAAGACAGGAGTTGATCGCTCTCATACAATCCCTTACTGATCAGATGCGCGCTGCCGCTGCTGAACTGGCTTTCGAAGTTGCAGCACGACTGCGTGATGAAATCAGAGAGCTGAAAAAGGAGCTGCGCGGCATGGAGGAGGCGGGTAATTAATGAATGATCGATTAATAATCCGTGGTGCCCGCGAACATAATTTAAAAAATATTTCGCTGGATTTACCACGTAACTCACTTATAGTTTTTACTGGATTATCTGGTTCTGGTAAATCCTCATTAGCTTTTGACACCATCTTCGCTGAAGGACAACGCAGATATGTAGAGTCTTTATCCGCATACGCCCGTCAATTCTTAGGGCAGATGGATAAGCCAGATGTTGATTTTATTGAAGGCTTATCTCCGGCGGTATCGATCGATCAGAAATCTACAAATAGAAATCCTCGTTCTACGGTAGGAACAATCACCGAGGTTTACGATTACCTTCGCCTGCTTTTTGCTCGAGCGGGTCAGCCACACTGTCCTAATTGCGGAAAAGAGATAGCTAGACAGACACCGCAAAATATTGTTGACCAGATTTTGCAGATGTCAGCTGGAAGTAAATTTCAGGTACTGGCACCAGTTATTCGCGCCCGAAAGGGTGAGTTTGTTGACCTCTTTAAGGATTTTACAACTCAAGGCTACGCCCGAGTTAGAGTTGATGGCACAGTTTACGCAATTGCCGAAGTACCAAAGTTAAAGAAGCAGGAAAAGCACACAATCGAGGTAGTTGTCGACCGATTATCTGTGAAGCCTGAAAGTAAATCTCGCATCACCGATTCAATAGAAACCGCATTGCGCCTGGCAAGTGGCCTGGTCGTTTTAGATTTTGTTGATTTAAAAGTTGGTTCTCCAGATAAAGAGCGCAGCTATAGCGAACATATGGCGTGCGCCGATTGCGAGCTCTCCTTTGAAGAGCTTGAGCCCAGATCCTTTTCATTTAACTCACCATTTGGTGCATGTGTTGAGTGTGGCGGAATTGGAACCAAACTGGAGGTTGATGAGGAGTTAGTAATTCCAGATGATTCAATCTCGATTTATGAAGGAGCAATCGCACCTTGGTCTAGCGGCAATGTTAATGAGTATTTTCAAAGACTCCTTCAAGGATTAGCGACTGATGTGAAGTTTTCATTGGAAACTCCTTGGAAAAAACTATCTGAAAAAGCAAAAGCAGCAATCATTAATGGCTACGAGTATGAAGTGCATGTGAAGTACAAAAATAGATATGGCCGCGTACGAGATTACTCAACTGGTTTCGAAGGCGTTGCACCATTTATTCGTAGAAAGCATCTGGAAACAGAAAGTGATTACAGCCGAGGCAAATATGAAGCGTACATGCGGGAGACTCCATGTCCTGCTTGCAATGGGGCGAGGCTAAAACCAGAGGTATTAGCGGTGACAATTGGAGAAAGAAATATTGCACAAATTTGTGAACTTTCAATCGCAGAGTGCGCCAAATTTTTAAAGAACATCTCACTTAACGCTAGACAGAAGCAGATTGCAGAGCGAGTTTTAAAAGAGGTACACGCTCGGTTAGGTTTTCTACTTGATGTTGGACTTGATTACCTATCCTTGGCTAGACCCGCCGCCACCTTGTCAGGTGGAGAAGCACAACGAATTAGATTGGCCACCCAGATAGGTTCTGGCTTAACTGGCGTGCTCTATGTTTTAGATGAGCCAAGCATTGGTTTGCATCAACGAGATAATCGCAAATTAATTGAAACCCTAACCAGATTGCGTGATTTAGGAAATACGTTGATCGTTGTAGAACATGATGAGGACACAATTCGAACCGCTGATTGGATTGTAGATATTGGACCAGGGGCGGGAGAGCATGGCGGAGAGGTTGTCTCATCTGGCTCTTATGAGGATCTGATTAAGGCAGCGGGATCTATTACAGGTGCATATTTAGCTGGCCGAAGTGTTATTGAGATTCCCAAAAAAAGACGCCCGATTAATGAAAAAAAGGTCATTACAGTAAAGGCGGCAAAGGAGAATAATTTACAAAATATTGATGTCTCCTTTCCGCTCGCAGCATTTGTGGCGGTCACAGGTGTTTCCGGTTCTGGCAAATCAACATTAGTAAATGACATTCTCTACTCAGTAATGGCCAATAAATTAAATGGTGCAGCCATTGTTCCAGGCAGACATCGCACCGTTACGGGATTAGATCAACTAGATAAAGTTGTACATGTTGATCAATCTCCGATTGGCCGAACGCCACGTTCTAATCCGGCTACATACACCGGAGTTTTCGACAAGGTACGCGCTCTGTTTGCCGAAACCAGCGAAGCTAAGGTGCGGGGATATCAACAAGGAAGATTCTCCTTTAATGTAAAAGGTGGACGGTGCGAGAATTGTTCAGGTGATGGCACAATCACAATCGAGATGAATTTCTTGCCAGATGTCTATGTTCCATGCGAGGTTTGCCATGGGGCCAGGTACAACCGAGAAACCCTTGAAGTTCATTACAAAGGTAAAACAATTGCGCAAGTTTTAGATATGCCCATTGAGGAGGCGAATAAATTTTTTGAATCTGTTCCGGCAATCGCTCGCTTTTTAAAAACCTTGAGTGATGTGGGATTAGGTTATGTGCGGCTTGGTCAATCAGCCCCAACTTTATCTGGTGGCGAAGCGCAAAGAGTCAAGCTTGCTACTGAACTTCAGCGTAGATCGACTGGACGCACCATCTATGTTTTAGATGAGCCAACAACTGGGTTGCACTTTGAGGATGTGCGAAAGTTATTACTGGTCCTAAATCGTCTAGTTGATTCTGGAAATACGGTAATTGTGATTGAACACAATCTTGATGTAATCAAATCTGCAGATTGGATTATTGATCTTGGACCTGAAGGTGGATCGGGTGGCGGCTTAGTTGTTGCCGAAGGCCGTCCAGAAGAGGTGGCTAAGAGTTCAAAGAGCTATACCGGAAAGTATCTAGCTGAGGCTTTAGCAAAGTAACCAATATGGCAGATCCACAAAGTTATCGCCCAAGCAATCTACCCAGTGACCCAGGTGTTTATCGATTCTTCGATAAGGATGACAAGGTAATTTATGTTGGAAAAGCTAAAAATATAAAGAATCGGTTGAACTCTTACTTTGGCAGCAATCTGCAGGTAAAAACCAGAAGAATGGTGCACACCGCAGTAAGAGTGGATTGGACCTTGGTTAAGACAGAGGTAGAAGCGTTACAACTGGAGTTCACTTGGATAAAGCAGTTCAACCCAGATTTTAATGTTCAGTTTAAAGATGATAAGTCTTACCCGTTCCTGGCTATTGATTTAGATGCGAAATTTCCGCGTCTATTTATTTCGCGAGCAAAGAAGGTAAAAGGGGTCAGATACTTCGGCCCGTATTCGCACGCTTGGGCGCTACGAAGTACATATGAGACATTAATAAAGATATATCCAATCAGAAGTTGCACGGAGGCAAACTTCAAGACTGCTCAGCGAAATAAGCGGCAGTGTTTATTGGGAGATATTGGAAAGTGTGCCGCGCCATGCGTTGATTGGATCAGCGAGGTCGAACACAAGAAGTTGGCCAATAATCTAGTGACATTTTTGGAGAAATCACCGGAGGATATTGCAACTCGAGTTGAATCAGAGATGTTAGCAGCCTCGGGTAACGAGGAGTTTGAAAAAGCAGCTCGATTGCGTGATCAATTAGATGCGATCAATAAAGCCTTTGAATCCACCGATCGATTCTTAAATGAAAAAATAGATGCTGATGTACTTGCAATCCACGAAGATATTACTCATGCCTCACTCTCTCAATTCATAATTAAATCTGGGCGAATCACTGGTTCGCGTTCTTGGATAATTGATAGAGCAAATATTCTTGAAGATCAATCAATAATCTCTGCCATGCTCGGCAAGATCTATGATGAAACAACCCCTCCAGCAGAGATCCTGGTTGATCAACTACCTCCGGACAGTGACGAGTTAGCTCAGTGGTTGAGTGCGAAAAAAGGCACAGTAGTAAATCTCCTACAGCCACAGCGTGGTGAGAAGGTTGAAATCGTTCAGATGGTCAAACGAAATGCCCATCAAGCCTTAATTCAATATTTGAGCAAACGAGCCAATGATGCAGCTGTAAGTGGAAATGCATTGACGCAGATAAGTGAGTTTCTTGAATTAGCGGAGTTACCACTTCGTATCGAATGTTTTGATATTTCAAATATCCAAGGAACAAACATGGTTGCATCAATGGTCGTATTTGAGGATGGTCAGGCCAAGAAGAGTGATTATCGGAGATTCTCTCTAAATGACGATGATGGATTTGATGACACTAGAGCTATCCATCACGTTATTACCCGTCGATTTAAAAGGTATTTAGCGGAGAAAGATATTGATCAGCTGCAGGCTGATATAGATGGCGCACCAAAGCCGCGATTTGCTTATCCACCACAACTTGTAATCGTTGACGGCGGCAAGGGTCAGGTAAATGCTGCGGCCAGAGCTTTTCGAGAGTTGGGAATAACTGATGTGGCATTGGTGGGATTAGCGAAACGATTAGAAGAGGTGTATCTACCAAATACCTCTGAGCCAATAATATTTCCACGTCATAGTGAAGCGCTCTATCTATTTCAACGAATTCGAGATGAGGCGCATAGATTTGCGATTACCTTTCATAGAAGCAAGAGATCAAAGATGATGTTGGAATCACTTCTAGATGAGGTACCAGGGCTTGGACAAAGCCGCAGCAGATCACTTTTGGAAAGCTTTGGTTCAGTTACCGCCTTACGAAAAGCTTCAGTTGCTGAGTTGGCAGCGGTGCCTGGGATAGGTGAAAAAATGGCGCAGAGCATTTTCCAGATGCTAGAAACCGCCTTTGTAAGCCAAGGCGTAGATCTGCAAACGGGTGAGATTTTAGATGCTTGACAGATCTAGCATGATGACATCATGAAAAGTGATACCGAACTTTTAATTATCACCGGCATGAGCGGTGCTGGACGATCAACTGTTGCACATTCACTTGAAGATTTAGGGTGGTATGTAGTTGATAATCTTCCGCCAGCTTTGTTAGCCAATTTGATTGATTTAGTTGAAGGATCGGTTAAGCAGATAGCGGTCGTTATCGATGTTCGGGGTCGAGCATTTTTCGATGATCTAACCCGATCTCTGGCTGAAATTGGCGAGCAAGGAGTTGGTCGCAAGATTTTATTTGTAGATGCTAGCGATGAGGCATTAGTAAGGCGGTTTGAATCAACAAGGAGACCTCATCCGCTACAAGCAACTGATCGCATATTAGATGGCATTGGAAAAGAGCGGTCACGGTTGCGTGAAATACGTGAGAGCGCAGATTTAATTATTGATTCCTCCTCTTTAAATATTCATCAACTTGAGAAGAAGATAGCTGATTACTTTCATGAGGATAACTCCGTTGATCTGCAGGTGAATATCCTCTCCTTTGGCTACAAGTATGGAATTCCAGTAGATGCCGATCTGGTTGTTGATTGTCGCTTCATCGCCAATCCACACTGGGATCCTGAGTTAAGACCGATGTCTGGTTTAGATAAACCGGTAAGCGATGCGGTTTTAAACTCGGCTAATGTGCAGGAGTTCCTGACTCGCTATCAATCACTCTTCGAAACTATGGCTAATGGCTTTATTGAGGAGGGCAGAAAGTACCTAACCTTGGCCATCGGATGCACCGGTGGTAAACATCGATCAGTCGCCATTACGCAGGAGTTAAATTTGCGCTTAACATCAAGTAAGTCAATGCCGGGCAAGCGCATACAAAGCAAAGCTTTGCATCGTGATCTGGGTAGAGAGATTTAATCTTGCCACTAACAAATCAAAAGATTGTTTGTTTAGGTGGTGGGCATGGTTTAGCTGCAACATTATCGGCAATGCGGGATATAACAAATGAGGTCACTGCAATTGTGACTGTCGCTGATAATGGTGGCTCCTCGGGCAGATTACGAAGTGAGTTCAACTCACTTCCACCCGGTGATTTACGAATGGCACTTGCCGCCCTGTGCAGCGATGATGATTGGGGCAAAAGTTGGGCAGAGATAATGCAGTATCGATTTACCAGTGATGGTCCAATGGATAACCATGCAATTGGAAATTTACTGCTCACCGCTTTGTGGGATAGAGATGGTGATCCAGTAAAGGGCTTAGCTCGAGTAGGCGATTTACTGCAAGTAGTCGGAAGAGTTTTACCCATGGCGCTCGAGCCTTTGGACATCGAAGCTACATTTAATGAAAAAGGTAAAGTAAAAACTGTACAGGGGCAAATTGAGGTTGCAGCAGCAAGAGGTGAGGTTTCCCAACTTCGCATAATTCCATCTAAACCAAAGGCAACGCCAGAGGCCATCACTGCTTTAAGTGATGCTGATTGGATCACTGTAGGCCCTGGTTCGTGGCTTTCAAGTGTGATGCCACATTTTCTTTTAGAAGAGCAAGCAGATGCGATCAACACCGCAAAAGCGAAGAAGATTTTGATCTTTAATCTGCCGGATCCAACAACATCGGAGGAGTATGCAGATTTATCATTAACTGATCATTTACAATTTGTTTTAAAGCATCTACCAAATTTAAAGTTTGATTATGCCCTTGTCGATCAAAGCATAAATACTAATAACTCGGTATTTGAAAGATTAGTTGAATCCTGCGGTGGACAGGTTGTTGCCTTTGACTTAGCAGAAAATGAACAAACATTCCACCATGATCCGAAGAAATTATCTTCAGCTATCCGCCACATTTTGCAAGAGAATCTGCTTAGATAATCTCATGGCGATGACTGAAGCGGTGAAGGATGAGCTGAGCAGACTCTCCGTTACAAAACCTTGTTGCCGCAAAGCGGAGGTTTCAGCATTATTGCGTTTTGCCGGAGGTTTGCACATCGCTGCGGGAAAGATAAATATTGAGGTAGAGCTAGATACTGCACAGGTTGCTCGCAGATTACGTAAAGATATCGCAGAGGTTTTCGGTCACGAAAGTGAGTTATCAGTTGTATCCGCTAGTGGCATTCGTAAAGGCAGCAGATACATCGTTCGGGTGGTTGCTGATGGTGATGCGCTAGCCAGACAAACAGGTTTAGTTGATTCAAACAATCGACCAATCAGAGGTTTGCCACCTCAAGTAGTTTCCGCTGCAATTTGCGATTCAGAGGCGGCTTGGCGAGGGGCCTTTCTTGCGCATGGTTCATTAACTGAACCTGGCAGATCATCAGCTCTTGAGATCACCTGCCCAGGACCCGAGGCAGCACTTGCATTAGTGGGAGCTGCGCGCCGGTTGGGTATTACTGCAAAGGCGCGTGAGGTAAGAAATGTTGATCGAGTTGTCATTCGTGATGGCGACGCAATCGGTGCACTGCTTACTAGATTAGGTGCTCATGAAACTGTTCTAGCATGGGAAGAGCGCAGAATGCGTCGCGAGGTGCGTGCTACTGCAAATCGATTGGCAAATTTTGATGATGCAAATCTGCGCAGATCGGCACGTGCTGCAGTTGCAGCATCTGCACGTGTTCAAAGAGCGATGGAGATTCTTGGTCCGGCAATTCCTATCCACCTAAAAGAGGCGGGGGAGTTACGGGTAAATCATGGGCAAGCCAGTTTAGAGGAGCTAGGTTCATTGGCTTCACCGCCGATGACTAAAGATGCCATAGCTGGGCGAATAAGAAGATTATTGGCGATGGCTGATAAACGTGCACGAGATCTCGGAATACCAGATACCGAAGCGAGTGTTAGTCCAGATCTACTGAATTAATCAAGCTCTTTTCGCCTGATAAGATTACCTCTTCACAATGCAGTGAATTGAAGTTCATCATCTTTCGTAAAGTAAATAAATGGGGTATCAGATGTTAAAAGTAGGTATTAATGGATTTGGTCGAATCGGTCGCAATTTTCTTCGTGCATCCCTGGATTCAAAGGCTAACTTTGAAATTGTTGGTATTAATGATCTGACAGATAACGCAACCCTTGCCCATCTTTTAAAGTATGACTCAATTCTAGGCAGATTAGGAAGGCCAGTCTCCTTCACCGACTCAACAATTACTGTTGATGGTAAAAATATATCGATAAGTGCAGAGCGTGATCCAGCAAATATTCCTTGGGCGAAGATGGGCGTTGACATAGTTGTTGAGTCAACCGGTATCTTCACAAAGGCTGCTGATGCGCAAAAGCACATTAATGCCGGCGCCAAGAAGGTAATTATTTCAGCACCAGCAAGTGATGAAGACATCACAATTGTGCTTGGCGTGAACCATGAAAATTACGATCCTGCAAAACATCATATTATTTCAAATGCATCTTGTACCACTAACTGTTTAGCACCGATGGCAAAGGTTTTAAATGATGAGTTTGGAATAGTGCGTGGCTTAATGACAACTATTCATGCATATACAAATGATCAAGTAATTTTGGATTTTCCGCATAAAGATTTACGACGATCTCGAGCAGCTGCCTTATCAATAATTCCAACATCTACTGGCGCAGCTAAGGCGATCTCATTAGTGATCCCAGAGCTAAAGGGAAAGTTAGATGGTTTTGCGATGCGAGTCCCAGTTCCAACTGGTTCGGCGACTGATCTGACAGTTGAGTTAGCTAAAGAGGCAACAGTTGAACAAATCAACGCTGCGATGAAGCGAGCCAGCGAAGGATCACTTAAAGGATACTTAACCTACACATCTGACCCAATCGTCTCTGCAGATATTGTTACTGATCCCGCATCTTGTATCTTTGATTCTGGCTTAACTAAGGTGATTGGAACTCAAGTAAAGGTTGTTGGTTGGTATGACAATGAGTGGGGTTACTCAAACCGATTGGTTGATCTAATTCAATATATTGGAAAATCACTTTAAATCTTAATGAGCGTAAAAGATCTCAACGATTTAAATTTGAACTCCTCAAAGGTGATCTTGAGGTGTGATTTTAATGTTCCAATTAAAAATGGAGAGATAGTAGATGATGGCCGAATTGTGGCCTCGCTTCCAACAATCAAGCGGTTGTTAGCTGCGGATTGCTCAATTGTAATCATCGCGCACTTAGGTAGACCTAAAGGGGTGGTTTCAGCGGAATTGTCCTTGGCTCCTGTGGCAAAGAGATTATCAAAATTACTTGATACGCCAGTTGAGTTCAATGGAGAAATTCGTGGTCAATCACAAGATGCTCGAGCCTTAAAAGCTAAGCAAATACTTCTTCTTGAAAATATCAGATTTGAAGAGGCAGAAACTAGCAAGGATGAAAAGCTTCGCGAAGCATTGGCTAAAGAGTTGAGTACATATGGTGATCTTTACATTGGTGATGGATTTGGTGCTGTCCACCGAAAACATGCATCGGTATATGAATTAGCAAAACTGTTACCAAACGCTGCAGGTGAACTCGTTTCAGCTGAGATTAAGGTGCTTGAGAGATTGACAGATCAACCTGCACGTCCATATGGCGTGGTTCTTGGCGGCGCTAAGGTCTCAGACAAGATTGCGGTTATTTCAAATCTTTTAAATAAAGTTGATTTAATTGCCATTGGCGGCGGAATGGTTTTTACCTTCTTAGCAGCACAGGGTAAGGAGATTGGAAAATCTCTAGTTGAACCTGATCTATTCCAAGTGGTTAGCGAGCTCCTTGAACGGGCTCAATCTTTGGGAGTAAAGATCCTTCTGCCAACCGATATCTTTGTGGGTCCTGAATTCTCCGATCAAGCGGTTGCGACATTGGTATCTACAGATGCAATTCCATCTGATCAAATGGGCTTAGATATTGGTGAGAAGAGTGCGCAAGAGTTTGCTCGCGAGATAGTTAAATGTAAAACTGTTTTCTGGAATGGGCCAATGGGAGTATTTGAGTTTGCGAACTTCTCAAATGGAACCAAGGTGATTGCGCAAGCGTTAACAGAGGTTTCTGGTTTATCTGTTGTCGGCGGTGGCGACTCGGCCTCGGCGGTTCGACAATTAGGCTTCAAAGAGAGTTCCTTTGGTTATATTTCAACTGGTGGTGGCGCCTCGCTCGAGTACTTAGAAGGTAAAGAGCTGCCAGGCCTAGTTGCTTTAAGTCAGGGGAGAGATGCGTAAACCATTAATCGTGGGTAATTGGAAGATGAATTTGAACCATCTCGAAGCAATTGCGGTTACACAGAAATTAGCTTACTCCTTGGAGGATCGCGATCATGATGCGGTTGAAGTTGTTGTTGTACCACCATTTACCGATCTGCGTTCTGTTCAAACCTTAGTTGATGGGGATCGATTACGACTTACGTATGGCGCTCAGGATATCTCCGCAGCCGCTTTAGGGGCATACACAGGAGAGATCTCCGGATCAATGTTGGCGAAGATTGGCTGTACCTACGTTGTTATTGGCCATAGCGAACGACGTGCAAATCACAACGAGGATGATTTATTAATAAACAGCAAAATCAAAGCCGCGTTAGCTAATGAGTTAAAACCGATTCTTTGCATTGGCGAGGAATTAGCAATTCGCGAATCTGGAGAACAGATTAATTATGTTTTAAATCAACTTCGTGGAGCGCTAAAAGGTTTCCATAAACCAGATTTAAAAAAGATCACGATTGCATATGAACCAGTATGGGCAATTGGCACTGGCAAAACTGCAACCCCTGAGGATGCTCAGGAAGTTTGTGGGGCGATAAGAAATGAGCTACGAAAAATAGGTAGTGATGAGATTGCAGATAATTGTCGAATTCTCTATGGTGGTTCAGTTAAATCAATCAATATTCTCGAGATAATGCGAGAGGATGATGTTGATGGCGCTTTAGTTGGTGGCGCCTCGCTTGATCCCGAGGAGTTTGCCCGAATCTGCAAGTTCCATCGCGTACAAAGCGTGCCGAAGGTAAGCTAGATCGCGCATTAATGGGGTTATCAGCGTTGAGATCTAGTATCCTTATCAACCTTGGTATTCAAGTTAAACTCAATATATTGTGAGGGTGAGTAAATGGAGTTAGGACTGTCAATTCTGCTGATTCTTACTAGCGTGCTGATGATTGTTTTGGTTCTTCTGCACAAGGGAAAAGGTTCAGGATTATCTGACCTCTTTGGCGGTGGCGTATCTTCAACATATGGCGGTTCATCAGTAGTAGAGAAGAACTTGGATCGAATAACAATTGTGGTTGGTGGCTTATGGCTAGCAACTGTGATCGCATTAAGTTTATTGTTAAAGTAATTCAAATCCGATTAAAGTAACAAGGGAGTAAAGATGGCTGGTGGAAGTGCAATTAGAGGATCACGTGTTGGTGCTGGCCCAATGGGCGAAGCAGAACGCGGCGAAGCAATTGCACGTTTTCGCATCTCTTACTGGTGTGCAAATGGTCATGAGACGAAACCCTCCTTTGCCGAAGATGGCACCGTTGAGATTCCAGCTGAATGGGATTGTCCTAGATGCGGTTTCCCAGCTGGCAGAGACAAGAACAAGCCACCGCTGCCGGTAAAAAATGAGCCTTATAAAACTCACTTAGCTTATGTAAAGGAAAGACGCACCGAAGCTGAAGCGACAAAGATTCTTGATAACGCCATTAAAAAAATGCAAGGTGATGATTAATTAATTTTCTTTAAAACTTCAATTAATTTTCTAGTGCCTATCTGCCCTTTTTTTAAGTGAATCTGTAAAAATGGATAATCTCGCTGTTTAAGTGCAGCCGCATCACCAATCGCTTGAGCGGAGATTAACTCCTTAAATGTTAATTGCGCGCCAGGGATTGGCAGATCCACATCAGCGGCAGATGTAATCTGAATAAATGCGCCATTAGCGCTACCACCTTTATGAAATTGACCAGTTGAATGTAAAAAGCGCGGTCCCCAACCAAAGGTAGTGGCGGTTCCAGTGATGGTAGTGATCAACTGGTTGGTTTGTGTTACCAAATCATTTTCAGTACGGGTCAGGTATGCCATAACTGCGAAGTAACCACACTTAACCTGAAGGAAATCAGCCAGAGATCTCACATCTCTATTTGAGTAAAGTTGGAGATCATCATCTTCGAAAACCTTTAAATCATCGGGATAGGCAAAGTTGCCCTTTTTAATAATGGAATTGGTCTGTTCCTTAGCCTCTGCAACATTTGGTTGATTGAACGGATCCACCTTTAGGAGGTATGAGAGAAGAGCTGTCACCCACTCCCACAAGATAAACTGCGCACCAAGATCTGCTTCGACAACCAAATCATAATCACCCGCTGCAAAACCAATGCTTGTTCCAAATTTTACTTGCGCAGCTGATTCATTAATGATCGGTAATTTACCTTTGCCATCCTTGCCAGTTGATTCTGCGATAAGTTGTTCGATCCAATCTTCGATTCGGGGAAGTGTGGATTTATTCTTGGTAAATGTTACAAATTGAGAAGGGGATTGATAGATTGCAGCGGCAATCAACGCAGCAGGGGATTGCTCACCGACAAAGAGTTTTGATGCGATGAGTGCATCATCAAGAAGTGAACTTACATCTATGCCGATTAGAGCCGCTGGAAGTAAACCATATGCACTAAGAGCGCTAAATCGCCCCCCAACTTTAGGATCTGCGTTTACAACTTTATATCCTTTAGATCGGGCATCAGAATCCAACGCCGATCCAGGATCTGTAACAATTACAAAATGATCCGCTGCGTTCAGGTTGGCTAATGAGATTCTCTCTTCAAAGAACGCCATTTGGGATCTAGTTTCAATAGTTGCACCAGATTTAGAGGCGATGATGATTAAGGTTGAAGTGAGATCGTTAGGAGTTGCATTAGAAATCTGTGTTGGATCAGTTGAATCTAAGATGGTTAAATTTTTTTTATAGGTATTTGCGATCACCTCTGGTGCCAAGGATGATCCACCCATTCCACATAAAACAACTTGAGTTAATGAGCGAGTACGCGCCCACGCAGAAATTGCATCTAATTGCGGCAATAACTCGCGAGAGCTAGATGGAAGGTCAACCCAATTTAATCGAAGCTTCGCCTCAGCGGTGGCTGCATCCCCCCAGATCGTGGGATCTTTTCTCGAAATTCGACCTGAGATCTCAATCAACTCCGCAACTATCTTGGGATCGATCTGATCTAACAATTTACCGCTGATCTTCATCTATCTTCCCGCAATAATTCGAACCGAATCAATCAATTCAAACCAGGCCGCTTCAAACTTGCTCACACCATCAATCTCAAGAAAGTTTGTAATTTTCTCTAGATCTATTCCAGATAGCGCTATCTTTGCCATAACAGCTTTTGCATTTTGATAATTTGAAGAAATGGTATCGCCAACAAAAACACCATTTTGTAAAACCTCATTTAGGGTTGCTTCTGGCATTGTATTCACACAATTAGATGCGATGAGCTGCATAACGTAGCGAGTGGGATCATATGCTGGATCCTTCACACCAGTTGATGCCCACAATGGGCGTTGTAAATTTGCGCCATTACCTTGCAGAGATTTCCATTGAGAGGTTAGCGTAAATTCAGCAAAGTACTGATAAGCCAAAATCGCATTTGCAATCGCTGCCGTACCTCTAAGCGGAGAATCATTTGGAAGTGATTTATCAACCTCGGTATCGATTCGACTAATAAAAAAAGAGGCGACTGAAAAAATCTTACTCAAATCCAAAGCCGCATTAGCTGCGATCTTCAATCCGGCAGCGTAAGCATCAAGTACCTCGCGGTATCGCGTAAGTGAGAAGATCAAAGTTACATTCACACTAATTCCCATACCGATCAGCGCCGAGATAGCCGGCAATCCCTCCTTTGTTGCAGGTACTTTGATCAGCAAATTTGGTTTATTTATCTCCTGCCATAGTAAAGCTCCTTGATCAATAGTTGCTTTAGTGTCACGGGCAAATCGCGGATCTACCTCAATCGAAACCCGACCATCTTGACCTTTGCTTTCACGATAAAGATTTGAAAAAAGATCACAAGCTTTTGATACATCATCGCAGGTTAAGGTCGAGATTATTTGATCAATTGATTTATCACTCATGGATTTAATGCTATTCACATAAAGATCTGATTTGCTTATCGCGTTATTAAAGATACTTGGATTAGTAGTAACGCCTCGAATCACCTCGTTCTCAATTAAATCTTTAAGAGAGCCATTGATCAATCTCTCTCTCGACAGATCATCAAGCCAAATGGAAACTCCAGCGGCTTGAATCTGTTGTGCAATATTGCTCATCGTTTACTAATCCTTTTCTAATCCTTGAGCTGCGTCTTTTTGATTGACTCCATCGCGCAGGCGACAATGTTTTCGGGAGTAAAGCCATACTCTCTGAATAAGCGTTTAGCATCGGCGGAGGCACCGAAATGTTCAAGGGCAACCGCGACGCCAGCATCTCCAATTATTTTGTACCAAGGCATTGCTACTCCTGCCTCAATGCTTACTCGGGCTTTAACTGTTTTAGGCAGTACTGACTCTTGATAATCGGGGCTTTGTTCAGTAAACCACTCAAGACACGGCGCACTAACAACTCTTGAGTTAACTCCAGAACTTAACAACTGATCTTGGGCTTGTAGGGCCAGGTAAACCTCAGAGCCAGTTGCAATTAAAATTACGGAGAACTCTGGAGAAGTATCAAAGAGAACATACGCTCCTTTTGCAACACCTTCGGCAGAATTGTATTTTTTTCGATCCACTACAGGAAGGTTTTGTCTTGACAGAGCTAAACCAACTGGCAGGGCTCTGGTTATGATTTCACGCCAAGCAATGCTTACCTCATTTGCATCTGCAGGCCGAACAATTGATAGACCTGGAATTGCACGTAGCGCAGCTAAGTGTTCAACTGGTTGATGAGTTGGCCCATCCTCACCTAAACCAATTGAGTCATGACTCCAAACATAGGTAACTGGTAACTTCATTAATGCTGACAATCTAACTGCACCACGCATGTAATCACTGAAGACTAAAAATGTGCCGGCGTAAGGTTTAGCCATTCCATGTAAAGCAATGCCGTTTAGAATTGCACCCATGGCATGTTCACGGATACCAAAGTGGATTACTCGACCGTAAGGATTTGCATCCTTCATTGAACTAGTGGCTGGCAGGAAGGAACCACCACCTGCAATAGTTGTGTTATTGCTACCTGCTAGATCAGCAGAACCTCCCCAAAATTCAGGAAGCGCTTTGGCAATCTCTTGTATTACCAATCCTGATGCTGCTCTAGTGGCAATATCCTTTTCAGTACTGAACTGCGGAAAAGTCGCAGCCCAATCCTTTGGTAATTTCTTTTTGCTGATTCGTTCCAGTAATGCATTTTGAATTGGATTATCAATTTGCCATTGTTTAAACTTTGCATCCCATGCGTGGTATGCGCCTGCTCCGCGAACCTTTACCTTTCGCGTGTGTTCAATTATTGCTTCAGATACAGCAAAGCTTTCATCTGGATTTAAACCAAGAACTCGCTTTGTTGCAGCGACCTCTTGCGCACCCAAGGCTGATCCATGAGATTCGGCAGTTCCTTGCGCTTTTGGTGCTGGCCAAGCAATAACAGAGTGCAATCTAATTAAAACAGGTTTGATCTTTTCGGTTAAAGCTTGATCCATAGCGCTTTCTAATTTCTCGCGATCAACATCACCATTTGATTGAGTATCTACTTCGATAACATGCCAACCATATGATCTATATCGATCAGAAACATTTTCATTAAATGCGACATGAGTATCACCCTCAATCGAGATTCGATTATCATCGTAAATAACCTTCAAATTGCCCAACTCTTGTAATCCGGCAAGGGAGGAGGCTTCTGCGCTAACGCCCTCTTGTAAATCACCATCAGAACAGATAACCCAAATATTATGATCAAAAATATCTGTTTTGTTATCTGGATCCAACAACCCTTTTTCATACCGGGCGGCCATCGCCATACCAACCGCATTTGCAACACCTTGGCCTAAAGGGCCAGTGGTTGTTTCAACACCAACAGTATGTCCATATTCAGGATGCCCTGGAGTGGCTGCGTTGAAGGTTCTGAAATTTTGTAAATCAGATAACTCAACACCATAACCAGAGAGAAATAATTGGATATATAGGGTTAAGGAGGAGTGGCCGCAAGAGAGAATAAATCTATCTCTCGCTATCCAGTTTGGGTTAATTGGATCATGCTTTAAAACTCGTTGAAATAAGGTGTAGGCAACAGGCGCTAATGACATTGCAGTTCCTGGATGTCCATTACCAACTTTCTGTACGGCATCCATGGCAAGTGCTCGGCTAATCCGAACTGCATCATCATCAAGTGAGCTCCAGGCCGGTCTAGATTGGATCATGATCGCACCCCCTTTAGTAACTTTATATTCGCTGTCTTAAACAAGCTCCATACCGCTATCCATGTAAGGGTTGATCCTAAAAGATGAAAACCAACTAAAAGTTCAGGTAAGCCGTTGAAGTATTGCACATAACCAATTCCGCCTTGAAAGAGAATTACCAGCAGTAAAATATTATTGCGTTTGTAAATTAACCCCTTATTTTTTCGATTAAACAGCCACATAATCAAAGTTATAACAGATAGAACTATGACAAACTCAGCATGAAGTACTGAAACTGCTTGCGGATCAAATCCAAAGCGAACTGTCTCGTCATCTCCGGCATGTGGACCGCTTCCGGTAACAATTGAACCAATGATCAGAATAATTGCTGTCACAATTACTTGAGCTCGCAACAAGATAGAGGTATTTGAATCAACCGATTGCGTTGCTATTCCAACCATTGCAAATCTTAAGGAGGCAGCGCCTGAAATGAGTAGCATTGAGAGTAGTAAATGCAGAGCCACTGTCGCGGGATGAAGCTGCGTAAGTACTGTAATTCCACCCAGAATGCCTTGTCCAAAAATTCCTAAGATTTGACCAATGGCAAGTGATCTAATCTCACTTCGGTTTGTTAAATCCTTGCTAATTTTCACAGCTATAAATACTGCAATCAGGGCTACCAGAAGTAATGCGAAAGTTAACAACCTATTTCCAAATTCAATCCAGGCATGCAGTTGACCTTCAGCCTGATTCGGAACGGGGGTGTATGAGCCAGGTGTGCACTCAGGCCAGGTAGGACAACCAAGGCCGGAGCCGGTCAGTCGAACAGCTCCACCGGTCACCACAAGGGCTGATTGCAAAATTAATAACAAGGTGAATAATCGACCCTTTATTGATTTTCGCGTAAGGATCATGTTTTAAGCCTATTAGGTAGGGCTCAAAGCGGGGCTGATTTACCCAGATGAGTTGGCCAACCTCACACCAACTTCTATCAACTGGGGTGGCGCAGAGTGGTTATTTACGCAACACTTATGTTGTGAAAAAGAATGAGGCTGACCGCACCCGCGACCTTGTCGCCAGAGCGATTCTCGAGAATGGTCCTGCCACAGCGGCAGATCTCTCTGCGCGCCTGAAAATCACTGCAGCTGGGATTCGTCGCCACTTAGATTCCTTAATTGCCGAAGGTGTTTTGATAGCGCGTGAGCCATACCCAACTCTCTCTTCAAAAGGACGTGGTCGACCATCCAAATTATTTATTATGAGTGATCTTGGCAGAGAGCAGTTTGAACACTCTTATGATGATTTAGCTGTTTCCGCACTTAAGTTTATGAGTTCAAAGAGTGGGGCCCACTTAGTAAAAGAGTTCGCACAAGTACGGGCAGGTGAGATTGAACGAAAAGCATCTTTGATAAAAGATTCAAATAAATCTTTAACTGAAAAAAATAAATCATTAGCGAAGTTATTAACAGATGAAGGTTTTGCAGCATCGACAGCTAAGAAAGGCAAAGGCGAGGAGATCTGCCAACATCATTGTCCAATTGCTCATGTGGCCTCCCAATTCCCGCAATTATGCGAGGAGGAAACCGCTGCATTCTCCAGAATTCTGGGAACTCATGTGCAACGCCTTGCGACCATCGCTCATGGAGATGGCGTATGTACTACATATATTCCACCAGCTATAAAAACTAACAAACGAGAGAGAGCTAACGCATGAGCCAGATAACCCATCCAGAGCTTGAAGGTATTGGAAAGTACGAGTATGGCTGGTCTGATAAGACTGATGCTGGTTCAAACTCACGACGTGGTCTTAATGAAGAGGTAGTACGGGATATCTCAGCAAAGAAGAGTGAACCTCAATGGATGTTAGATCTGCGACTTAAGGGTTTAGCTTTGTTTGAGAAAAAACCTATGCCATCTTGGGGATCTGATTTATCCGGTATTTTCTTCGACACAATCAAGTACTTTGTAAGATCGACAGAGAAGCAGGCAACCACTTGGGAAGAGCTACCTGATGATATTAAAAATACATATGATCGATTAGGAATTCCGGAAGCGGAAAAGAATCGCCTGGTTTCAGGTGTCGCAGCTCAGTATGAATCTGAGGTTGTTTACCACTCAATTCGCGAGGATTTGGAGAAGCAGGGTGTTTTATTTCTAGATACCGATACTGCACTACGCGAACATGAGGATTTGTTCCGCGAATACTTTGGCACCGTTATTCCAGTTGGCGATAATAAATTTGCCGCATTAAACACCTCAGTTTGGTCTGGTGGTTCATTTATCTATGTGCCAAAGGGTGTAAAGGTAGATATTCCGTTGCAGGCATACTTCCGCATCAATACCGAGAACATGGGTCAATTTGAGCGTACCTTGATCATCGCAGATGAGGACTCATACATTCACTATGTAGAAGGATGTACCGCACCAATTTACTCATCTGATTCATTGCACTCAGCTGTAGTGGAAATTATTGTGAAGAAAAATGCACGTGTTCGTTACACAACAATCCAAAACTGGTCAAACAATGTTTACAACTTGGTGACAAAGCGGGCTACTTGTGCAGAAGGTGCAACAATGGAGTGGATTGATGGCAATATTGGTTCAAAGGTAACGATGAAGTATCCAGCAGTGTTACTAATGGGTCCGCACTCAAAGGGTGAAACCTTGTCAATTGCCTTTGCCGGCGAAGGACAACATCAAGATTCTGGTGCGAAGATGGTGCATGCAGCGCCTTATACCTCTTCAACTATCATCTCAAAATCTGTTGCTCGTGGCGGTGGCCGAACCTCTTACCGTGGTTTGGTAAAGGTTGAGCAAGGAGCTCATCATTCAAAGAGCACTGTGAAGTGTGATGCGCTTTTAGTAGACACAATTTCTCGCTCCGATACCTACCCTTATGTGGATATTCGTGAAGATGATGTGTCGATGGGACATGAAGCAACTGTTTCAAAGGTAAGCGATGATCAATTGTTCTATCTCATGTCACGTGGTTTAACTGAGGATGAAGCTATGGCGATGATTGTTCGTGGCTTTATTGAACCAATCGCAAAAGAGTTACCAATGGAGTATGCATTAGAGCTAAACCGTTTGATTGAGTTGCAAATGGAAGGTGCCGTTGGTTAATGAGCACACTCACCACAAATTACTTAGCGCCTTCAGGCCGTGAGGAGGCGTGGCGGTTTACACCGCTCAAACGGTTAGGTGGATTGCAGATCCCCGAGACATCTACAACCTCTGAGATCTCATTCACTGTTAAAAGTGGTGCCTCTTCACAGGTGGTTTTCAAAGAGATTGATAGTGCAGATTTAACACCTAGTTATGACAGCGATGATTTAATAACCAAGCGAGTTCGTCAAGAGGTCGCACGCACCTCCTTGTTAACAATAGCTAAAGATGCCGAATTAACTGAACCCATAATCTTGGGCCGATACTGCACTGGTAAACCTCAAGTATCCAGATTAGTTATTGAGGCGGGGGTTAACAGTGTTTCGACAGTGATAATTGAGAACTCAGGGGATGCGCAAATAGGGGAGGAGATTGAAATAATTGTCTCTGCTGGCGCAAAACTTAATTTCGTCACGTTGCAAGAGTGGAGTTCTGATGCAATTCATTTGGGACAGCATCACGCTCTAATCGCTAAAGATGGTGAGTTTAATTCATATGTCATAACCGTTGGCGGATCAGTTGTTCGATTAAACCCAACAGTTGATTTCACGGGCGAGGGCGCGAATGCAAATCTATTTGGTTTGTACTTTGCAACAGCTGGACAACATCTAGAGCACCGAATCCATGTTGACCACAAAATCGCTAACGCTAAATCTCGTGTCAACTATAAAGGCGCCTTATCTGGCAAGGATGCACACACAGTTTGGATAGGTGATGTTTTTATCCATAAAGGTGCAGATGGCACCGATACCTACGAGTTAAATAGAAACCTTTTATTAACAGATGGCGCACGTGCTGACTCAGTACCAAATCTAGAGATTGAAACTGGTGAAATTGTCGGCGCAGGACACGCCAGTACAACTGGACGATTTGATGATGAGCAATTGTTTTATCTGCAATCGCGGGGTATTCCATCTGAGCTGGCGCGTCGTCTAGTTATCCGTGGTTTTTTTGCGGAGATCATTAGCAAATTAAGTAATGAAACGATAGAAGAGCGGATTATGGATCGTATTGATAATGAGTTATCAAAGGTGGGTGTCTAGTGAGTGAGATTGCATTTGATTCATTAGTTGATGGCAAGCCAGTCAGTGTTGAGGTAAATGGTATATCTGTATGTGTTGCTCGGATTGGCGAAGAGGTTTTTGCCGTTGCAGATACCTGTTCACACTCAGAAGCATCTTTATCCGAAGGAGAGATTTCAGGTTTTAAGATTGAATGTTGGCTGCATGGTGCCGAGTTTGATTTAAGAACTGGTGAGGCGCTAACACCGCCTGCTACACAATCACTGCAAAAGTTCAATGTAAAACGTAATGGCAATCAAGTAGTTGTAACTGAGTAAAGGGAGATCAATGATGAGTGAGTTAATCGTAAAGAATCTGCAGGTAAGTGTAGAAACCGATGCAGGTAGCAAAGAGATTTTAAGAGGAGTTGATCTAACAGTTAAATCTGGTGAAACCCATGCAATTATGGGCCCTAATGGTTCTGGTAAATCAACTCTGGCTTATTCGATTGCGGGTCATCCCAAATACACAATTACGGGTGGCTCAGTAACTTTAGATGGTAAGGATCTATTGGAGATGTCAGTTGATGAACGAGCTAAGGCGGGTTTGTTCCTGGCTATGCAGTATCCGGTAGAAGTGCCAGGAGTATCAGTCTCTAATTTCTTGCGAACTGCGGTAACAGCCATTAGAGGCGAAGCGCCAAAGGTACGAACCTGGGTTGGTGAGGTTAAAGAGGCGATGGCTGCGTTAAATATGGACACCGCTTTCTCTGAGCGAAATGTTAATGAGGGTTTCTCTGGTGGTGAAAAGAAACGTCATGAGATCCTTCAGATGGAGTTATTGCGTCCAAAGATTGCAATTTTAGATGAAACCGACTCCGGATTAGATGTCGACGCCCTTCGAATTGTTTCCGAGGGGGTTAACAGAGTAAAAGCAAATTCAGATCTTGGTGTCATGTTGATTACTCACTACACCCGAATTTTGCGCTACATCAAACCTGATTTTGTACATGTTTTTGCTAATGGAAAGATTGTTGAAGCGGGTGGACCTGAGTTAGCAAATAAATTAGAAGAACAGGGTTACGCAGCTTATACAACTGCGTAATTTTAATGGTTGATCTATCTCAGTATAAAAAGGATTTCCCAATCCTTTCACGAACTGTTCGTGGTGGAAATCCTTTGGTTTATTTAGATAGCGGTGCCACATCACAAAAACCAGAGCAGGTAATTTCAGCTGAGGGTGACTTTTACCGTAAACATAATGCAGCGGTTCACAGAGGTGCACACTTATTGGCAGAGGAGGCTTCTGCCGCTTATGAATCAGCCAGGGAGAATGTGGCTACCTTTATTGGTGCAAAGGCTGCCGAAACTATCTTCACCAAAAGTGCTACCGAATCGATCAATGCGATCGCCTACTCTTTTGGCAATTCAGATTCATCCTCAAAATTCTCTATAAAGGCGGGTGATGAAATCGTTGTTTCAGAGATGGAACATCACGCAAATTTAATTCCGTGGCAACAGCTAGCCAAACGTACTGGCGCAAAATTAAGATGGTTTGAAGTTACTCCAGAAGGTCGTTTAGATCTAAGTAAATTGTCAGATGTAATTAACGCAAAAACAAAGATCGTGGCTATTACCCATCAATCAAATGTTCTTGGCAGCATCACCCCTTTAAAGCCGATCACAGCGGCGGCAAGAGCGGTAGGAGCATTAATTGTTTTAGATGCTTGTCAATCAGTGCCTCATTTTAAAGTTGATGTAAAGGAGTTAGATGTTGATTTCATAATGTTTTCTGGGCACAAAATGCTTGGTCCAACTGGAGTTGGCATCCTTTGGGGACGCGAAACTTTGTTAAATGAGATGTCACCATTCCTCTTTGGCGGCTCGATGATTGATTCAGTAACAATGACGGAGGCAACTTGGGCCCAGTTGCCGCAGAAATTTGAAGCAGGTGTTCCAAATATGGCACAGGCGGTTGGTTTGTCCGCTGCAGTTGATTATTTAAATAAGGTAGGTATGAAGAATCTGCACGAACATGAGATTGCGTTAACAAAGCAGATGTTAGATGGGTTATCGCAGATTCAGGGAGTTAACATCATTGGACCAGTTGAAATTAAAGATCGTGGCGGGGTGGTTTCCTTCACCATTGATGGAGTTCATCCTCATGATGTGGGGCAGTACTTAGATCAACATGGCATAGCAGTCCGCACTGGACATCATTGTGCCTGGCCGTTGATGCGGAAATTAAATCTAGTTGGAACCACTCGGGCCTCTTTTCATTTGTACAATAACGCAGATGATGTAATCAAATTACTTGATTCAGTCTCCGAGGTTCAAGCTTATTTTAAGGTTAAAATTTAATGGAGTTAGATTCTTTATACCAAGCGGTTATCTTGGATCATTATCGAAAACCACACCATAAAGGATTGCAATCTGGTTTTGATATACAGGTTAAACATAATAATCCAAGTTGTGGTGATGAGGTCACTTTGAATCTTTCCATATCAGATGGGGTAATCAAGGCTATCTCTTGGGATGGTGTCGGCTGCTCTATCTCTATGGCAAGTGCCTCCATGATGAGTGATCTTTTACTGGATCAAAGTTATGAAGACGCTAATCAAATACTTGCAGAGTTTGTTGAGCTGATGCAGAGCAAGGGACAGTCGCAAGGTAATGAAGCGCTGCTAGATGATGCGGTTGCTTTCGCTGGAGTTTCAAAATTCCCAGCAAGAATCAAATGCGCATTATTGGGGTGGATGGCTTATAAAGATGCCTCATCCCAATTAATGGCGTAGGATTAAAACATGAGCGCGTCAATCGATGATGTAACCGAGGCGATGAAGGATGTTATTGACCCGGAATTAGGTATCAATGTTGTTGATCTTGGTTTGGTATACGACATGCGAGTTGATGATAACAATATCGCGATTTTGGATATGACCTTAACATCAGCGGCTTGTCCGCTACAGGATGTGATTGAAGATCAAACGAGACAGGTACTTGCTGATCTAACATCAGATGTAAAGATTAACTGGGTGTGGCTGCCGCCATGGGGTCCTAACAAAATTACAGATGATGGTCGAGAGCAACTTCGCTCGATCGGATTTACTGTTTAAAACTCTCTTTTAGGTTAATCCATGTCAATGCACACCGCCTGGATGTCCTTTCGTTCACTCACTGCTGATCAATCGGTTAAGGATCAAAAACTCAAAGCTGGCACTGTTAAACGAATTCTCTCATTCGCAAAACCCTACAAGGTTGCATTGACCTTATTCTTAATCACTGTAGTAATTGATGCTTTTCTAATTATTGCCACACCACTTTTACTTCGCAGTTTAATTGATGATGGAGTTATTCTCGGCAATACTGATTTAGTAACCAAGCTCGCTTTTGCAGTCGCACTTATCGCCATTGCTGATGCGATCTTTAATATGATCGGTAGATTGTTCTCAGCACGAATTGGCGAGGGCCTAATTTACGATCTTCGGAAATTAATCTTTGAGCATGTTCAAAAACAATCCATCTCCTTCTTTACCCGCACACAAACAGGTGCATTAATCTCGAGATTAAACTCAGATGTTATAGGCGCTCAGCAGGCATTTACGGCAACCTTGTCTGGTTTGATTAGTAATGTCTTAACTTTGACACTTGTCAGTATTGCAATGTTCACCCTGAGTTGGCAGATAACTTTGATCTCACTTTGTTTGCTTCCACTCTTTCTATACCCCACTAAATGGGTTGGGCGTCGATTACAGAATTACACCCGACAATCATTTAATCTAAACGCTGAAATGTCATCAACAATGACTGAAAAATTTAATGTCTCTGGCGCTCTTTTGGTATCTCTTTACGGTGATACTTACCAAGAGAAGGAGAGCTTCGGCAGGAAAGCTAGGCGAGTTGCAGATATTGGTATATCGATAGCATTATTAAATCGAATCTTTTTTATTTCTCTCACATCAATTGCTGCCGTTGCAACCGCAATAGCTTATGGAGTGGGCGGTCATCTTGCTATAAGTAAATCAATTACCGTTGGAACTTTACTGGCAATAACTGCCTTACTGGCCCGGTTGTATGGACCACTGACCGCATTATCCAATGTACGAGTAGATGTTATGAGCGCTTTGGTTTCATTTGAAAGAGTATTTGAGGTGCTAGATCTTGAACCAATGGTAAAAGATCGCGCCAATGCAAAAGCTCTCGTTACGAAAAGCCCATCAATTGAATTCAAAAATGTTTCATTCTCCTATCCAAAATCATCGGAGATCTCACTGGCATCCCTTGAGGCAATTGCTAAACCTGAAGTGGTCGATAGCGGAGAGGTGTTAAGGAATTTATCTTTTCGGGCTGAAGCTGGCTCATTTACTGGAATAGTCGGTGCCTCAGGTTCGGGAAAAACAACGATCAGCGCCTTACTGCCGCGTTTATACGATGTAACGGGTGGTGCAATTTTGATTGCAGATACCGATATTCGTGATTACACAGTTAAATCTTTACGGGCTCATATTGGCGTAGTAACCCAGGATTCTCATATGTTTCATGATTCAATCCTAAACAATTTGATTTATGCCAATCCGCAAGCTTCAGAGTCTGAGATTAAAGATGTTTGTGAATCGGCGCAGATTTGGGAGTTTATACAATCGCTACCAAATAAATTGGAAACAGTTGTGGGCGAGAGAGGCCACCGATTATCTGGTGGTGAAAAGCAAAGGCTAGCAATTGCACGTCTGCTTTTGAAACGCCCTTCGATCGTGATCTTGGATGAAGCTACCGCACATTTGGATTCTGAAAATGAGTCTTTAGTGCAAGAGGCGTTGAAGACCGCCTTAGTTGGGCGCACCAGTATTGTTATTGCACATCGTCTATCTACAATCGTTAATGCGGATCAAATCTTAGTTATTGATAAAGGTCAGATCTCTGAACGAGGCAATCATGAAGAGCTAATTAAAAAAGGTGGTGGATATTTCGATCTATACCAGAGGCAGGATATTCAACGGGAGTTAATTTAACTCTTTGAATTTGCCGGTGTAAACAGCGCGCCCTTTAATTGTCTCTCTACCGGCGTTAGCTGCAATCACTGCAATGTAAGGCAAGGTGACTGCTCCAAATAGCGCAACCCAGCGCCACGGGCTAGGCAAGATTACTGCGGCAATAAAGCAGACAGTTCTAATCATCATCGATACAAAGTATT
>CAMCXX010000007.1 GCA_945883755.1 Bifidobacterium breve | reverse complement strand
TTTGGTACTTTTACACTGCCATCTTTTTGTTGATGATTTTCTAAGATCGCCACAATGGTGCGCGGAACTGCAACTAATGTGCCATTTAAGGTAGCAACTGGTTTTGTACCACTCTCATCACGGTATCTAATATTTAACCTGCGAGATTGAAACTCGGTGCAGTTAGAGGTGCTGGTGACCTCGCGGTATGCATCCTGGGTTGGAATCCATGCTTCGATATCAAATTTGCGAATCGCACTGGCACCAAGATCTCCACTTGCTACATCAATTACTCGGTATGGCAGCTCCATGGCATCAAAGAAATCCTTCTCCCATTGCAGTAACTTTTTATGTTCTGCTTGCGCATCCTCTGGTTTGCAGAATGAGAACATCTCTACCTTTTCAAATTGATGGACACGGATAATTCCACGGGTATCTTTTCCGTAAGTGCCAGCTTCACGACGAAAACATGGTGAGTAACCGGCGTATCGAATTGGCAGGTTTTCTAGAATTTCATCCATGTGATACGCAGCTAGTGGTACCTCTGATGTGCCAACTAAATAAAAATCATCCTCGGCTAAATGAAAAACATTCTCTGCTGCTTGGCCTAAAAAGCCGGTGCCCTCCATCGCATGTGGCTTTACCAATACTGGTGGAATAATTGGGATAAAGCCGGCTTTAACTGCAGATGCGATTGCGTAATTAACTAAAGCTAATTCAAGTAGTGCACCTACTCCAGTTAAATAATAGAAACGAGCGCCAGATACCTTGGCACCACGTTCAGTATCAATTGCTTTCAAAATCTTTCCAAGTTCAACATGATCCTTAGCGGCAAAGCCCTCTGCTTTAAAATCACGGGGCTTACCAATCTCTTCAATAACTTTAAAATCTGCTTCGCCACCAACGGGAGCATTAGGATCAATTAAATTTGCAATTTGTAAAGCAATTTTGTGTGCCGCCTCTTCTGCTTGTGCCCGCTTAGCATCTGCTGCCTTTACATCAGCTGATAGCTTCTTTGAGTTCTCTAGCAGTGCTGCTTTCTCATCCCCTTTAGCTGCACCAACTGATTTTGAAAGAGTATTTTGTTGAGCGCGTAAAGTTTCAAATTCGGTGATGGCGGTACGTCGCAGATCATCAGCGGCAATTAATTGATCAACTAATAAAGGATCTTCGCCACGAAGCTTTTGCGAGGAGCGAAATAGATCTGGATTCTCACGTAAGGCTTTTAAATCAATCATAAGTAAGTAGCCTACCGATCTATCTTTAATCTATTACTAGTTGGCACGAGGGTAGGAACCTAGAAATCTAATATCTTCACAAATACTGCGTAAGCCATTAACTGCAGCGAGAACAGCGGGATCATCAATATGTCCCTGCGTATCAATAATGAAGTGGTAATCACCAAGTTCACGTCCAGTTGGGCGGCTTTGGATAAAAGTAAGGTTGACATTGTGTTTGGCAAATTCGGTAAGAATCTCAAGCAGCGCACCTGCGTGATCGATTCCGATAAATACCGCCATTGAGGTGCGATCAGATCCAGTGGCCTTTGGTTGGGCGCCAGGAGGTTGCACCAGTACAAATCGAGTAATTGCATTTTGATTCTCGCCAATATTTTCAGCGATTACCTGCAAGCGATAATTTTTAGCGGCGGTCGGTGCAGCGATCGCAGCATCATATTTTCCAGCAGCTAATCCTTGTGCAGCGGCAGCGGTAGATGGGGTTTCAATAATTTCTGCATGCGGATAATTTTTTGCAATATAGGTGCGGCATTGTGATTCAGCGTGTGGATGCGTGGCAATACTTTTTATCTTACTTTTATCCATGCCAGGTGATGTCATTAGTGAGAAGGTGACTGGCAGGGTGGTTTCTGCAGTAATTACTAATGGCTTACCCATCGCAAGCTCATCCAAAGTACGTGCAACTACACCTTCAACTGAGTTTTCAATTGGCACCAGTGCTTTTTCGCATTCGCCATTTCTTACTGCATCTAAGGCAGCGGTGACATTTGCATAAGGTATAAGCAGATCATCGGCATTTGTAATTTGAAGTAGCGCCGCTTCGGTAAATGTTCCGGCTGGACCAAGGTAGGCGTACTTAGTTGACATGGGTTAAGAGTAGCCCAGTGCCTTTCGTGCTTGCGCCGGGTTATCGCTCATAATCACATCAACACCTAATTTGGCACACATGATTACATCTACTGGATCATTTACCGTCCAGACAAATACTCGTCGGCCCTTACCCTTTTGCTGTGCGACGAAATCATTATTGTTTCTAATGATTTGCAGCGATGGACCCACAACACCTGCGGTATTTAAATTGACCATTAACTTTTCAGCGAAGAGATAAACCGCCTCAAAGCCAGATTTAATGTTTCGCTGTGTAGCAAGCCAAGAAAATGACATGATTGAAATGTTTATGCCACTTGCCTTTATCTCATCCGCTCTTGATTTTAAAAGTTGGTGCAGTAGATCTTCGATCAAACCCCCAGTTGGCACTGGATGTTTAGTCTCAATCGCAAGATGCTTTTTATGCTTTATCGCTAGATCCAACAAGAGCGAAAATAGTAAAACCGGTTGCTTATCTTTTAACTTACTTTCTAGAGTTTGAAAATCACTTTCAGCAATCTCTAGATCAATACCGGTTAGCGCTTTGGTATTTGAATCATGGAAGCAAATTATCTGAGCATCCTTGGTCAGCCGGATATCGCACTCAAAGCCATCGGCGCCTTGCAGGATGGCTGCTTCATAAGCGGCCAGTGTGCTTTCAGGAAAATCTGCACTTGCACCACGGTGAGCGTAAATCTGCATCTAAATCGGTGCTCCTTAAAACTCATAAAGATGTGGTGAGATTGGCTTATGAGATTGCAGTTTAACGCCATTGCACAAAGTGATCTGGGTTTGGTGCGGGATGGAAATGAGGATTCTGCATTAATCTCGCAAAATTTAATTGCAGTTGCCGATGGGATGGGCGGACATGCTGGTGGTGAGGTGGCATCTGCCATTGCAATCAATACCTTAGAAGCTTTGTTGCCAGTAATTGCCGATACTTCGATTGATATTGATTCTCGGGAGGATTTATTTTTAAATCTTTCATATGAGGTAGATGCAGAAATTTTGCGGGTTAGTAAAGAGCGACCAGAGCTATCTGGCATGGGTACAACATTGACCGCGTTAGCGATTTCAAATAATCAGGTCGATCTACTGCATATTGGAGATTCTCGTTGTTACCTCTGGCGAGATAAAAAATTAACTAGATTAAGTTATGACCACACGGTGATGCAGGAGTTATTGGATCAGGGGCGCTTAACACCGGATGAGGTATTTGATCATCCGCAGCGTTCGCTGTTAACCCAGGCGTTAATGGGAGATAGTGGGATCGATCCAGTGTTAATGAGTTATGAGGTAAAGATAGATGACAAGTTTTTAATCTGCAGTGATGGGCTAACCAATGTTTTATCTGATTTAGAGATCTCTAAAATAATTAAATCAACAAAAGAGGATCAATTATTAGCTGAGCTAATTAGCGAAACAAAGGCTAAGGGTGCACCAGATAACATCACAATTGTTTGGGCAGGGCTTGTTGAAGATAACGATACAAATCAGGTTGTTAAGTTTGGTGCTGCCAAATGAGCCAATTATTAGGTGGGCGGTACGCACTCGGTGAGATGATCGGTACTGGCGGTATGGCCGATGTCTTTATTGGTGATGACACCAGATTAAATCGTAAGGTAGCAATTAAAGTTTTACGTCGTGATTTAGCGCGGGATCCCTCATTTGTTGCCCGCTTTAAAAAAGAGGCGCTAGCAGCTGGTGGATTAAACCACTCTGGAATTGTTTCAGTTTATGACTCAGGTGAGGAAAGTAATTCGCCATACATTGTGATGGAGTTAATTACTGGTGAAAGTTTGCGACAGCTGTTGCAAAAAGGTTTGATTCCGCAAGCTAGAGCTCTGGAAATTGTTGAAGGTATTTTGCAGGCACTTGAGTACTCACATAAAGAGGGAATTGTGCACCGTGATATTAAGCCAGGAAATATCATGATTACCGAGAGCGGTGATATCAAGGTGATGGATTTTGGAATCGCTCGTGCAACTGATGATATCGGCGCCACGATGACAAATACCTGGAATGTAGTTGGTACAGCGCAGTACTTATCCCCTGAACAAGCAACTGGTGAGATGGCTGATGGTCGAAGTGATCTTTACTCACTTGGTTGTTTAATGTATGAGTTGTTAACGGGACGGCCACCATTTACGGGAGATACTCCAGTTTCAATTGCATATCAACATGTTTCATCACCAATTACGCCAGCTTCACAAGTAATGCCTGGTTTATCAAATGATATTGATCGAATGCTTGAGGTCGTATTAAGTAAGGATCCAAATAATCGTTATCAAGATGCCAGCGCCATGCTGGCTGATTTGCGTCGAGTAATTAAGGGCGAGCCGGTAACCACCAAGATCCAAAAGGTTTTTCCTAGAAGAAAATTAATTACAACATTAAGTGCAATTGTTGCTGGAGTTGTCTTGGTTGGTGCAGGAGTATTTTTCAGCAGTGGCGGCAGTGCACCACTTACAGTGCCAAATGTGGTTGGTTTAACTGAAGGTGAGGCTCGTGCCTTATTAAGTAATTTCAATGTAAATATCAATACTGCGCCAGATCCAAGAATCCCAATTGATCGAGTGGCATCCCAAATGCCGCTAGCAACTACTAATGCAGAAAAGGGAAGCAGTGTTACCTTAACTATCTCCTCTGGACCGGGAAATACAACGGTGCCAACTGGTTTAGTAGGAATCTCACTTGAAGCGGCAAGAAGTATTTTAACTGCCGCTGGTTTGTTGGTTGCACAAACTCAACCAGTGGATTCAGATCAAGCACCTGGTGTTGTTTTAAGTGTTGTGCCGGCAGCAGGTACCACCATCATGGCTGGAAGTGGAGTTGTACTACAAATTGCAAGTGGCAATGTTCAAGTTCCTTCACTGCTTGGTGTCTCTGAAATTCAAGCAAAAACCTTATTAGTACAAGCTGGCTTTTTGGTGCGAGAGATCTACGCATATGATGCAACACAGGAGTTAGGTGTTGTTCTTGCTCAGGCGCCAGAGGCTGGTACAACTCGAATTATTGGTAGCGCTGTAACTATTACGGTAAATAAAAATTAATTAAGATCTAATTACAACTGGGGATAATCCCTCGCTGCGAGCGCGTGCTCCCTTATCGCCACAGATCTCTAACCAATTACCAACCATCTGATAACCATGCTCAGTTAAAACTGATTCGGGATGAAACTGCACACCACAAATCGGTAGCGATTTATGTTGCATTGCCATGACAACTCCTGATTGGGTTTGCCCAGTTACCTCTAATTGATCTGGCAGGGTTGCTTTTTCAACAGCGAGTGAGTGGTATCTAGTTGCAGTAAATGGTGTAGGAATTTGGTGTAGAACTGATTTATTGTTGTGTTGAACAACTGAGGTTTTGCCGTGAAGTAACTCAGGAGCGCGGGAAACAGTTGCACCATATGCAACAGCAATAGCTTGATGTCCTAAACAAACACCAAAGAGTGGAATCTTGTGTTCGGCGCAGTACTTCACCATCTCAACGCTGATGCCCGCCGCTTCAGGTGTGCCAGGTCCAGGTGAGATTAAAACACCATCATAATTTTGTGCATCTTCTACCTTGATCGAATCATTTCGAACCACATTGCAATTAGCACCTAGTTGTTGCAGGTACTGCACCAGGTTAAATACAAATGAGTCGTAGTTATCGATCACCAATATCTTGGTTTGGCGGTCGCCAGGAAGATGACTGTTCATGGTGCATATTGTGTAGTAATCTCTGCCCTATGCCGAAGTCCAAAGTACGTAAAAAGGTTATTGAACAACGCGCTGCCGAGCAGGTAGTAGAGGTTGTTGAAAATGAGATTATCGAGAGTCCATCCTGGCTAGCGCCGGTAATGGTGGCTAACTTCCTAATTGGCTTAATCTGGATCGTAATCTTCTATGTCAGCTCAACTAGCTACCCAATCCCAGGAATTGGTGCTTGGAATATGTTGGTTGGCTTTGGCTTTGTGGGTATTGGCTTCTCACTCGCCACCCGCTGGCATTAATTAACCAGTCTTAATTACATCGATGTAACTCTCCACACGGTGGATAACGCCTGTGGATAACTCTTAAGCCCTTTTTCTACTGTGCTCACCTACCCTAGGCCTGTGCTCGCAATCATCGCCTACCTCTTAACTATTGTTGCAGTTGGCCTCTTTGCCTTTAGATCCTTCCAATTATTTAAAAAGATCTCAGCGGGCCAACCAGATCCTGCGAGATTTTTAAATAAAGGTCAGCGCACAAAAAATATGTTGCGCGAGGTTTTAACTCATACCAAGATGCTTAACTTCACCGCAACTGGAGTTGCACATTGGTTTGTCATGGTTGGCTTCTTCGCTCTTCTTGGCACATTAATTACCGCATATGGGCAGTTGATTAATCCCACTTTTGCCCTGCCAATAATTGGCCATTTTGTTGGTTATGAATTTTTTGTTGAGTTAATTGCATGGCTTACTGGAGTTGGAATTGTTACCTTAATTGGTATTAGACAGGTTACTAGATTTAAAAAGCCTGCTAGAGCATCAAGATTTTATGGCTCTGGCAATAAGAAGGCTTACTATGTTGAAGCAACTATTTTGGCAATTGTATTTTGTGTGATTGCTCTTCGCGGCTTAGAGGGTGCTCTTCTTGGCAAAACCAGTTGGAATTGGCATTACGCACTTTCATATCCGGCGGTTTCCTACTTCAGCTCGATGAATACTGAACAAATTGAAAATCTAATTCAAGTTTTTGCATTTGCCAAGATTGCAGTATCGATGGTTTGGTTTATTGTCATCGCCTTTAATTTAACAATGGGTATTGCTTGGCACCGCTTCTTAGCCTTCTTTAACCTTTACTTTAAGCGAAATCCAACCTCTGAAAATGCGCTCGGTCCATTGCCAGAGATGCTCTCTCATGGTGCACCAATTAACTTTGAAGATCCAAAAGAGGAGGATGTATTTGGTATTGGAACTGCCGCAGATATCTCTTGGAAGGGTCTGCTGGATATGTCTACTTGTACTGAGTGCGGTCGTTGCCAATCGCAATGCCCAGCCTGGCACACTGAAAAACCGCTATCGCCAAAGTTATTAATTATGGCGATGCGCGATCACGCACTTGCAAAATTACCAGCGGATGGACCAATTGAAACCAAGATTGTTGGAAATGCACATGAGAATGCAATCTCACTTGATGTGCTTTGGTCATGTACAACATGTGGCGCATGTGTTGAAGAGTGTCCAGTTGATATTGAACATGTTGATCACATTGTTAATATGCGCCGCTTTCAGGTTTTAGTTGAATCAGAGTTTCCAACTGAGCTAGGTAACACCTTCCGAAATCTAGAGAAGGCGGGCAATCCATGGGGTGCTAACCGCACCGATCGAGATGCTTGGATCGCAGAGGTTGATTTCCCAATCACGGTAATTGAATCTGTTATTCCAGAGGATGTTGAGTACTTGTTCTGGGTCGGTTGTGCCGGTGCATATGAGGAGCGGGCAAAGAAAACAACAAAGGCGGTTGCTGAATTACTTTATATGTCTGGGGTTAAATTTGGTGTTCTTGGTAAGCGTGAGACATGCACCGGAGATCCGGCGCGTCGAAGCGGTAATGAGTTTTTATATCAAATTTTATCTCGCGAGAATATTGAAACTTTGCAGGAAACCTTTGGTACGCGTGGTGTGAAAAAGGTAGTTGTTACCTGCCCGCACTGCTTCACAACAATTGGCCGCGATTACAAACAACAGGGCTTTGATTTACAAATGGTGCACCACACTCAATTATTAAATCAATTGGTAAAAGAGGGAAGATTAAAACCAGTTTCAAAATCAGAGAAGAAGTTGACTTACCATGATCCTTGTTACCTAGGTCGTCACAATCAGATTTATGAACCACCACGTGAATTACTTGAATCAACTGGCATTGAGATAACTGAGATGCCACGTAATCAAGAGCGATCATTTTGTTGTGGCGCAGGTGGCGGGCGAATGTGGATGGAGGAGAAGATCGGCACCAGAATTAATTTAAATCGAGTTGATGAGGCGATTGCTACTGGTGCGGAGGAGGTTGCGGTTGGCTGCCCATTTTGTCGAGTAATGGTCTCTGATGGCATGGTTGCTCGCGAGAGCTCAGTTGAGGTGCTGGATGTAGCGCAGGCGTTGCTTCGGAGCGTAAAACCTCAAGGTTAATTTAGGCCGATTCTCAGGTAACACCCAGTCTAGTAGATAATCATCTCCTTCGAGGTGATGAAAAATGACGGCACTAAAAGATCGCGTTAGCAACAACCAAGATACAAGTGCGACTACTCAAAGAGTTTTGGTGGTCGATGATGAAAATAGCATCAGCGAGTTAATTGCCACCAGCTTAAAGTTTGTTGGCTTTGATGTTCGCACAGCTGCAACTGGTGCACAAGCACTGCAAATTGCAGAGGAGTTCAAACCACATGCACTGATCCTTGATGTCATGTTGCCAGACCAAAATGGTTTTGAGGTCTGTCGCCAATTACGCAGCCAGGGCCACAATGTTGGTGTTTTGTTTTTAACTGCAAAGGATTCAGTTGAAGACAAGATTGCTGGCTTAACAATTGGTGGCGATGATTATGTAACTAAGCCTTTCTCACTTGAAGAGCTAGTTGCCAGATTACGCGCGCTACTTCGCCGTACTGGTGCAACTGAGGTTATGCCAGATGAGGAAAAAATTAGATTTGCCGATCTTGAACTTGATGAGGCAACTCATGAGGTGCGACGTGCGGGCAATTTAATCGACCTCTCTCCTACCGAGTTTTTGTTACTGCGTTACTTAATGATCAACGCTGATCGTGTTGTTAGCAAGGCACAGATCTTGGATCATGTATGGCAGTATGACTTCCGTGGCGATATGGGAATTGTAGAAACATATGTTTCTTACCTTCGCAAGAAGGTTGATATTTACGATCCAGCTTTAATTCACACGGTACGAGGTGTGGGATACCGCTTGCGTCTGCCAGCAAGTAAGTAATTAATGAGGTCACCGCTAAGCCGGGTGCGCACGCCCTTATCACTATGGAGTTTGCGCAACCGGCTTATTTTAGCGGCGATGGTTTTAACTGCTTTAGCAATTAGTGCATCAGATTTTGCGGCAAATGCGGCGCTTCGTTCATATTTAATCTCGCAAGTAGATCAAGAGTTAATTCAAATATCTGGCAGCTCTTTAACTAGATTAGATCGTGCTGGTATTGAGGCTGAAGGCGCCCGAGATCAAAACTCCCCATTTATTGAGTTTCAACCATTGCGTGGCGTACCAACATCAGCCTCAGTATCTTTATTAGATGTTGATGGCAATTTAGTTGGCCGGATCGGTGGTGATTTATCACAGGCACAAATCGCAGTTTTTGGAATGAGCGTTAAAGAGGTTCGAGCTAAAGGAAGTGCACCATTTACCATTGAAGGTGATGGTGGCGAACCAGATGTGCGTGCAGTTATTCAAGTTTTACCAACTGGTTTAGGCAGTGTGGTTGTGGCAAACTCATTAGCAGAGGTTGATCGCACCCTGCAAAGATTAGGATTTTTCTTTTTAATTCTAGGTCTCCTTGCTTTGCTTGCAGTTGGCTTAGTTTCCCGTTGGATTATTGCGATCTCACTTAAACCATTAGAGCGGGTCGAAGAGACAGCTGAAGCGATTGCAGGTGGTGATCTATCTGCACGTCTGCCGGCAGCTAGACCTAATACTGAGGTTGGTCGATTAACAACCTCATTAAATACGATGTTAGGGCGCATTGAAGAGTCCTTTGCCGCCAGAGTAAGTAGTGAGAATAAGTTGCGCCGATTTGTCGCCGATGCTTCCCATGAACTTCGTACTCCATTAACTGCAATTAGAGGTTTTGCCGAATTACATCGACAGGGTGCGGTGGTTGGTGAGGAAAAAACTAAGGAGCTAGTTGGTCGAATTGAAAAAGAGTCGGTTCGCATGAGCTCACTGGTTGAGGATCTTTTGCTACTTGCCCGATTGGATCAATCCCGCGAGATGGGTCAAGAGCCAGTTGATTTAAATACATTATTAACTGAGGTAGTGGCATCTGCTCAAGCTGCTGGTCCAAATCATTTGATTGAACTTACGCTGCCAAGTGCCGAGGTATTTATCTTGGGTGATTCACAAAGAGTGCATCAGGTGGTTGCAAATTTATTAGCAAATGCAAGTACTCATACGCCAAATGGTTCAGAGATAAAGGTGGTACTAGAACAAGGCGTCGCTGAAACAATTATTTCTGTTAGCGATAATGGTCCTGGTTTATCTGAAAGTGATCAAGAGCGAATCTTTGAGAGATTTTTCCGCGCCGATCCATCACGTGCAAGAAATAGTGGTGAGGGAAGTGGTTTAGGACTTTCTATTGTGGATGCGGTTATGAATGCACATGGTGGTTATGTTTCGGTGCAATCTAAATTAGGTGAGGGTGCAACCTTTAAATTGCACTTTTTAAATCAAGATTAAAGCTTTTACTTAATCTCACTTTGGTGAAAATTTAACCAGGATTTTGATGGTGTTGGACCACGTTGACCTTGATAACGTGAGCCGTAAATTGCTGAACCATATGGATGCTCTGCAGGGGATGATAATCTAATTAAACAGAGTTGGCCGATCTTCATTCCTGGAAATAATTTAACTGGCAGATTTGCTACATTTGAAAGCTCTAAAGTTATGTGACCAGAAAATCCTGGATCAATAAAACCGGCGGTTGAGTGGGTAAGCAATCCCAATCTGCCAAGGGAGGATTTTCCCTCTAATCTGCCAGCAATATCATCGGGCAAAGTAATTACTTCATAGGTGCTTGCTAAAACAAACTCACCTGGGTGGAGGATAAAAAACTCGTTAGCGGCAACAGCAACCTCGCGGGTTAAATCTGGTTGCTCCTTTGATGGATCGATCACCTCATACTTGTGATTTTCAAAGGTTCGGAAAAAGCGATCTAACCGAACATCAACACTTGAGGGCTGAACCATCGCCTCGGTAAATGGCTCTACCTTTACCCGGCCAGCGGCGATCTCCGCTTTAATATCCCGATCGCTAATTAACATGGGGCGACCCTATCTCTCAGCCGATCAAATGAAGAGGAGCAAAACCTACTGGCTGGTATTGCATAAGTTACTCGGCAGTAGCATGCTTATCCCATGGGACATTACATATCTAATCTACGTGACATTGAGTTCTGCCTCTTTGATCTCTTTGGACGCGAATCAATTCTTGGTAAATCTATCTACGCCGATTTAGATCGCGAGACTGCGATGGGGATGTTAGAAGAGGTTAAGCGATTAGCTGAAAATGATTTAGCTGCATCCTTTGTTGATGGTGATCGTGAAGGTGTTGATTTTAATCCCGCAACTGGAGATGCGAAACTTCCAGCATCATTTAAAAAATCTTACAAAACCTTTATGGATAATGAGTGGTGGCGAATTGATGCACCGGTTGAATTAGGCGGAACTGCAATTCCACCATCAATTAGATGGGCAATTGCTGAAATGGTTTTGGGTTCAAACCCTTCAATTCATATTTACGCATCTGGAACTGCATTTGCCCATGTTGCTTATGTTTACGGAACAGAGGAACAAAAGAAGATTGCAAAGTTAATGGTTGATAAGCAATGGGGCGCAACCATGATGTTAACAGAACCAGATGCTGGCTCAGATGTTGGCGCTGGTCGCAGCAAAGCGGTTAAGCAAGCTGATGGCACATGGCATATCACTGGTACCAAGCGATACATCACATCTGGTGACTCAGATTTGACCGACAATATTATTCACTTTGTACTTGCCCGACCTGAAGGTGGAAAGCTTGGTACCAAGGGATTAGATCTCTATATGGTTCCAAAATTTATGTTTGATTTTAATACCGGAGAATTAGGCAAGCGAAATGGTGTGTATGTAACATCAATTGAAAATAAGATGGGATTAAATGTTTCAGCAACCTGTGAGATGAATTTAGGCGAGAAGGAACCAGCTGTTGGTTATCTTCTCGGTGAAGTTCATGATGGCATTGCTCAGATGTTTAAAGTAATTGAGTACGCCCGCATGATGGTTGGTACAAAGGCGATTGCAACACTAAGTGCGGGATACCAACAAGCCTTAAGTTATGCAAAGACTCGTGTGCAAGGACCAGATTTAATAAATGCAAAGGATAAAGCCTCGCCACGTGTTGAAATCATTAAGCACCCTGATGTTCGTCGTTCGCTGATGGTCCAAAAGTCTTACTCCGAGGGCATGCGTGCACTAGTTCTTTACACCGCAACCATCCAAGATGCCTTTGCACTTGGTGAGGCAGAGGGTTTGGATGCGGATAAGTTGCAGGATCTACATGCATTAAATGATCTGTTGCTGCCAATTGTTAAGGGTTACGGCAGCGAAAAATCCTGGGTACTACTTGGCACTGAATCACTACAAACATTTGGTGGCGCTGGCTTTACCGAGGATTGGCCACTTGAGCAGTATGTACGTGATGCCAAGATCGATACCTTGTATGAAGGAACAACCGCTATTCAAGGAATGGATTTCTTCTTCCGCAAAATTGTTAGAGATGGTGGAAGATCAATTACTTTGCTTGGTAAAGAGATAGCTAAGTACGCATCCAGCGGCGGCAATATGCCGGATGAGAAAAAGATGTTGCTCAAGGCGCTAGAGGATGTGCAAGGCATGATCACACATATGATCGGTATTGCAATGGAGTCGGTCGATGATCCAAAGCAGATCTATAAGGTCGGCTTAAATACATCTCGTTTATTAATGGCAACTGGTGAATTAATTATTGCCTGGTTACTTATTCAACAAGCTGATATTGCACAAACAAAATTAGCTAATCCAGGTCGAGATAAAGATTTCTATGATGGCAAGGTAGCATCAGCAAAATTCTTTGTTCGCTCAGTTCTGCCGCATATTGCAGTAGAACGTGCGGTAGTTGAGTCTGAAACTGGTGCGATTATGGAAATTTCAGAGGCTGCTTTCTAACTTAACAATCAACCATCAAAGTTAATGTAATCTGCTCAGCGTGAAACACCGCGCTGAATTTTTAATGATCTCCGCTGCATTGGGTTTTGCCCTTGGCGGGGTTGGTGCGAAGGTGTTGCGCGAAGCTGATATGGATGCTTTTCGATTAACCCAGATCCGCACAACCGGAGCCGCCTTAATTTTATTAACCGTCGCATTTGCACTTGGTAAAGAACAATTAGCGGTTAAAAGATCTGAGATTAAAGATCTGATGATATTTGGAATTATTGGTGTCGCCGCAGTTACCTCCTTCTACTTCTTTGCAATTAAGTATCTATATGTTTCAATTGCGTTAATCATCGAGTTCACCGCACCTATTTGGATTGCTCTCTACTTAAGATTTGTCCGGAAAAAATATATTTCACCGATGATGTGGTGGGGAATCGGCTTTGCCTTTGGCGGCTTGTTATTAATCTCTGAGATCTGGAGTGGCTCATCACTTCACCCGCTTGGTGTGATCTTTGCATTTGCCGATGCCTTCGCACTAGCAACCTACTTTTTATATGCAGAGAAATTGACCCAGAACCGCAGCTCGCTCTCATTAATGACCTGGGGTATTGGAATCGCCGCGGCATTTTGGATGGTTGTACTTCCTTGGTGGAATTTTCCCTTCAACTATTTAACCGATACCTTTTCGTTGGGGGGAAGTTTAAATAATATTGAAGCCCCTGGCTGGACAATTATTTTATGGATTATCACCATCGGAACCGTAATTCCATACCTATTAACAGTTACCGCTATCCGCTCCCTTTCAGCTTCAACTAGTAGTGTGATCGGCATGGTTGAGCCAATATTTGCTGGTGCCATCGCTTGGTGGCTGCTTAGTGAATCATTCACACCGATCCAATTACTTGGTTGCGCAGTTGTATTAGTAGGAATCTACCTCGCTGATAAAGCTAAGGCAGGAGCAAGATAGATGAGTGGTTTTGCCGATCTATTCTCCGCCAATAAAGAGTTTGTTAAAAATTTTAAAGCTCATGATTTAACTGGGCAGGCACGTAAAGGTTTAGCGATTGTTACCTGTATGGATTCTCGGATTGATCCGCTTCGAATTGTGGGGATGGCTCCTGGGGATGCGAAAATTTTACGTAACGCTGGTGCCCGGATAACTGAGGATGTTCTACGAACATTAGTTTTAGCTACCCATCTATTAAATGTATCTAGGGTATTGGTTATGCCGCACACTGATTGCAAAATGGCTAGTGGTAGTGAAGAGCAGATTCATGCCATGATCAAGGAGCGCAGCGGTTTAGATACCAGAAGTATTGAGATTAGAACTGTAACTGATCAACTTGCTGCCCTGAGCTCTGACCTAACTAGAATTAAAAGTTTTCCATATTTACCAAAGGAGTTAGAGGTGGTTGGTGCGATTTACGATGTTAATAGTGGGGTATTAAAGGAGATTTAATTAACTCTCCTTTGGATAGCTCTCTTGTGAGCTGTATGAAGGTGCCATATCGGTGAAGCGAGCAAAGTGAAGTTGGGCTGATACGGTGATTGTTCGTGTTGGACCATTTCGATGTTTAGCAACAATTAGATCAGCCTCGCCAGATCGATTTTGTTGATCATAAAGATCATCGCGGTGCAGCAATATAACCACATCTGCATCCTGCTCGATCGAGCCAGATTCACGAAGATCAGAGAGCATTGGTTTTTTATCGGAGCGTTGCTCTGGTGAACGGTTTAACTGTGAGATTGCAATAACCGGCACATTTAACTCTTTTGCTAGCAACTTTAATTGACGGGAGAACTCAGATACCTCTTGCTGGCGGTTCTCTACCCGCTTGCCAGAGGTCATAAGTTGTAGGTAATCAATCACGATTAACTTTAGATTGTGGCGTTGTTTTAATCGACGAGCCTTTGCTCTGATCTCCATCAGTGAGAGATTTGGTGAGTCATCAATAAACATTGGCGCCTCGGAGATCTCGCCCATGCGCCTTGCCATACGCGCCCACTCCTCATCGGTTAAAGAGCCAGCGCGAATATTGTTTAGCGGAACTCGGGCTTCAGCTGACAACATACGCATCGTAATCTCAGAGCGTGACATTTCCAGTGAGAAGATAACTGAGGTATCACCTTTATGGATTGATGCATAGCGTGCAATATCTAATCCAAGTGTTGATTTACCAACCGCTGGGCGCGCTGCAAGCACAATCATATTTCCAGGGTGGAAGCCATGAGTTAATGCATCTAAATCTTTAAATCCACTCTTAACACCCTCGCCCATTACGCCAGATGAGATCTTTTCAATCTCATCAAATGCTGCTGGCAAGAGTTCAGATAATTGAATGTAATCCTCTGCTGAACGACGTTCAGTTACAGCATGTACCTCGGCCTGTGCTGCGTTAACTGCATCATCAACCTCGCCCTCGACTGTGTAACCAAGTTGCACAATCTTTGTACCAGCCTCGACAAGTCTGCGCATAATTGCGCGTTCGCGAATTATCTTTGCGTAGTAGCTGGCATTTGCAGCTGTTGGAACTGATGAGATTAATGTGTGTAGATAAGGTGCACCACCAGCACGTGTTAAATCACCACGCTTTGTTAATTCGGCGGAGACGGTTACTGGATCTGCTGGCTCACCACGTGAGTAGAGATCGATAATTGCATCGTAAATTAATTCGTGGGCGGGACGGTAAAAATCACGTTCCCGTAAAATCTCGACAACCTCGGAGATTGCATCCTTAGATAACAACATTCCGCCAAGAACAGATTGTTCAGCGATTACATCTTGTGGTGGAGTGCGTTCAAACTCGGCGGGATTGTTGTTGCGCCGGCCGTTGTTATTTGGAAACTCTGCGATACTCATAAAACAAAGCCTCCCATCCGCCACTGACACTCATCAAAACTTATTTAGGCCACTTACTTCACCTGGTCGAAACTTAATCCTTATTCCAGCGCTGCGATACCAAAAAAATGGGTATTTGAAAGTGGGCTGTGCAGTACTGCCAATTATCGGTGGATAAGTTGTGGATGGCTGTGTGAATACCTGTGTATGAGCCTTGGGAGCTTTCACCACCCCAAAAAAGAAAGAGCCCCCGAATTAACGAGGGCTCTTTAACTTTTAAAGCTTTACTTATCTGAGACCACACTTACTGGAACATTTGCAACTACCTGAGATTCAAGTGCGATGCGGATGGTGTACTTACCCACCTTTTTGATGTGCTTTGTAAGTTTGATACTGTGTCGATCAACAGTCTCACCAGTTGATGATTTAATTGCAGCAACTAAATCCTTATCAGTTACTGAACCAAACATGCTGCCGGTTGCGCCGATCTTTACCTTTACAACAATATTTGCTGATTCAAGTTTATTTTTAATCTCTTTTGCATGATCAAGGTCGCGGATCTCACGAGCAGAGCGTGCTCGCTTAATTCCTTCGATCTGGCCTTCGCCACCCTTGGTCCAAACAATTGCATTGCCACGAGGCAGTAAAAAGTTACGGCCATAACCATCTTTAACAGTTACAACATCGCCAGCACTACCAAGACCTGATACTTCGCGAGTAAGAATTAATTTCATTTTACTTAACCCTTTCCTTAGCGAGCTGTGGAGGTGTAAGGGAGCAGTGCCATCTCGCGGCTATTTTTTACCGCTGCGGCGATTGCTCGTTGGTGTTCTGTGCATGCACCCGTAATACGGCGAGCGCGGATCTTGCCGCGATCGGTGATGTACTTACGAAGGGTGGCAATATCTTTGTAATCGATGTAATTCACCTTGTCACGACAAAATGAACATGGCTTCTTCTTAAACTTCTTAAGTGCAGCTGCTGCTGCCTTAGATTGCTTAGGTTTTTCTCTAAGCGTTTTATTACTTCTTGCTCCCACTGTGGTGCTCCTTTTTTAGGGCCCTAGCTTTTTTAAAAAGTTAGGAATGGTTGATGGTTAGTTTTGTTTAAAACGGTGGTGCATCATCACTTGGAGTCGTAGACCAACCGCCACCTACGGGTGCGGCTGACCATGGATCCTCAGCTGATGCGGTCTCGGCAGCTGGTGCGGTGTAACCGGTACCTGCTTGTCGAGATGTCTTTGTAACCTTTGCAGTTGCATTGCGAAGTGATGGTCCAACCTCATCAACCTCTACCTCAAATACGGTGCGCTTTTCTCCCTCTTTTGTTTCATATGAACGTTGCTTTAAACGTCCAGAGACAATTACTCGCATTCCACGAGTTAGAGATTCAGCAACATTTTCAGCTGCTTGGCGCCAGATCTGGCATTGTAAAAAGAGGCTATCGCCATCCTTCCACTCATTTGTGTTCTTATCTAAGTAACGCGGTGTTGATGCAACGGTGAACTTTGCTACTGCTGCTCCGGATGGAGTGAAGCGAAGTTCAGGATCGTTAACCAAATTACCGATCATTGTTAGGTTGGTATCTCCTGCTGCCATTTCCTTTTCCCCTATCTACTTTGGATGCTTGTTGTTTATTAGTTACGCGGGATTTCTTTTTTACTCTGGCCGTACAACTTTGGTGCGAAGAACCGACTCATTTAAATTAAGTTGACGATCCAACTCTTTAACTGGTGCGGGCTCGCTGTGCATATCAATAACTGCGTAAATACCTTCGCCCTTTTTATTTATTTCAAAGGACATCCGGCGCTTACCCCAGATATCAAGCTTGTCGACCTTGCCGCCACCATCTTTAATTATCTTTAGATAAGTTTCAAGACTTGGGGCAACTGTCTTCTCTTCTAAATCAGGATCAAGAATGACCATGAGTTCATAACGACGCATTTTTTAAACCACCTCTGGACTAAAGCGGCTACGGAATTTCCGAAGCAGGTGTTGGGATAAGGGTAGCCGCAGCGGGTGTCAGCGAGAAATTGGTGCGTGAGATCTGTGGATTTCTGAGGCTAATTTGTAAGCAAACCAGCTAACCCCGCCTATTCGGATCAAGATCGCTAGTGCGTAACCACCGGCGGGCAGACCAAACTCTGCGCCTTGATCGAGCGCTAAGTACTGCCAGATCGCTAGGTGATAAATCATTTCAGTTATCTGCCAGATCCAAAATGCGGAGATTTGTTTACGTTGCTGCATCGCAATAATTGCAAGTGGGGTTAACCATAAAACATATTGGGGTGAGTAAACCTTCGCCAAGGTAGTAAAGATTAAAATTAGAAAAAATGAGAGTTGGGCCAAACTAGGAGTTGTATTTAACTTAATTAACCAGATCGCAAATCCAATAAATGCCACAATTGAAATAAGGCTGTAAAGATTATTTAAGCCGGATAGGTTAAAGCCAAAGATATTTAACGCAAACCAGATCGAGCCAAAATCTGGGCCCCGATCAAGATTTAATCTAAAGAAGCGCCACCAGCCATCAAATGAGGTAAAAATGATCGGTAAATTTATCGCCGACCAGAAAAGAGATACGAAAAATAGGTATGACCTTAATTGTTTTAATTGATGGTTTCGCCAAAACAAAATTGCTACCGGTAAGAGTAAAACTATCGGAAAGAACTTAGTAGAGATTGAGATCGCAAGGGCAATTGCGCTGGCATCATATTTTTTACTATCAAAGTAGTAGATTGCCAGAAGTAAGGTAATTACCGCCCAAAGATCCCAATTAATAAAGAGTGAGGCTATAACTGCTGGTGCTAGTGGGAATAAATATGAGTGCTCTGGTCTCATCTTTCTGAGTAAAAAACTAATTGCGATAAAGCAACCAATTAGTAGCAGCACATTTATATCAAAAAACCAGCGATATGAGTTTTCAGCCGGCACAACAAATGAGATCAGCCAATTTCCTAATCCAATAATTGGTGGATACTCCATTGAATTATCAGCTGATAGGTAAGGCCAGGTGTTATCGATCAATCCTCGCTCGCCAAACAATGCTGGAATATCGGTGTAACAGGCGTGCACATAATTATCAGGAGATTGAAAATCATTGGTTCGGCAGTGATTAAATTTTGTGATTGAAATTAAGGCGCAGCCAATTAAAATTAAGGCGAACTTCCCTTTCAGAGTTATGGCTTAACTTTTCTTCTTTGGTTTTGGCGTTGGTGTTGGTGATGGTGGAATTAATGCTGGATCCATAGTTGGTACTGCATTTATATAATCAACTGGATCGGTACCGCCAATATTTGTTGGCGCTGGGAATTGTTGAATTGGCGCTCTGCCAAGATACGCCTTTACATACGCCGCCCAAATACGCGCTGGGAATGAGCCACCAGTTACAGAGGTAAGGCCACCAATTCCATTTAATGTTTGAGTTGCATCATCGCGATAGAAGGCAACACTTGCAGCAACCTCGGGTGTATAACCGGAGTACCAAGCTGCGGCGTTGTCATTTGAGGTTCCAGTTTTACCAGCTGATGGTCGAGCAAGTCGGGCGCCAACAATTCCACCAGTTCCGGCAACTGTTGTGCGATATAGAGCGTAGGTTAAATCTGCCATTACCTCTTTATTAAATACCTCTTGTGCCTGAATTCTGCCCTGATACAAAATTCCTTTATTTGGACCTTGCACCTCATTGATAATAAATGGTTTGGCATAAACACCTTGTGCTGCAAAGGTGGCGTAAGCATTAGCCACATCAATTACATGTGGGCTCGATGAGCCAAGTGTTACTGATGGCGATGCCACCATCTCAACTGAATCTGGAATTCCGGCACGTCTTGCAACATCTACTACTTTATCTACACCAACTTTAATTCCTAGTGGTACATAAATTGTATTTATTGACTCTTCGGTTGCAGTCAGCAATGAGATATCGCCCAAATTTTTGCCACCGTAATTATTTACAACGTATGGCCGACCGATTCCATCATCGTAAACCTTTGGTGAATCACCATTCCATACTGAAGTTAATGGGATGCCCGCTTCTAGCGCTGCAACTAAGGCAAATGGTTTAAAAGAGGATCCGCCAGATGCGATGCCTTGAGTTGCTGCATTAAATTGATACTTTAAATAATCCTTACCGCCATACATCGCCAAGATTTCACCAGTGCCAGGCTTAATTGAAACCAAGCCAATATGTAAGTTTTCTGGCACCCTAACTGGTGCCTCTTGATTTACCGCCGCAACCGCAGCCTCTTGCGCCTCCTTTACCAATGTGGTCTTAATTATGTAGCCACCAATTAATAATTGTTCATCGGTAAAGCCAAGTCGGTTTAACTCACGCTCTACCCAAGAGATTACATAACCCTTTGGCCCAGATAGCGCACCTGATGTAACTCGGGGATTAATAAATGGAAATTTAACCTTGCTCGCTTGTTCCTCGGTTAACCACTTCTCGTCAACCATGCCATCAATAACATAGGAGAAGCGATTTTCTAATCTAGGTAGATTCTCCGCCTTAAAGCCGGGATCATATAAACCTGGGCTTCGTAAAATAGAGGCGAGAACGGCAGCTTGTGCGACATTTAATTGATCAACTGTGGTTCCAAAGTAAAGTTGAGATGCGGTTTGCACACCGTAAGAGCCGCGGCCAAAGTAAATTGTATTTAAGTAATTTTCAAAGATTTGATCCTTAGAGAATTGATTCTCCAACTTAATTGCAATAATTAACTCTTTAACTTTACGAACAATACTCCGCTCTGGTGTTAAAAATGCGGTCTTGGCATACTGCTGAGTGATAGTTGAACCGCCTCGGCCCTGACCGAGCGAAATAACATTATCAAGTACAGCTTGCGCTAATGCGGTTACGCTAAAAGCTTTATTTGTATAAAAATTACGATCCTCGGCCGCCATCACCGCTTGTCGAACAGTTAATGGAATTTGTGCAAGAGTTACTACGGTTCGATTTTCAGAGCCAATTCGCCCGATCTCAGAGCCATCTGCGTATTGAATAATTGTTGATTGGGAGTTTACATAAGCATTTGGATCTGGAATTGAGACGGTGAAGTAAGCAAAAACAAAGATGAATACGCCGGCGACAAAACCGAAGCCGGTGATTAAAACCGCAATTCTGGGTAATCGCTCCCGCAGCTTATTCATACCCTAACTTTACTGGTTATTAATCATCATCGGCGAGTGTACGAACTTTGCGGGGTGGCTTTCGGTACTTGCCATCACCTAATACGAATGAAGAGACAAGATGGTTCCAGTGACAGCTGGTACAAATCTCAACAACATAGACGCGAAACTCACCAAACTCACTTTGCATCTGCGCCAACTCTAATTCATTCTTAATTCGTCCTGAGTATTGGCCGAGTTGATCCCCAAAGGCGTAACGAAGTTCAACAATCTTTAACTTCTTGCAAACAGGACATGCACGGTTTGTTAATAAGCCATGATATTTCGCAGCTCGACGAAGATATGGATCGGCATCACATGCATCCATTGCCGATGCTGCTCCTTGAAACAGGGCGATTAAAGTTCTGCGCTTGCTCAGTGAGTAGTCGATGGTGGATCGCATCGTTTTAAAGGTGGCAAACATAAGATCCAAGATTAATAGGTATTTAATAACTACGCTTGTGGAATGGGAGTTTGGCCGGTTGGTAAAGAGTCGAGATTAAATCGAATCCTTACCGTTCGGTGGAGCGGGCAGTTAACTGATGGCTTATTTCAATCAGCACTTGCTAGCTTTGTTTTATTCTCACCGGAACGAGCCCCAGATGCGATGTCTGCGGCGGTCGCCTTCGCAGTTGTGTTACTGCCGTACTCACTAATAGGTCCTTACGTTGGAACTATCCTAGATAGATTCTCTCGGCAGCGAATTATTAGATATTGCAATTTAATTCGTGCTACTAATTTATTAATCATTGCGTACTTAGTAAGTAATGGTGCAACTGGCTTGTTACTAACTTTTTTTGTACTTATCGCCTTTGGTGTCAATCGATTAATTTTAGCTGGACTTTCAGCTGGCCTACCTTTGTTAGTTAAAAAAGAGGAGTTAATTGCAGCTAATGCACTTGCTGTAACTGGTGGCACAATTTTTGTTGTAATTGGCGGCGGGTTAGGAATTGCGGTAAAAAACTTTATTACTCAATCAAATAATGCTGATCTGGCAGATGCGGTTGTTATTTTAATTGCCGCTCTTGGATTTACCTTTGCCGCTCTTGCCACAGTTAGATTGGGCAAGTTTGAGATTGGCCCACACGAACATGAGATTTTAAATGAGAGCCGGGGATTTAAAGAGATGTTGGAAGGTTTTCACATCTTGCGTAAACATAAAGATGCACTTCGAGGAATCATTGCAATTGGCATCCAACGTGGTGGAATTACCGCTTTAACTTTAATGGCGTTGTTATTAGAGCGAAATCTCTTTAACCCTAGTGATGATCCTGATGCTGGTTTAGCCGGCTTTGGTATCGCACTTGCCATCGCAGGTGTTGGAATTGGAATTGGCGCAATTATTTCACCGTATGGCGTAATTAAATTTGGTCGTCATTTATGGATGCGAATATTGATGTTCTCTTGTCTGCCCTGGTTATTAATTTTTGCCATTGATATAAATGAGATATCGATGATTGTTTGTGCATTTTTTGTTGGGTTATGTGGTCAGGGAATTAAGGTGACAAATGATGCGCTTGTGCAATCAAAGATTAAGGATGAATTCCGCGGAAGAGTGTTTGCTTTTTATGATGTTGCGGTAAATGCCGGAATTGTTTCTTCAGCGATTATTGCTGCACTTGTTTTGCCAAAAAATGGTGACTCTAATTTGTTACCTATACTTATTGCTAGCGCCTATCTATTTGCTGCTGCAGTTATCTTGCGTGGCCCTAACTTCTCGCACGCCACCAAGTAAGCAGCTCCTCGGTCGCCTTTTCTACTCCTAATGGGCCATGCTCAAGCCGCAGCTCTAGCAAGTAGTTATATGCCTCGCCAACTACCGGTGATGGTTTGACTCCTAAAATCTTCATAATTTCATCACCATCGATATCTGGGCGAATTTTATTTAACTCCTCCTGCATCATTAATTGAACAATTCGCTCCTCTAATTGATCATAGGTGCGAGCTAGTGAATCCGCCTTCTTTTTATTTCTAGTTGTGCAATCAGCCCGAGTTAAAAGATGTAGGTGAGTTAATAGATCTTCGGCATCTCGTACATATCTGCGAACCGCTGAATCGGTCCATTCACCATTGCCATATCCATGAAAGCGCAGATGTAGAAAAACTAACTTTGCTACATCCTTTATTACCTGATTATCAAAGCGCAGAGTGCGCAGGCGCTCCTTTGTCATACGAGAGCCAACAACCTCGTGGTGATGAAATGAAACCCCGCCGCCAGGAATTAACTCCTTGGTTTTTGGTTTACCGATGTCATGCATTAAAGCTGCTAACCGTAAAGTTAAGTTTGGCCCATCCAATCTATCTTCCAGAGCGATCGCCTGCTCTAACACTGTCAGGGTGTGTTCATAGACATCTTTGTGGTGGTGGTGTTCATCTATCTCTAGCTTTAACTTTGGAATCTCTGGCAAAAATTTATCTGCCAACCCAGTTTCTACTAATAATGTTAATCCGATTCGCGGGTTCGGACTCATTAAGGTTTTGACAAACTCATCCCGGATTCGTTCTGCTGAGATAATGCTTAATCGATCCGCCATTTTTTTAATCGCCGAAATTACCGATTCATCAACGGTAAAGTTTAATTGACTCATAAATCGTGCCGCTCGCATCATTCGCAGTGGATCATCACTAAATGAGTCTTCGGCTTTGCCTGGAGTTTTAATGATTTTGTTTTGTAGATCGGTTATGCCATTAAATAAATCGATAAAGGTTGGTGTTTGCGTAGTTAGCTCTAAAGCCATTGCATTAATTGTGAAATCTCTACGTTTTAAATCCCCCTCGATGTTCTCGCCAAATTGAACATCGGGTTTGCGGGAATCAACCTCATAACTTTCGCTGCGATATGTTGTTACCTCAACTTCAATCTCACCTTTGCGAGCTGCGATGGTTCCAAACTCTGCGCCAATTTCCCAGACCGTATCTGCCCAACTTGTTAAAATTTTCTTACTTTCAGCTGGTTTAGCATTTGTTGTGAAATCTAAGTCATTTCCCAACCGACCTAAAATTGCATCACGAACCGGCCCGCCAACTAGCGCTAACTTAAATCCCGCCGCTTTAAAAGCTGCCGCCAACTGAGTTGATTCAGGTACTCGCTCAATCAGTGTTGAGATGGCAAGTTGGGTTGCCGCATTCACTGAAGTGCTCATGGTGCCTAAGGTTAGAGCAGAGGGGTGGGCGGTAGCCTTAGGTTATGACCCCAGCAGAAAATGCGGGTGGCAAACAGGATTCAACCGATGTGCGCAAGAGCGGACAAAAAACTGGTTCTGGTAGGCCAGCCAAAAAGAGTAATTCAAATAAGAAAGCCCAAAACAGCTCTCGATATGCAAAACGTGTTGATGAGGTAAGTGCGGGTGGATTAGTAATTGATAAAAGTGGCGCTAAAGGATTGTTAATTGGTCGATTAGATCCAAAGGATGCATCCCACGAGCGGTTGCTGTGGTCGCTGCCAAAGGGACATATTGAAGTGGGTGAGTCGCCAGAGCAAGCTGCGATTCGCGAGGTTGAAGAAGAGACTGGAATTAAAAGTGAGATTGTCCGCTCATTAGGAGTTATTGATTTTTGGTTTATGGCCAGTGGCAAGCGTATTCATAAAACAGTTCACCATTATTTATTTAAAGAGATTGGTGGAAAGTTAGCACCACAGGTAACCGAGGTCGATGATGTGCAGTGGTTTCCGCTCGAGGAGATCGTAAGTAAGTTGGCATATCCAGATGAACGTAAATTAATTGCAAAATCTGGTGAATTAAAGCCGTGAGACGGTTAATATTTTTTGTTTTAACCTTACTTTTTATAGCACCACTTTCTACCTTCAATATTGCTAATGCCGCAACCCCAATAATTATTACTGAACCCACACACAGGCTGCTTGATGGAAAGTTTATAGATGATCGGTTGGCGCAGAAATTACTTCCTGCAGGCGAGTTAGGTAATTTAGTTTTTTCAAGAGGTAACTTTGGTAAGAGTTGGTTGGTTGATCCAGCAACTCTTGAAGAGATAACCGCGATGAGTAATGGTTATGGGGTAATTGATGGCAGCACACCCACTGGCCAAGAGGTTGCCACGGCTTGGCTTGATCAGTTTTATCTAATCAGTAAATCCCGGCCGATCGCAGCTTTGATCTACGGCAACCCAGCTAAATTCTGGATAGATAAATTAATCCCAGCTGAGGTTGGATACCTGCAAGCGCTCAGCAAGATTAAATTAGAGGAGTACTTGGGTGCAGCTGCTGTTGGCGCTGTTTCATCATCTGCCGAACAACAAAAAATAAGCAAGCCAATTCAAAATACATTTGTCTTTGCGCTGAAACAATTTGATTTGATGAGCACCTTAGTTGAAGAGAAGGAGTTTGATTTATTAAAGTTAAGAATCACACAATTATTAAATCCTGATATTGAATCGGAGGATTTAACCCCACTTTACAATGATTTTCAACTGGCATTTAATGAAACTCGAAATAAATTAAGGGTTAGCAAAGGTAAATTCACCGTTACATCAAGTAAGCAAGAGTTACCGATTACCGTAATTAATGATTTCAACTCAACTGTGAAATTGAGGTTAACCACTCGGCCCTTAACTAGCAAGGTATTGGTGCGCCCTACCGAAGCAATTGAGGTGCCAGCTAACTCTAAAATTCAGGTACTGCTGCCGATTGAGGTAATTGCTTCCGGTGAGACCCTCTTACTCACACAATTAAGTAATTTAGAGAATAAACCAATTGGTTTCCCAGTCAATATCTCGTTGAAGTTATCGGTAATTAGTCCAACCGCAACCTGGATAACATCAGGTGCGGCGGTAATTTTATTTGCAGCTGCGGTAATTCAAAGTGTTCGAAGATTTCGCAAGGGGCAAAAGGGGTTAGTTGATGGAAAATAACTCAATCGCAAAAGCCTCTACCTTGATGGCGGCGGGCACAATTGTTTCACGTATTACTGGCTTGATTAGAAATCTACTTTTAGTTGCATTACTTGGTACTGCACTACTTGGTGATACCTACAATGTTGCAAATACGATGCCCAATATTTTATATAACCTATTAATTGGTGGGGCGCTAACCGCAGTCTTTGTGCCACAAATTGTTCGCTCACTCCGCGATAGTGATGGTGGGCATGCATTTATCTCTAGATTATTTACCACAACTGTTTTGTTTTTACTTACTTTAACCTTAATTGGAATTTGGTTGGCGCCACAAATAGTAAATATCTATGCTCCGAAATTTACTGGTTTACCGGAGTTTGAGGTAACTGTTTTATTCATGCGTTACTGCCTACCACAAATTTTCTTCCTTGGCTTATTTGCTCTACTGGGCCAGATCGCAAATGCGAAGGGCAGATTTGGCCCAATGATGTGGGCGCCAGTTATCAATAATCTAATTGTGATCGCCTTATTTGGTTGGTATTTGTTAAACCGTGATCAATTAAGTATTGGAAATATCACCACTACCGATATTTACTGGCTTGGTGCTGGTACATCATTTGGCTACTTAGCCCAAGCAGCAATTTTATTTCCAGTGGTTTATCGCAGTGGTGTCCGATTATCATTTAAATTTGATTTGAAAAATACCCAATTATTTAACTCAATCAAGTTGGCAGGTTGGTCCTTCTTATATGCATTAATTAGTCAATTGTCTTATTTAGTAACAATTATTATTGCAACTAGCGCTGCAGTTGAAAGCGCAGCTAATGGCATAAGAACTGGTGTTGGCTATACCCCATATAGCAACGCTTATCTGATTCTCATTCTGCCCCACTCAATTATTACCGTATCGGTAATGACCGCACTGCTACCAAAATTAGCTAACCTGGTAATTGATCAGAAAATCCCAGAGATAAAGAGTGAGTTAAGGAATGCTATTAAGGTGGTTGGTGTCTTTATTGTCCCAGCCTCATTACTCTTTTTATTTTTTGGCCCATTAATTGCCCGCACCCTTTACTTTGGTATCTCTGCCGATGATGCAAATTACCTTGGTTACACCCTGGCTGGTTTCGCCCTTGGTTTAATTCCAGTAAGTATAAATCTGATACTTCTGCGGGGTTTAAACGCCTTTGAAAATCTTAAGGCGCAAGTAATTGGTAACTTTATTATGAATCTAATCTCTGTCCTCTTATCAGTTGCCGCTGCTATTTATATTGAATCTAAATGGGTTGTGGTTGCGATGGCAATTATCTTTACCATTCATTACTTTATCGGTCTTGGCATCTCTTTCTACCTAATAAAAAAGCATCAGATTAATCTAGCGATCCCAGCGATTGCCATTCACTACTTAAAATTAATCGCCATCTTTACCTTTGCGATTGCGCCATTATTCTTAATTCGCGACGCTCTACCGGGCGGGAATTTAATTCAGTTAATTATTGTTTCAGTAGTTAGTACCTTAATTTATTTAATTTTAGGCTTTGTATTTAAAGTTAAAGAGATCAAAAGTGCGATCAATTTAATGACCAGAGCGGTGAGGTAGGATCGGCTAATGAGTGATGTTAATGAGGTAGTAATTGTTGGCAGTGGCCCAGCCGGCTACACCGCCGCAATCTATGCCGCACGCGCCCAGTTAAAACCAATTATTTACGAGGGCTCAGTTACCGCCGGTGGCGCCTTAATGAATACCACCGAGGTAGAAAATTTTCCTGGCTTTCCAACTGGCGTAATGGGTCCTGATTTAATGGAGTCGATGCGCAAGCAGGTTGAAAGATTTGATTGCAAAATTATTACCGATGATATTGTGTCGATGAAATTAACTGGTGAGATTAAAGAGGTAACTGATGGCTCTGGGAATACGGTAAAAGCTAAAGCGGTTATTTTGGCGATGGGCTCGGCGTATAAAGAGATTGGTTTACCAAATGAGAAGCGGTTATCTGGTCATGGTGTTTCATGGTGTGCAACCTGTGATGGATTTTTCTTCCGCGATCAAGTAATTGCAGTTGTAGGCGGTGGCGACTCTGCAATGGAGGAAGCAACCTTCTTAACTAAGTTTGCCAGCAAGGTGGTTTTAATTCACCGCCGCGATACCTTCCGCGCCTCGAAAATTATGATTGATCGAGTAAAAGCTAATCCAAAGATTGAACTGTTGATGAATCATGAGGTGATTGATGTTCTAGGTGAGAACAAGGTTGCTGGTTTAAAGGTAAAAAATACGGTAACGGGTGAGGAATCAACTAAGGATTTCACCGGTTTATTTGTCGCCATCGGACATCTTCCAAGGAGTGAGTTAATTGTTGGTCAGGTTGATTTAAATGCTGAAGGGTATGTAAATGTGGTTGGTCGTTCAACCAGTACAAATCTGCCAGGTGTTTTTGCCTGCGGTGATCTAGTTGATTTCACCTATCGCCAAGCAATTACCGCGGCTGGCTCAGGCTGTGCCGCCGCCTTGGATGCAGAGCGTTTTCTTTCTGGCCACTGATAAATCAAACAATCAGTGGGAATTAAAAGTAGAATCTAGGCATTAGATAAATATCAAGTAAATTTAAAGGAGAAGCAATGGCAACCACAAAGGTAACTACCGCAGATTTTGATGCAGTTGTATTAAAGAGTACGACCCCAGTACTGGTTGATTTCTGGGCAGAGTGGTGTGGACCTTGCCGCGCAGTCGGTCCAATCCTGGAGGAGATCTCCAATGAACATGGCAGTAAAATCAAGATTGTTAAATTAAATACCGATGAGGAACAAGCTATCGCGATGAAGTACGGCATCTCATCAATTCCAACTATGAATGTCTTTGTAAATGGTGAGGTAGTAAAAACTATTGTTGGCGCTAAGCCAAAGCCGGCGTTACTAAAGGATTTAGAGAGCTTTATTAAGTAATTTGCTTTACTTATCTAAGATGAATTACTTATGAGCAAAGATTTAACTCGGGGCGATCGCGGAGATGCGGTCGCCCTTTTCGTTAACATTTTAATTCGCCTTGGTTTTCTAAGTAAGCCAACTGATAATTTTGATAATGTTGTAGAAGAGGCGGTTAAGGCTTTTCAGCAAGAGCGTGGCTTAAAGGTTACCGGTGTTGTTGATCAGGTAAGTGCTCGTGCATTAGAAGAGGCTAGATATAAATTAGGTGATCGAGTACTAGCTTTAAATTCAACCGCGTTGATGCATGGTGATGATGTAAGTAATTTACAATCTCGATTAGTTGAGATGGGATTTAATTGCGGAAAGATTGATGGTGTTTACGGCTTACTAACTGAGTCAGCGGTAAAGGAGTTTCAAAAATCAGTTGGTGTAGCAGTTGATGGTAAGTGTGGTCCTGGCACTTTGATCGCCTTAATGCGGTTGGTAAAAACTGTATCTGGTGGTGCACCTAGCGCACTTCGTGAAAGTACAAAACATGCAGTTCGCAGTCCAGCCTTAGCAAATAAAATTATTGTGATTGACCCAAGTTGGGGTGGTGAGTTTAAAGGTGAGGTTGCTAATGGGGTTATCGAGTCAGAGTTAGTCTTTGATATCGCTCAACGATTAGAGGGAAGATTATTAGCTTTGGGTGTAACCGTTCTTTTAACCCGCAGTGCTAAAAACTCACCCCTTGAGAATCAACGAATTGAGTTAGCGAACTCAGTTAACGCTGATTTATTTATCGCATTAAAGGTAGATAGCAGTGTTAATACAAAAGCTAATGGGGTTGCAACTTATTACTACGGTCGTGATATTCAAGGAGTTCACTCTGTAGTTGGTGAGCGTTTTGCGACCTTAATTCAACGAGAGATTTGTGCTCGTACCGATTTGTTAAATTGTCGAACCCATGGCAAAAGTTGGGATATTTTGCGATTAACAAAAGCTCCTGCAGTTCGCATTGATCTTGGTTATCTTTCAAATCCAGGGGATGCAAAACGTTTAAGTGACCCGCAATTTCGTGATTCATTGGTAGAAGCGATTTTGGTAGCGATTCAACGGCTTTACTTATCAGCTGAGGATGATGCAAAGACCGGAACCTTGCGGCTCTCTGATTTGCGTCGTGCGGGATTGCGCAATTAATTAACGGTATTGGCCATTGCTGTGGCAGAGTTTGTTTATGAAAAATGAGCCAGCACGAGTTAGAACCGGGTTACCTGAGAATCTGACCCAGCGTTTTGCTCATCGCGCCGCTCATATGAAGCCCAGCGAGATCCGCTCATTATTTGCGGTTGCCTCCCGGCCAGAGATCGTTTCATTAGCTGGTGGTATGCCAAATCTTTCAGCATTACCAATGGAGATGATGGCATCGGTTGTTCAGAAATTAATTTTAGATAATGGTGCCGAAGCGCTGCAGTACGGCAGTGGTCAGGGCCATCCAAGATTGCGTGAACAGATTTGCGAGATGATGGCGCTAGAGGGAATTAGAGCTCATCCAGATGATGTAATTGTGACAACTGGTTCACAACAAGCACTTGATTTAATCTCTCGAATTTTTATTGACCCAGATGATGTAGTTCTAGTTGAAGCTCCCTCATATGTTGGCGCACTCGGCACTTTTCGCCAATATGAAGCAAAGGTAGTTCATGTTGCGATGGATGATCATGGTTTAATCCCAGATGCACTACGCGAAGCGATTGCTGCCACTCGCGCAGCTGGTCGCAAAATTAAGTTTTTATATTTAATTCCAAATTATCAAAACCCAGCTGGTGTATTACTGCCAGCTGAACGCAGAACTGAAATTTTAGATATCTGTCGGGAGGAAAAAATCTTTGTAGTTGAGGATAATCCTTATGGTTTATTGGGATTTGATAAACCATCGCCAAATGCTATGCGGGCAGAGGATTCAGAGAATGTAATTTACTTAGGCTCATTCTCAAAAACTATTGCGCCTGGTTTTCGAGTTGGCTGGGCGTTAGTTCCACAATCATTGAAGGAGAAGTTGGTAATCGCATCTGAGTCATCAATTTTATGTCCATCAAACTTTACCCAACTTGCAATCTCAAGTTACCTAGCTGATCAACCATGGCGAGATCAGATCGCCTCCTTTGCTAAGTTGTATAAGGTTCGCCGTGATGTTGCTCTTGAGTCATTGGATAAGTACTTTCCAAAAAATGCTACCTGGACAAAACCGGCGGGCGGTTTTTATATTTGGGTAACACTTCCACCTGAGATTGATACAAATGCATTGGTACCAAAGGCGATTGTCGCCAAGGTGGCATATGTGCCAGGGACCGCTTTTTACGCCGATGGCTTTGGGTCATGGTCGTTGCGACTTTCTTACTGCCACCCAACACCTGAGCGAATAAAGGAGGGAATTAAAGCTTTGAGTGGGGTAATTAAAGATGAGATGGAACAGCGTTCAATTAATTAATAAGTTTTGTAATTCGCTCTAAATCCTCAACTGTTGCAAATTCAATCACAATCTTTCCCTTTTTCTTACCTAACTCAACACTTACTCGGGTATCTAAGGCATCTGATAATTGATCGCCAATCTCCTTCAATCTTGGCGCTAACAATTTGCCCCGTTTTACTGTGCCACCTTTGATTTTGGCGCCTCCGGTAGCAACAATCTCCTCGACCGCCCGAACAGTTAAACCTTCGGCAACAATTCGGTTTGCTAGCGCCTCAATCTCTTTTTCATCACTTAATGACAAGAGTGCGCGAGCATGTCCTGCTGTTAATACACCAGCTGCTACTCGGCGCTGTACCGATGCTGGCAGATTTAACAATCTCATGGTGTTGGTAATTGCAGGGCGAGATTTTCCTAATCGATCCGCTAACTCATCATGGGTATAACCAAAATCATTTAGTAATTGTTGATATGCCGCACCCTCTTCAAGTGGATTTAATTGGCTGCGATGAATGTTTTCAACTAAGGCTTCACGCAGTAATTGATTATCTGGAGTTTGCCGAATAATTACCGGAATAGATTTTAAGCCGGCAAGTTTTGCGGCGCGGTATCTGCGCTCTCCCATAATTAATTGGTACTTGCCATTACCAATAGATCTAACAACTGGTGGTTGTAGTAAACCAACCTCTTTAATTGAGGCGGCTAACTCATTTAATTGTTGTTCATCAAAAACCGTTCTTGGTTGTTTTGGATTTGGTGAGATTAAATTAACATCTACTTCATTACGGTCTGCGACAACTACACCACTGGCAGTAGTAATTTCTGCTGGAATAACTGAGTTTGGAATTAATGCATCTAAGCCGCGACCTAAGCCACCTTTACGTGTTGACATTTATGATGCGCTCTCATTTGTAAGTTTTGGATTTAAATTATTAATTGGTGCACCGCCACGATTTGCAATCTCTCGAGCAACACTTAAATAAGCAATTGCGCCAGGAGATGCCGCGTCATATGTCATTACTGTTTGTCCATATGATGGCGCCTCTGAAACTCGAACCGCTCTTGGTATTGGAGTATCAATTAACTCACGTGGAAAATGTTTTTTAACATTATCTGCAACATCACTAGCTAATCTGGTTCTGCTATCAAACATTGTTAAAACAATTGTGGTTAATGAGATCTTTGGATTTAATCGCTTTTGTACCTCATTTAAAGTTTCAAGTAGTAATGACAAACCCTCTAGTGAGTAGTACTCACATTGAATTGGAACTAAGACCTCATCCGCTGCAGCTAATGCATTAATTGTTAATAAACCAAGGGATGGTGGGCAATCAATAAATACATAATCAAATCTTTGGCCGGCAGATTGTCTTGCTTCTAAGAAATTTAATAATGAACTCTTTAATCTAAACTCTCGAGCAACCGCTGGTACCAATAAAATTTCAGCACCCGCTAACTCACTATTTGCTGGGATAGCCTCTAGGTGGGGAAAGCCAGAAACCTTTACCGCGACCTGCTCCATTGCGAGATCATTAATTAAAACCTCATACATTCCGGCGGAGTTTGCGCGATCAATACCAAAGGCGGTTGATGCATTTCCTTGTGGATCTAGATCGACAACTAAAACCTTTAACCCACCCATGGCCAAGGCGGCAGCTAGATTGACCGCGGTGGTTGTTTTTCCAACCCCACCCTTTTGGTTGGCGACGGTAAAGATTCGTGTTTTTAGGGGAGCGACCATCGGCTCCTTTAATCTGCGGACACCAATAACCGGCTTTGCTGGCGCTGTTTCCCGTGAAACATTTTCGGTGCTCATGGGCGGAAGTTAAGCACCTTTTTTGACTTGAATGACCCTGGCAATCGGTAGGTTGGGGAGGGAAATCTCATGTAATTGGGCGGTTGAACCTTTTTTGAGGGTAGTTGCCAGGATTTCATCCGCTGCCGACTCCCCCTTCATCGCCATTAATGAGCCGGTCTTGGGAATCATGTGCCAGGAGATGTTGATTAACTTCTCGAGTGGAGCGACAGCCCTGGCGGTAACTACCTCAAACTGCTTTTTAACTCGCTCCGCCCTACCTCTTATTACCTCAATATCTAAGCCAAGCTCGGCGACAATCTCATTTAAAAAATCAACCCTGCGTTGCAGGGGTTCGACCAGGCTTACCTTTAGATCTGGCCGGGCCAATGCGATCACAACACCTGGCAGGCCAGCGCCAGAGCCAATATCAACCACCCGTACCCCTTGTGGAATGATTGTGGTGATTGGGATGCAGTTAGCGATATGGCGCTCCCAGATCCGATCCCCCTCTTTTGGGCCGATCAACCCCCGTTCAATTCCAGCCCCCGCCAAAAATTGGGCGTATTGCTGGATCTGATCCTCTCGGCCTTTAAAGTAGGCGAGAAGCTCTGGGGTGGGTTTCACGTGAAACTTAAATTTAAGCTGGAAGAACTACAACACAGCGATCTGGATCTTCACCCTCAGATTCGCTAGTAAGCCCAATCTCTTGAATGGTGTCATGGACAACCTTTCGCTCAAAGGCGTTCATTGGCCGTAGCTTCACAGATTCACCGGTGGATTTAACCTCCTCGGCTACCTCCTTTGCCAGCTTCGCTAGCTCCTCTTTTTTATCACTGCGGAAGCCATCAATATCAAGCATTAAGCGGCTGCGCTCACCTAGGGAGGTTTGAACAGCTAGGCGGGTTAACTCTTGAAGAGCATCCAAGACCTCTCCGCGGGCACCAACTAGGTGGTTTAACTTTCCACCAGCGATAGCTAAAGCGGCACGATCATTCTCAACATCAATATCAATATCCCCGTCAAGATCGGCGATATCTAGCAGCCCCTCAAGGTAATCAGCTGCGACATCCCCCTCCTCCTCAAGTCTTGCGAGTAGAGATTTCTTCTCAACTACCTTCTCTTCAACCTTTTCGCTCATTTTATCTCCAATTTCCTATTTGTAATGCTTTGATAGTTTTTGTACTGATTTGTACTTAACGCTTCTTTTTCTTCTTCTTTGGTTGTTTTCGCTGACCTTTTGGCTCCTCTACCGCAACCGATCCACCCTCAGAGTTGGTGGTTGGATCATCTGGGTTGGGAATTACACCCTTTTCGATCTTCTTCTTTTGTAACTCTTCATATGCAGGAGAGCCTGGTGTTGGGTTTCGCTTAATTACATAATATTGCTGACCCCAAGTCCAAAGATTTGTAGTTGACCAGTAAATTAAAACTCCGACTGGAAAGTTAACACCGGTTACTGCAAATATTACTGGGAATAAATAAAGCATAATTTTTTGCTGTTGCAACATCATGTTATTTGATGAATCCATCTTTGGCATTCCCTTAACCATCAATTGGCGCTGGGTGGTAAAGGTAGTTGCTGACATAAAGATAATTAAAATAACTGAGATTATCTTTGTTGTGCTATCTGATGATCCTAAAAATGTGCCAGATAATGGGGCACCAAAGAAGCTAGCCTCTTGTGCCGATATTAAGTAATCGCCCTTTAATAATCCACGTGGTTTGTCTTGGCTGATGCCATTTAACACTGTGAAGAGAGCAAAGAAAATAGGTGCTTGGGCCAGAATAGGAAAGCATGAGGCAAAAGGATTTGTTTTATGCTCCTTGTAAAGCTTCATCATCTCTTCTGATTGCTTCTGTCGATCATCCTTGTACTTCTTTTGAATCGCCTTCATTTGTGGTTGCAGAGCGGTTAAAGCGCGCTGACTTTTAATCTGCTTTACAAAGAGTGGAATTAAGATAATTCGAATCAAAATAACTAAGCCGATAATTCCAACTGACCACTGTAGATCTTGATTGTTGGTAAAACTTAATAGATCATGGAAGGTAATCATTACCCAGGAAACAGCTGTATATAAGGGGTTTAAAATCGATCCCATTAGGCGGATAACCTCTCTTTTAATCTAGCCCGTGATCTCTCTGATGGGTAATCAACCCCACCGTTAGAGAGTGGGTTGCAACGAACAAATCGCCAAACTGCCATTAATAATCCCTTTGCACCAAACTCCTCAATTGCAAGGGAGGTGTAATTTGAACAGGATGGGTAGTACTTACATTTTTGTGGTTGGTTAGCTGAAATATATTTTTGGTATCTGGATATCAAATATAGAAAAGGTTTTTTCATACATCTACCTTGGTTAGCTTTGAAATGATCTTTGTAATAGAGCTGGCAACCTCGGCTCGGTAATCCTTTTGTTCCTTTAACACTCGAACTACCAACATTGTGTTTTTTGGTAATTTATTTATATATAAGGCAAGATCATGGCGTAATTTCCGAATTACTAGATGTCTGGTCACTGAACCACCAACTGATCGGTTAACAATAAAACCGATCTTTGGGGTTGTATTACTTTCAAGCGCTGCGTAAATAACTAAATTGGTAGATGAAGCGCGGTGGCCAGTTTTACTAATTCGGGTGAACTCAGCACCCGACCGCAAGCGGTTGGATTTTGGTAACACTAGATTTTAATTAAGCGGAGATTTTTGCGCGGCCTTTGGCGCGACGGGCTGATAAAACTCCACGTCCACCACGGGTGGCCATACGGGCACGGAATCCATGCTTCTTTGCACGCTTGCGTACATTGGGTTGAAAGGTGCGCTTCATAAATCTCTCCTAGTAATTGCTCTCGTATTTATTCTCATCAGCCTGGGTGCAAGCTTTTTGAGCCACAGCGGTTAAGGGTCGTAAGGGTAGGGGTTGGGGACAAGTAGGGTCAAACCGCCCAAAAAGCCTCTTCCCCAGCCCCGTATACGGAAAATAATGTGGATAACCAGTTGCTTTTCTTGAACTTTACCCCTACCTTCGCCCTCTATCCACAGATTTCCCCATCTTTGGAGCCTTTTGGAAGTTTAAAGGGCAGGTTTAGACCACAGCCTGTGGATAACTATGTGGATAATGATTTTAGGGCTTTTAGCCGGGATGTAGGTCGTGGTTATGGATAGTGCGGTCAAAGTGGATCTGCAAATGCTGTGGGATCAGGTGGTGGAATCCGTCTCCACCCCCCAATACAGCGCATTTCTTACCCGCACTAAACCACTCGGACTTCTTCCAGGAAGTGCTGAAGAGGGATCAAACCTACTTTTGTCAGCTCCAGATCTTTTTACTAAGGATGTTTTAGAGACCCGTTTGCGGGCCTTGATCAGTGATGAGTTAACAAATCTGCTTGGTGAGAAAATTAATATCGCAGTTACGGTAACAGCAGAGGTTAGAAGTGATCTTGTTGAAGAGGTAGTTGAAGAGAGTGTTGAATACCAAGAGCCTAAATCAGGAACTGGTCGAAACTCCACCTCATTATTAAGTACAGAGGCCTCTCAATTAAACCCTCGTTATATCTTTGAAACATTTGTTATCGGTGCATCAAATCGTTTTGCACATGCCGCAGCTGTTGCAGTTGCTGAAGCGCCAGCAAAGGCTTACAACCCACTATTTATCTATGGCGATTCCGGATTGGGTAAGACCCACTTGCTGCACGCGATTGGTGCTTATGCAAAAGAGCTATATGGCTCAACTCGGGTTCGCTATGTTTCATCTGAGGAGTTCACTAATGACTTTATTAACTCAATTCGTGATGATAAGGCCTCGGTTTTCCAAAAACGTTACCGCGATCTAGATATTTTGTTGGTCGATGATATTCAATTCCTGGAAAATAAAGAGCGTACTCAAGAGGAGTTCTTCCATACCTTTAATACTTTATACAACGCTAACAAACAGATTGTTATCTCTAGTGATCGTCCGCCAAAACAATTAACTACTCTGGAGGATCGTCTGCGCTCCCGATTTGAATGGGGTTTAATTACCGATATTCAACCACCAGAGCTTGAAACTCGAATTGCAATTCTTCGTAAAAAAGCGGCGCAGGATAAATTAAATGCTCCTGATGATGTGCTTGAATACATTGCATCAAAGATCTCTACAAATATCCGCGAGCTTGAGGGTGCGTTAATTCGTGTAACCGCCTTTGCTTCGTTAAACCGACAATTAGTAGATCTCTCTTTGGCAGAGATTGTTTTAAAGGATTTAATTCAAGAGGAGGGCGGGCCAGAGATAACTGGTCCAACCATCATGGCGCAGACCGCCTCCTACTTCAGCCTCTCTGTTGAGGATCTTTGTGGAACCTCTCGCTCTAGGGTTTTAGTAAATGCGCGCCAGATCGCTATGTACTTGTGCCGCGAATTAACAGAGTTATCTCTTCCTAAAATTGGCCAAGCTTTTGGCGGGCGTGATCACACAACAGTGATGCATGCTGATCGAAAGATCCGTCAATTAATGGCTGAGCGCAGATCGATCTATAACCAGGTCACCGAGCTAACTAACCGAATTAAGCAGCAATCTAAAAAATAGCTTTAAATCCAATTAAATATAGAAATCTAGATAAAAAAGTTAACCACAGATAAAACCCCCAGATTGGGGATAAGTTGTGGATAACTGTGGATAATCTGCTTTGAGAGGTTGTGGCAAAGCTTTAATAAACAGCTTTTCCACCCTTTATACACAGTAGATGTAGGTAACTTTACTGCGTGTGACCTGCGGTTTTACCTACCTCCCACAGTTATATAGCCTGGTTACTACTAACCACTATATATAGAGATAAAGGGTGGGGATTAAAGAACTGTGTGAAAAAAAGCAAGAGGCATAAACTTTACAAGGAATTAAACAGCGTTAAAAAGAAGTGATTAGCAAAAGAGGACGAGATGAAATTTATCGTAGAACGTGACCCATTAGTCGATGCTGTTAATTGGGTTTCCAAATCCATCTCTAACCGTCCAATCACAACCGCGTTGTTGGGAATAGTTATCGATGTAGATCAAGAGGTAATTTTGTCTGGGTCGGATCTAGAAACATCTACCAAAGCAAAGTTTTCTGCAGATGTAAATCAAAAAGGCAAGGTTTTAGTTCCTGGCAGATTGTTAGCAGATATAGCAAGATCACTTCCTGCAAAACCGGTCACATTTACATTAGAGGGCACCCGAGTATTAGTAACAGCGGGCAGCGCCAAATTTACATTACCAACATTGCCACTAGCTGAGTACCCAACACTTCCAACATTACCGGCAGCTACTGGAAAATTAACTAGTGATTTATTTTCAACTGCAATTAACCAGGTTGCTATTGCAGCTGGCAAAGATGACTCACTTCCAACCCTAACTGGCGTCTTTGTTGAAATAAATAAAAACCAAATTACATTAGCAGCAACTGATCGCTATCGACTTGCGGTTAGAGAATTAAATTGGAACGCTGCCGACGCAACAATTGAAACGACATCACTACTGCGCGCTCGCACATTAGCTGATGCTGCAAAATCTTTAGTAGGAAATGCCGAAGTAACACTTGCGCTCTCACCAAGTACATCAAATGAAAAATTAGTTGGTTTTATTACCGAAGGTAAATCTATGACATCTCGAGTTTTAGATGGCTCCTTCCCACCTTTCCGTCATTTACTACCAAGTGAATCAACCGCCGATGCAATTATTGAGGTCGCGCCATTATTAGATTCAGTTCGCCGGGTTGCTTTAGTAACTGATAAAACAGTTCCACTACGACTTAACTTCTCTAGTAACTCACTGCGACTAGAGGCAGGAACTGGCGAAGAGGCACAAGCAACTGAACAGTTAGATATTAATTACAAAGGCGAGGATATAAATATCGCTTTCAACCCACAATTTTTAGTTGATGGTCTAAATGCAATTCAATCAGCCTTTGTGCACATCGCATTCACTGGCGCTAACAAACCAGCTGTCTTAACTGGACAAACCGAAGCAAATAGCGCGCCAATTAACAATTACAAGTACTTGTTAATGCCGATGCGTTACTCCTCATAAATATAAATCTCTAACAGAGTGTTAATCACAAATTTAGCGCTAACCAATTACCGCTCATACTCCGAGTTAGATCTAGCTTTAAATCCAGGGATATCTATCTTTGTTGGCAAAAATGGCGAGGGTAAGACCAATATCGCCGAAAGCATCCTTTATCTCACCTTTTTAAGCTCCCACCGAGTCTCATCAAATACTCCGTTAGTAAAACTAGGAAACAGCTCTGCATATATTCGCGCAAAGGTTAAAAACCCAGACCGAGAGGTTTTAATCGAGCTTGAGATTAATTCAGATAAAGCTAACCGCGCCAAAGTAAATCAAAATCCAGTACGCAGTCAAAAAGAGATCTTTGGAATTGTACAAAGCATTTACTTTTCACCAGAGGATTTAGATATTGTTCGAGGAGATCCATCAGAGCGACGCAGATTTATTGATCAATTGTTAACTCTTAGATCCCCCAGAATTGCTGCGGTAATTTCAGATTACGATCGAGCGGTAAAACAACGCAACTCACTTTTAAAAACTCGAGCTAATAATGATGCGCTTGCGCCTTGGGATAAACAGGTTGCACAATTTGGTGGCGAACTTATTGCATTACGGATCTCGGTTTTAAAGGAGATTCAACCAATATTTAATATGGTTTATCAGGAGATATCATCAACTAAACCAGCTGAGATCATTTATAAATCAAGTATTGAAAACCCAAGTGACAACCCAACTGAAAACTCAAATAAAATTATGGAGAAGTTAATAAACAACCGAGGTGCTGAAATTGAGAGAGGTTTAACCTTGTGTGGGCCACATCGGGATGATCTACTTTTAATGTTAGGTGATCACCAAGTTAAGGGTTACGCCAGCCATGGCGAGTCTTGGTCAATTGCACTTGCGTTAAAGTTAAGCACTTATAAACTTTTAAAGAAGGATGGTTTGGCACCAATTTTAATTTTGGATGATGTTTTCTCTGAATTAGATGAAGAGCGGCGAGAACATTTGGCGGTAATCGCACAATCGGCCGAGCAGACCATAATTACAGTTGCGGTAGATAGTGATCTTCCTAAATCACTTACTGGCGATAAGTATTTAGTAAAAAATGGTGGTGTCATTAAATTATGAAACGAGATTTGGCCAAAGAGATATATAAGTTTTATCGCTCTGGGTTTCGCAAACAAAAAATTGAACAACAAACTGAGGTTCGCCAAAAAGTAACTGACCCACAATCACTTGCCTTTGTTTTATCTGAAGTAATTCAAAACCGTAATTGGAATCAAGGGGTTGCTGAAGGAAATTTATTTAGTGATTGGAAAACAATTGTGGGCGCAGATATTGCAGAACACACAACACCAATCTCATTAAATGATGGTCGATTAACAATTCAAAGCTCATCATCTGCATGGGCGACACAAATGCGGTTGATGTCAGATGAGTTATTAAAAATCATCTCATCATCTGCTCCAGGCGCACTTGTTGAATCCCTGATCTTTATTGGACCTCAAGCTCCAAGTTGGAAGAAAGGGCTTCGCTCCATAAAGGGCGCCCGCGGCCCCAGAGATACCTACGGATAGATAAATCCTGTATCCACCCACAAAAGTTGGCTAAAAGAGGCGCATTTGTGCCACAGAGCGTTGATTTTCAACAATTCTAAGTACCCAATCCGAGTAAGATTCACCCCATGTACCGCTAAAAAGCGGCGAGGTTTAATTCTAAGAGATTAAGCGAGGTGATTTATGGCGACAAAACAACCCGCGACTAAAGCACCAAGCCAAGGTTATGACGCCTCAAATATCACCGTTCTAGAAGGTTTAGATGCAGTTCGTAAACGCCCTGGCATGTACATCGGCTCAACTGGAGAGCGCGGCCTTCACCACCTGGTTTATGAGGTTGTAGATAACTCAGTTGATGAAGCATTAGCTGGTTACTGCACAGAAATAAATGTAATTTTACAAAAAGATGGTTCGGTAAAGGTAATTGATAATGGCCGCGGCATACCAGTTGATATCCATCCAGTAGAAAAGAAACCAGCACTTGAAGTTGTACTTACAGTTTTACACGCTGGCGGAAAATTTGGCGATGGTGGTTACAGTGTTTCCGGTGGTTTGCACGGTGTTGGCATCTCAGTTGTAAATGCATTGTCAACAGATCTTGCAGTTGAGGTTAAACGCGATGGAAATTTATACTCACAAAGTTATAAATTAGGAGTTCCAACCGCACCAGTTAAAAAAGGTGCAACGGTTGAAGGAACTGGCACCACTGTTGTCTTTTGGCCATCTAAAGAAATCTTTGAAACCACTGATTTTTCCTACGAGACCCTATCTACCCGGTTTCGCGAAATGGCATTTTTAAATAAGGGTTTAATTATTACTTTAACCGATGATCGTGCTGGCCATGTTGATGAAAAAGGAAATCAATTGCACACCCGTTATCAATACGATGGTGGAATTATTGATTTTGTTAAACATTTAAATTTATCAAAGGGTGCGACCCATAAAAATATCATCGCCTTTGTTGAAGAGGATAAGAAACAGAAGATTGCTCTTGAAATTGCTATGCAGTGGAATGATGGCTTTTCCGAATCGGTATATAGTTTTGCTAACACCATTCACACCCACGAGGGCGGCAGTCACGAAGAGGGTTTCCGAACCGCACTTACCTCGATCGTTAATAAGTTTGGCGAGGAGTGGGGATTTATCCGCAAAAAAGAGGATCGCCTAACTGGTGATGATGTGCGTGAGGGTTTAACCGCAATTATTTCAATCAAAATCGGCGAGCCACAATTTGAGGGACAAACCAAGACAAAATTAGGAAATACCGAAGCAAAATCATTTACCCAAAAATCAATGAATGATCACTTAACCTCTTGGTTTGAACAAAATCCAAGTGAGGGTAAGGATATTGTTCGAAAATCTATTGATGCCGCCGCGGCTCGAGTTGCTGCTAGAAAAGCTCGTGACCTATCTCGAAATCGAAAAGGTTTACTAGAAGGACGTGGCATGCCAGGAAAGTTAGCTGATTGCCAATGGACTGAACCAGAAAAGTGTGAGCTTTAT
>CAMCXX010000006.1 GCA_945883755.1 Bifidobacterium breve | reverse complement strand
AGAGCGCTTGCGCGGATAACGGGTAATGATTGCATCCATAATTGCGATTTGCTCAGTTGTAAATTTCATTAGCGATCAACACCACCCATAACTGGATCGATTGATGCTACCGCTGCAACCACATCAGAGATCTGGCCACCATCACACATTGCAGCTGTTGCTTGTAAATTATTAAATGATGGTTCGCGGAAGTGGACACGGTAAGGACGTGTGCCGCCATCGGAGATTAGGTGAACACCTAGCTCGCCACGTGGTGATTCAACAGTTGTGTAAACCTGACCAGCTGGAACCCGGAAGCCTTCAGTAACCAATTTAAAGTGATGAATTAACGCCTCCATTGATTCACCCATAATTTCACGAATATGATTTAACGAGTTACCCATACCATCGCCACCAATTGATAGCTGAGATGGCCAAGCAATCTTCTTATCCGCCACCATTACCGGTTGACCCTCTAACTTCTCTAACTTAGTTACACACTGTTCGATGATTCGAAGTGATTGCTCTAGCTCTTGCATTCTGATTAAAAATCTTCCATACACATCACAGGTATCAGTTGTTGGAATATCAAATTGGTAATCCTCGTAGCCGCAGTAAGGCTGTGCTTTACGGAGATCCCATGGCAAACCAGTTGAACGCAAAACTGGTCCAGTAATTCCTAATGTGGTGCAACCAGCTAGATCTAGGTAGCCAATTCCTTGAGTGCGCTTTATCCAGATTGAGTTTCCAACTAATAACTTCTCATTATCCTTAAAGTTTTTACGTAACTCTTTGACCGTCTCTTTAATTTTTGTTAGCGCTCCAGCTGGTAGATCTTGTGCGACTCCACCTGGTCTGACATACGCCATATTCATACGCAACCCGGCGACCATTTCAAATACATCAAGTACTTTCTCGCGTTCGCGGAAGGCGAAGATCATTGGTGAAAGAGCACCTAGCTCGAGTGCGCCAGTTCCAAGTGCAACCATGTGAGATGAGATTCGGTTGAACTCCATCATCATTACGCGAATTACAGTGGCTCGCTCCGTTATGTCATTGGTAATTCCTAATAACTTTTCTACACCTAAGCAATATGCAGTCTCATTAAATAATGGTGCGAGGTAATCCATTCGAGTTACAAAGGTGACACCTTGTGTCCATGATCGGTACTCAGTATTTTTCTCAATTCCAGTGTGCAGATATCCAATTCCACAACGGGTTTCGGTAATAGTTTCGCCCTCAAGTTCAAGAACTAATCGCAACACACCATGAGTAGATGGATGTTGTGGTCCCATATTTACAACTACGCGCTCCTCTTTAGTTGCGCCAATCTCGGTAACCATTGAATCCCAATCGCCGCCAGTAACTGAATAGACGCGACCTTCTGTGGTTTCACGTGATGATGCGTATGGATCGGTGAAGGTACTCATTGATAACTCCGTCGCTCTGAAGGAGCTGGCACAGTTGCACCTTTGTACTCAATTGGAATTCCACCAAGTGGATAATCTTTTCGTTGTGGGAATCCATCCCAATCATCTGGCATCAAGATGCGAGTTAATCCTGGGTGGTTATCAAAAATAATTCCAAACATGTCATAAGTTTCGCGCTCGTGCCAATTTGTGCCAGCCCATACCTCTACCAATGAAGGCAGATGTGGATCTGAATCAGGTACACAAACCTCTAATCTAATTCTTTGATTATTTGTAATTGAAAGTAAGGCGATAACAACATGTAGTTCGCGGCCTACCTCTGTCGGATAGTGAGCACCACTTACCGAAACACACATCTCAAAGCGAAGCTGGTCGCGCAGAATTTTTGCTACTTCAAATAATCGCTCACGTTTTACAAACAAAGTTAACTCGCCTCGATCAACAACTACCTTTTCAATCGCATCACTAAATGCTGGAAAGGCCCGCTCTAATTCATCTGCAACCTGATCAAAGTAACCACCAAATGGCCGTTGGGTTGAACCAATACTTTGAACTGATTTAACCAAGCCACCAAATCCAGAGGTATCGCCAGATCCAGTTACACCAAACATTCCATTATTGGTATCGGTACTCATGCCAGTAGACCCTTTAATTGATGGGTTGGTGTTGCAGCGAGCGCTGCTGCTTCAACCTCTTTAATAATTTTTTCGCGATTTGGTCCTAGCTTGCTCTCACCAATTTGATCATGTAACTTCAAAATTGCATCCATCAACATCTCAGGACGTGGTGGGCAACCCGGCAGATAAATATCAACTGGAACTATGTGATCAACACCTTGCACAATCGCATAATTGTTAAACATTCCACCAGATGATGCACATGCACCCATCGCTAATACCCATTTTGGTCCAGCCATTTGATCATAAATCTGCCGTACAACTGGCGCCATCTTGTTGCTTACTCTTCCCGCTACGATCATTAGATCTGCTTGGCGAGGGGATGCGCGGAAAACTTCCATTCCAAATCTAGCTAAGTCATAGCGACCAGCACCAGCAGCCATCATCTCAATAGCGCAACAAGCCAAACCAAAGGTTGCTGGCCATAATGAGTTCTTTCGCATGTAACCAGCTAATTTTTCAACTGTGGTTAGTAAAAACCCACTTGGTAACTTCTCTTCTAAACCCATTTTTAATCCCACTCCAATCCGCCGCGGCGCCAAACATAAGCAAAGGCCACAAAAACAGTTCCAATAAATAAGGCCATCTCTACTAAACCAAAGATTCCTAATTGATCAAATGCAACCGCCCATGGATATAAAAAGACAATTTCAATATCAAAGATGATAAATAGCATCGCAGTTAAAAAGTACTTAACCGGAAACCTGCCACCGCCGGTAGCTTGTGGTGATGGTTCGATGCCACACTCATAAGCATCTGCTTTGGCTCGGTTGTATCTTTTCGGACCAGTCACCGCTGCGGCAATTATTGAGAAGAGTCCAAAACCTAGGCCAATTGCGCCAATCGCAAGAATTGGAACGTATGGATTCATATCTCAAATCTTAGGCGTAGCCAGTGAGGGCTTATGCCACTTGCCCTTTGTAGCCAATGTGAACTGCGACAATTCCAAAGGTTAAATCCTGCCAACTGACCGATTCCCAGCCTGACTGTCTCATTACTTGGGCCAGAGCGCTCTGGTTAGGCCAGGCCTGTATCGACTCTGCCAAATAAATATATGCAGCCGGATTTTTAGAGATGCGCTTGGCAATCACTGGTAATGCACGCATTAAATACTTTAAGTAAATAACTCGGAAAATTTTATTTGTTGGATGGGAGAATTCACAAATAACAATTCGGCCACTCTCTTTTGTAACTCGCAGCGCCTCTTTCAATGCCAACGTCGTGTCATTGGTATTGCGAAGACCAAATGAAATAGTTGTAACATCAAAGGTATTTTCTTCAAATGGTAATTTTAAAGCATCACCATGTTGAAACTTAATGCCGCTATGACGTTTACGTCCGGCAGCTAACATCCCCTCTGAAAAATCTAGCGCGATAACATCCGCACCCTTTTTCACCAAGGGTTCACTTGATGAGCCGGTTCCTGCAGCAATATCTAGAATCTTCATTCCAGCTTTAGGTGCAATGATCGCTGTCACAACCTTGCGCCATGCCTTGGTTCGACCAAGACTTAGGAGATCATTTAAAAAATCATATCGATTAGCCACACCATCAAACATCTTGGAGACATCATCTGGATCTTTATTTAAATTGGCTCTGACCACGGGCTTATTCTCTAAGGAGTAGGCTTTACAGACAAATCCAAACTTGATGGGCAGCATAAAAACATGTCGCAACTAATCACCACCGAATTGCTGGGTGAGCATCCACTGCTCTCCTCGATTAGTACTGCCGAAAATTTATCAACTGCATGGATTAGAAGTGGTGATGGCTTAATTGGATTTGGAGTTTATAAAGAGTTAGAGATTACTGGGCCAGAGCGATTTACATTAGCTCGAAATTGGTGGGATAAAGAGGTTGCTAATTTCACAATTAAAAACAATGTGCATGGTGGTGGAACCGGTCCAATTCTCTTTACCTCCTTTGCATTTGATGAGAGTGCACCATCTAAATTGATAATTCCACAAATTGTGATTGGTCAGAAAAATGGTAAATCTTGGATCACTTGGATTGGCGATACCGCCCAACCTGAAATATCCCAATTAAAAAACTCAGTTGTTAGTGGTGAAATTAAATGGGCAGATGGTTCGATCTCTGAGGATAAATGGCGTAATCAAGTGGCAGCAGCAATTAAGTATATAAATGCTGGTGAGCTCGAGAAAGTGGTATTGGCCCGAGATCTAACCGCTACCTCAACTACTGCAATTGATGCTCGTCAATTATTAAAGCGATTAGAAATTGAGTACCCCTCAACCTGGTTGTTTTTAGTTGATGGTTTAGTTGGCGCAACTCCTGAGTTATTAGTTCGCCTAAGTAAATCATTGGTCACCTCTCGAGTTTTGGCAGGAACCATTCGGAAGACTGGAGATGAAGATAGGGATTTAACACTTGCCGCATCCCTTGCAAAATCATCTAAAGATTTAGAAGAGCATGAGTATGCAGTGCGTTCAGTTGCCGATGCACTTGCACCATTTTGTTCTTCAACAAATGTGCCAGATTCACCATTCGTCTTACACCTTTCAAATGTTATGCATCTAGCCACTGATGTGACTTGAGTTTTAAATGACAGTGCAAAACCAACAGATATCTTTACCTTGATCTCTGAGCTTCACCCATCTGCAGCTGTTTGTGGCACACCAACTAAGAAAGCTAATGAATTAATTACTGAGTTAGAGCAGATGAATCGTGGGCGCTACGCCGGACCAGTTGGTTGGATTGATATTCATGGTGATGGTGAGATCGCGATTGCACTTCGGTGTGGTCAGATAAGTCAGGATAAATTAAAGATTCAAATTTATGCTGGTTGTGGTGTTGTTGCTGGTTCAGATCCAGAGAAAGAGTTTGCCGAAAGTCAGGCTAAGTTAATGCCGATGCGAACCGCTTTAGAAACTTTGTAAGTTAACTCCTTTAGCAGTACTGCATTCTGTGCACGATCTGGTGTTTTGATAATTACAACATCTAATCCATTGATCGGCTTACTAATTGCAGAATGAAGCTCAACTAGATTTGTAACCAAACTGCTTTCTACGCCAAATCCTTGAGTTACTCTAACTAGATCTAAATTATGTGGTGTGCCAAATAATTGCTCAAAACCTTCAACATTTGCCTGCGATAAGGTAGAGAAAATTCCGCCGCCATTGTTATCAATTACATAGAGGCGAACATTTCTGGTGGATTTATTGATTAACGCGGAAATATCATGCAGGTAGGTGAGATCACCAAGAATGGCAAAGGTAGTTTCAAAGTTTTCGGCGACTCCAAATACAGTTGAAATATTTCCATCAATTCCAGCTAAGCCACGATTGGCAAATACTGATACGCCACTGCGCGGATGAGCAAATGCCTCGATATCTCTGACCGGCCTAGATGAACCAATATAAATTGCTGATTCATCTGGGATTAAATCAATGAGCTCAGTTATTACTCGTTGTTCTGACCATTGGATATCTTCTAATGCTGCTGCTGCAGCTGTCGCTGCGCTCTCCCAAATTAAATTTTGGCCACCTGTGCTAGTCACTTCAATTGGAAGTGCGGTCAGTATTTGATCGGCGGTTCGAGCGGTATCAACTAAAGCCGAACGTGGATCAATCACAATTACTTTCTTCGCAGTAGCTACAAATGAATTAGTACTTCTAGATAATGTGGTTCGACCGATCACAATTGCCGTATCTGGCGCCAATTTACTTCGAATTTCCTCATCGGTAAGAAACAAGCTGGCATGTACAACTGAATTTGGAAAGGAGATTGGATCTTCAGCGATTATTGGCCAATTCAGTTTTTGGGCAAAGCTCATAACTTGGGCAACAGAGAAGCCACCACGATCATGCCCAATAATCAAGACACCATCAGTTAAATTTAATTTTGAACCGTGCTGAACCTGATCGACGATGGCGTTTATCTGTAATCCATCCAGCCAATTCGCGCTCTCAGCTGAAAGTAGTGGCTCATCAAATTGAGGATTTAAGTGAATTGGTCCATTTGTTAGAAATGGTCGAATTGCAATACTTGTTGCAAAATCATGGGTTGAAATTGATTGGTAAATACCAACTTGATCGGTGGTTTGATTGGCACCCGTCTTACGTAATCTCGCTGGTCGATCAGCGGTAATGATGATCAATTTAGATTGCGAATGAAAGGCCTCAAGGGCTGCTGGCTGAAAATTAGCTGCCGCCGTTCCGCTAGTACAAATAACCGCTACATAATTGTTGGCAGCTTTTGCCATACCAAGTGCGAAAAAGGCAGCGCCACGTTCATCAATTTTTACATGCAGATCAATTAAATTTTTACTTGCCGCTTCATGTAATGCGATAGCAAGCGGGGCATTTCGTGAACCTGGTGATAGTACAAATTGATTTACGCCGCACTCAATTAACTCTCGGATAATTGAATGAGCTAATTTGGTTGAGGAGATCATCTGCTTTTCTCGATTGTTTGTAGGAGTCGATTCTTCCACCATTGTTGCCGTTCTGGCGATACTTCGAAATCTTCAAATTGTGGTTCAACATCAACTACTGTTATTGCACCATCAATTATTGGCAGATTAGCAACATCTTTGCTTAATAATGAGCCGGTTCCAAGACCACAATCAAAGGTTAAATCCTGAAATGAGGCAGCAAGTTTTAAACCATATGAGATTCCAACCGCACTTTCTAATGCACTAGAAATCACGATAGGTAATTGGAAATGCTCTGCAATTTGATGAGCTCGTTCAATTCCGCCAAGTGGCGCCACCTTTAAAACTAAAATATCAACCGCTCCTTGCAAATTTACGGCGAATGGATCATATGCTTTGCGAATAATCTCATCGCCAGCGATCAAAAGTGGAAACTTGATCATCTCTTTTAACTTATACAACTCATCTATCGTGGCACATGGCTGCTCAACATACTCAAGTGAGCCAACCTGATCATAAATTGCAGTTAAATTCTCTACTGCAGTGGCTACCGACCAAGTGCCATTTACATCAATCCTTAATTTAGCTTCGGGTGCCAACCTGCGAATAACTTTAAGACGAGCGATATCTGCGACAAGATCTGCACCAACCTTTACTTTAAAGGTTGATACGCCGGGAAATAATTTAACAATCTCTTCAATTTCTGCTGCATTATTTAACTCTGGAATAGTTCCATTGACTTTAATCTTTTCCTGGTACATCTTGGGTGGAGCTTGTGTTGCTGCAGCTATCATTGATTGCAACCAAGGAACACACTCCGCTGGTGAGTACTCTAAAAATGGTGAGAACTCAGCCCAACCAGTTGCGCCTTTAAATAAGGCGATCTCTCTGCTTGTGACGCCACGAAAATCTGTTTTGGTTGGTAGCGCAATAACACGCATACTCTCCAGCAACTCTGGCAACATTTAATTAAGGTCGTTTTGGGAATTTATTAAAATTAGGCTCGCGCTTTTCTTGGTAAGCGTTGCGACCTTCCTGACCTTCTTCTGTTAAATAGAAAAGGAGTGTGGCATCTCCGGCTAATTGTTGTACGCCAGCTAATCCATCATCTGCTGCATTAAGTCCAGCTTTTAATAATCGAAGCGCCATTGGAGAATGACGCAACATCTCTCTGGCCCAAGAAACTGTCTCTGCTTCTAGTTCAGCAACTGGAACAACGGTATTTACCAATCCCATATCTAACGCTTCGGCTGCATCATATTGACGACATAAAAACCAAATTTCACGTGCCTTCTTCTGTCCAACATGTGCTGCCAATAAGCCTGCACCATATCCGCCATCAAAGGATCCAACCATTGGTCCGGTCTGCCCAAACTTTGCATTCTCTGCTGCAATAGTTAAATCACAAACAACATGTAATACATGGCCGCCACCGATAGCCCACCCAGCAACCATCGCTACTACTGGTTTTGGTGTTCTGCGAATTTGAACCTGTAAATCTAAAACATTTAATCGGCCAATACCTTTTTTACCAAGTGCATCACTGCCTAAATATCCATCATCACCGCGAACATTAATATCTCCACCAGAACAAAATGCTTCGGTACCGGAACCGGTAAAGATAATTACGCCAACTTGATCATTATCTCTAGCTAAATTAAAAGCCTCTGCTAACTCAAAGAGGGTTTGTGGTCGAAATGCATTTCTAACCTCAGGTCGATTAATTGTAATTTTTGCCATGCCATCAGCAACCTCATAAATCACATCAGTAAATTTTTCACCGCCGGCGGCCAACTTCCAGTCAGGGATAGTGCGATCACCCGGCTCACGCTTTATTGGCTTGCTCAAAATTACACTCCTGGGTTGGGCTAGAGATTTATATAAGAGATAGCCTACGCAGATTATGGAAGAAACTGAAAAGCGGGATTTAATCTCGATCACTCCTGAGTGGTCAATCCCACAACTTCAAGAAAAAATCGCAGATGCAATAACTGGCGATGGGCCAGCACTTTCCACCACCCCAACGCAGTACAAAAATCTATCTGCCGATACCTGTTTAGTTGTTAACACTTCCGGCTCTACTGGCCAACCAAACTCAGTTGCAATTTCAACCACTGCACTTATTGCATCAACAAATGCAGCACATAAATACTTAGGTGCCGTCCCTGGTGATTCCTGGTCATTACTTATTCCAACTAATCACATCGCTGGCTTAAATGTGATCGCTCGCGCTACTGCGCTGGGAACAAAGGTTATTGATAATCGAAATGTTGCTGAGTATGTTGATGCTGATTTTATTTCAATTGTTCCAACTCAACTACACCGAGCGCTGAACAATGATCCAAAGTTACTTGAACATCTAACTGCAGCGGAGGCGGTTTTAGTTGGCGGTGGGCCAATTACTGAATCATTAAGAAAAGCTGCTGCTGATAAACATGTAAAGGTGGTAACTACCTACGGCATGACGGAGATGTGTGGTGGTTGTGTCTATAACCAAAAACCATTGGATGGGGTTGAAGTCGATATTGACGCAACCGGTTTGATTAAGTTAAAGGCGCCGATGATGGCAAGTAATTACCTAAACAATCCAGCACTGTGGCAATCATTGACAGCTGATGGTTGGTTTCAAACAAGTGATATCGGTGAGTTGATCGATGGAAAATTAAAAGTACTGGGCCGGATGGATGATGTAATTAATTCTGGGGGTGAGAAGATCTCACTTGTAAATATTGAAAGGTTGTTTAATTCGCACTTTCCTGAACAAGAGGTGGTCGCCTTTGGCTTACCAGATGCAGAGTGGGGTGAGCGATTGTGTCTTGGTGTTACCGCCAATATCTCTCTTGCCGATGCTCAACAAAAGTTAACTGGTATTAACTCACCTAAGGAAATTTACATCTTTAAAGAGATGCCAAAGAGTGTATTAGGTAAGGTTGATCGCAAAGCAGCAATCAGGTTAGCGTTAGGAAAGTAAATGAATAAATGGATAATGGGTACTCGCCCTAAAACTTTACCTGCTGCAATTTCACCTGTGCTTGTCGGAACCGCACTAGCTACTGAAATTAATTGGCTGAAAGCTGCACTTGCCTTAACCGTCTCACTCTCACTTCAAATTGCGGTTAATTATGCAAATGATTACAGCGATGGTGTTCGAGGTACAGATAAAAATCGAGTTGGCCCAACTAGATTAGTTGGCAGTGAGCTAGCTACCGCTAAAGCAGTAAAGATTGCAGCTTTAATTTGTTTAGCCATCGCAGCGGTTGCTGGTTTGGTACTGGCATTACAAACAACTCTTTGGTTGATCCCAATTGGTGCGATCTCAATTTTGGCCGCCTGGGGATACACAGGTGGTGCTAAACCATACGGCTACTTTGGCTTTGGCGAATTATCTGTCTTTATTTTCTTTGGCGTTATCGCAACTGTTGGTAGCAATTATGTGCAAAGCGGTGAAATAAATACCCAGGCTATTTTGTTATCCATACCAATTGGTGCTTTAGCTTGTGCGATATTGGTAATGAATAATCTACGTGATCTACCTCTAGATAAATTAGCCAACAAGCGAACCATGGCGGTTCGAATCGGGGATAGAAAAACCAGATACTTTTATGTGGGATTGATGGTAATCGCACAGATAATCTGTGTCTACGCCTACACCTTTAACTCATTTGCACTTCTAACCCTGATTTGGTTGCCACTGACCATAAGTAATATCCGCCGTGTCCTGCAGGGCTTGACGGGCCTTGATCTGATTCCGATGCTAATTCGTACCGCCCGCCTGCAACTTCTGCTCTCCTTCACACTTGGTCTGGCGCTTTTTCTTTAACAAGTTAGAATTAAGCCATGCTTCGGTTTTTATTAATTGCGGTAATTATCTTTGTGATCTACGCCTTTGTTGATTGTGCAGTAACGCCGCAAGAGAAAATTCGAAAAGGTCCAAAGTGGGCGTACTTATTAGGAATGTTTTTTGTTCCGATCCCCCCAATTGCAGCAATACTTTGGTTTGTTATCGGTAGACCAAAAAGATCTGGAAATGGCAGAAGGCCGCCACGTCGGATAATCCCGCCAGATGATGATCCAGATTTCTTGCGCAAACTTTAATTAAAGTCCGCTGTAGGTGTGTTTACCTGTTCCCCAAATATTTATATAAACATAATTAAATAAAAAGGTTGATCCCGCAAATAAACATAGCCAAGCTGCTTTTCGGCCTCGCCAACCAACTGTTACACGGGCATGCAGGTAAGCGGCGTAGGCAACCCAAGTAATAAATGCCCAAGTCTCTTTTGGATCCCAACCCCAGTATCTACCCCAGGCTGCCTCTGCCCAGATTGCACCTGCGATTACAGAGAAGGTCCAAAGTGGAAAAACTAAGGCAACTAATCGGTATGACAAAGTGTCTAAGACTTCTAGTGTTGGTAATTTAATTGCCCACCGTGGTCGACCAGTACTTTTTTCATACTTCTCAATAATTAAATACGCTGCGGCAATACAGTTTGCCAGTAAAAAAACTCCGCCAGAAATAATCGCAGTAGATACGTGAATTGTTAACCAAATAGATTTCAAGGCGGGAACTAATGGTGCGCTTGGAACATATAAAATCGTGACTGCGGTTCCGAGGGTTAATAAGACTGAGATTGAAACTGGTAGTCCAAGCCACCTTAACTCGTACTTCTTTAACACAAATAAGTAGGCAGCGGTAAATGCCAGCGCACCGGTAATTGAGAACTCATACATATTTCCCCACGGCACGCGATCTGCAGAGATGCCTCGAAGTACTACGCCAACAAATAATAAGAGAAAAGCCAAAATCATCATGGCGCTACCAATGCGTCCAGCTCGTGCGGTGCGGTTAAAATCTAATTTAGTTTTATTACTTCCTTTAACTGGCGCCTTAACCGACCAAGCAACCTCAATTGCATGAGCAAGAAAGGCGAGCGCAAATATCGCCATCGATGCATAAACTAAATCATTTGAGAGTAGAGCTGCTGTCCTACTTGTCATTACTTACTCCCTTAATCAGCGCTGCTATCTCTTCTTCTAACCCTGGTATTCCATTTTTTGCTAATCCTGCTACCTGTGTTTTTCTTCCTTGTTTAATCCAAACTCGACGTTGTCTGGTGAACAAAGAGATAAGTAATCCAAGTATCGCAAGTATTGCACCAAGTAATGCAAAACCCTTTCCGGGATCATCTACGATTTGTAGATTAACCCAGGATTTCCAGCCAGTAAATGTGATGCTGCCCTCACCAAAATCATATGTTTCATTAAGTACTAACGCCTTCAATCCAATTCGCTCCATCTCACTTGTATCAATTCGATAAACTGATTGTGGAACTCCGGTGTTTAAACCTAAATCTCCCTTCCAAACTGCAAAGAGCAATCTGGGATCTAACACCTCTGGATATGAAGAGAAGCCGCCACGAATCTCATCTCGATCAGCTGTTGGTAAAAATGATGAAACAAAACCTATTTGTGGTGACATATCTGGCACCTTAATTGATCCAATTGAAGTTAAATTTCCATCCTGCGGCAAAAATGTAGTTGGTCCATCAAAGACAACCTTGCCACTCTTATCTCGCACAATTACCGTTGGTGAATAGCCATTAGCTTGTAAGTAAACATTTGTACTGCCAAATGAAAGTGGTTGGTTTACCTTAATAACTTCACTTCGCTCTGTACCGCCAAAGGGATATGCCACTTTTACCGTTAACTCGTAATCAATTGGCGCATTTGTAGCTGGATCATAAGTTGCCACAAATTTGGTGGCTGTTATCGAAAATGGTTTTAAAGTACTCTCTGATTGATACTTTCCAAATCCAACTGAATCATAAGAGGTTGGGGTATTCACAAACCGCTCTCCCACATTAATTATTGAGTCACCTCTCATGCCAAAGAGTGAGCCCACACCAACTGCAATTAAAATAAGTACTAACGAGAGGTGAAATAAGAGATTTCCGCTCTCGCGCAAATACCCCTTTTCAGCAGATATTGAATTGCTATCTCGCCTAATTCGATAATGTTTTTTCCGTAAATAAGCTTCAACTAAATCTAGATCAACCTTTTTAATCTCAGTAAAGTGTTCCATCCGATCTAAATACTTTGGCGTAAGTGGTGGTTTAGCAAAGATATTTTTTGCATGATCAATACTTCTTGGCAAAACACACCCAATGAGTGAGATAAACAGCAGTAGGTAAATAGCACTAAACCATGGAGAGCTAAATACCTCGAACAGTTTTAAACGATCTAGCCATGGTGCTAGCTCTGGATTATCAATGAAGTATTGACGCACCTGCATTGGGTTTTGTGTACGTTGCGGAAATAATGAGCCAGGAATTGCGGCTACACCCAGCAGTAATAACAGGATTAACGCAGTACGCATGCTGGTTAACTGGCGCCAGCCCCATCGCAAAAAAGATCGACTATCTAAGTAGGTGCTCATTTATAAAACCGGAATAAAGCCATCAATTAAACCTCTAATTAAACTCATTAAATAATCCCAAGCATCGCTAACCTGCAGCACACCAATTAAAATTAATAAACTGCCACCAATTTTAGTAATTACATTTCCGCGCTTAGCAATAAATCTTCTAAATGGTTCTGCTCTGTCCATAAACCAACCTAATAAAATAAATGGGGCGCCTAAACCAACACAGTAGGCAGCGGACAAAATCGCACCTCGTTGAGCGGTCGCACTTTGAAATGCCAGAACTTGTACTGCGCCTAGTGTCGGCCCAATACATGGCGTCCACCCAAGTCCAAAAGCTAAACCAAGTAATGGTGCACTTAGCAACCCGGTGCGGGTTTTAAAGTTTGGTTTAAATGATCGGTAGAACTTCTCAGTAAATAAAAAGACAATACCTAGACCGATTGTGAAGATACCAAGAAAGATTGATAACAATCTACTATTTTGCGCAATTTGCGAACCAAGCCCACCAAATAAAACACCATAGGAGATAAATAAGATGGTGAAGCCAGAGACAAAGAGAATTGAACCGAGCAAGACTCGACTGCGTGATTTAGTTGCACTCATGCCCGATGCATATGAGAGATACCCAGGAACTAATGGAATAACACATGGGGAGAAGAAGGAGATAACGCCGGCAATCATCGAGACCAACATGGCGCTTAATAAATTTCCCTGGAAGACCTGGGTAATAAAGAAATCGCGCATTACTTCTCTGCCAATATTTTATTTAGTAAATCACGAAAAGCACCGACTGTTACCAGACCACTAATTCTTACAGCTACCATATTATTTTTATCAATAATTATAGTTGTTGGGATTGCATTTGGAATTAAGGAGCCTCTGAAACCAATTAATAAAGCATCATCTACAAAGGTTGGATAGGTTAGACCAAAATTCTCATAAAAAACTCGAGCTGATGAGAGATTATCTCTAGTTAAGATTCCGGCAAATTGCACCCCTGGATATTGAATTGAAAACTCTTGAAGCAATGGTGCTTCTGCTCGACATGGTGCACACCATGATGCCCATACATTTATTACCTTTACTTGATCCTTCACCAATGTTTTATTTGTGCCATCTAAGAGCTCACCTGAAATTACTGGTGCTTCTTGTCGATCATCAATATCAATAAAGGTTGAGTTACCACTTCCGCCAACAAATGAGATCTCATCTGGTGCTGCAATACCACCTGTGCTGCAACCAGCTAATAAGACGGTTGAAAGAAGTAAGGTAATGAATCTCATTTTTTTGCCGGTAGTAAATGTCTGGCCGGCTCGGAGTATGAGACAGATTCGATCATGCCCTCTTTATCTAAATGAAAGGAGGTTACCGAGGCCAATGTGCACTCACGCTTTCTTGGATCATGCAGTAAGCGCCGACCTTCGACCGCAGATCTTAAAATCCAAATTGGTAATTGATGCGAGACGCAGATTGCATCCTTATCCCCTGCATTATCTCTGGCGAAAAATAATGCCTTCAACATTCGAGAGATCAACTCTTCATAAGGTTCTCCCCAAGATGGCCGCCATGGGTTCCATAAGTAGCGCCACATTTGTGGATGTTTGAGTAGACCATTTCCTAATTCAAATTTCTTACCCTCAAAAATATTTCCAGCTTCAATCAAATTATCATCTATCGCTAATGGCAAATTATGTTTAGCAATAATCGGTGCCACAGTCTCTTTTGCTCTTTGCATTGGTGAGGAGTGAATTGCACCAAGTGATAATGCGGCGGACCAATCTCCGATTACCTGCGCCATCTCTTGACCACGTTCACTTAATCGCCAACCAGGCTGCCGGCCATAAAGTATTTTCTCTGGATTAAATACTTCACCATGCCTGACAAAGTGAATTGTTTGTGCCATTGCATAAGTATAAAGCGGGTTAATTAAGCTCTTATCGCTAGGGTAGTGATATGGCGCTCACTAAAAAAGGTGTTGCCTTCTTTGATGTCGATAACACCTTATTAAAAGGATCTACCCTCTTTTTCTTAGGTCGAGGCATGTATCAACGAGGCTTCTTCTCCAAGCGAGATGTTTCCGCCTTTGTGCTGGCAAATTTAAGGTATCGCCTTACGGGAAAAGAGAATAAATCAGAGATTGAAAGATTTCAGAATGCTGCCTGTGAATTTATTAAAGGCCATGATGTTAAAAAGATCGAAGTAATCGGAAATGAAATCTATGAAGAGTATGTCTCACCTGCAATTTGGCAGGGCACTGTTGAAATCGCACTACGCCATCTTGCGCAAAGCGAGGAGGTTTGGTTAGTAACCGCCACCCCAGTTGATATGGCTAACTTAATCGCAAAGCGATTGGGATTTACTGGCGCCCTAGGAACAAAAGCTGAGATAAAAAATGGAAAGTACACTGGAAAAATTATTGGCTCACTTTTACATGGAGCGGCTAAAGCAACCGCAATTAAAGAGTTAGCCAAAGATCGAAATATCGATTTGAAAAACTCCTTCGCCTACTCTGACTCCCACCATGATTTTCCATTACTGGAAAGTGTGGGAAATCCATGTGCAATAAATCCCGATACCTTGTTAGAGATCCGGGCGTATCGAGATAATTGGCCAGTTTATGATTTTCGTAAGGCCCGCAAAATCAAGAAATTTTTTGGACCAATCGCAGGCCGAATCGCCGCTAGCGCAATGTTGCTCTCTCCACGAAAGCGCTCTGGCAAGTAAAGCAGTAATTGCACATCTAAAACCCGAGTAAAGTAAGCCAGTTATGTTAACTATCATCCCCTCTTTTGCTGATGAGTTACGTTCTCGTTCAGAGCAGGATCTAGCTGCGTTATTTAGATTGCGCCCAGATTTATTAACTCCAGTACCAAATGATTTTTCAGCGCTAGCGGCAAGAGCAAATTCAACACCATCATTGGTTCGCGCCTTAGACTCCTTAAATCTTTGGCAGTATCAAATTGTTGAAGCGATCTGCGCCATCTCTGATTCATTTAAGAAATCTGAGTTAGTAGCAGTGACCAGCGCTGAAACCACCTTTGCACTTGAGCATCTGTGGCAGTTGGGATTGATTTATAAAGATGGTGAAAAGTATCGCGCTCCGACAAATCTAAAGTTATTGATTGGTGATGAACCAGCTGGGCTCGGTCCTATCTTTCCAGGTAAAGCTGATTTAAGTATGTTAACTGCGGTACCAAAAAGCTCAGAGCCGGTGCTTGCAAAATTAACTTGGGGTCCACCACGTGGCCAGATAACTGATATAAAAAAACCAGGTGCTGCAATTGGTTGGTTGTTAGAAAATAATATTTTAATTCCGATGGATTCACACACCGTTGCTCTACCGCGAGAGTTTGGAATTAAGTTGCGTGGTGGCAAGGTGCATAAAGAGTTAAGTGTCAGTCCACCAAAATTAATTGGTAAAAAGCTCTCTCAAAAACAGATTGATTTAGCAGCGATCGCAAATATCTCAACTATTTTGCGATGGTGTGAAGAGTTACTTCATAACCTCTCCGATGAACCACCAACTGCGCTGCGAACCGGCGGCATCGGTGTTAGAGATTTAAAGAGAATCGCAGAACATATTGGTGTTGATGAGAGTTGCGCTGGCTTTATCGCAGAGCTTTGCTATCTGGGTGGTTTATTAGTGATTGATCCAGATGATCAAATCCTGCCAACATCTGCCTTTGATTTATGGCTAACCAAAGATCCAGAGGAGCGTTGGTACTCCTTAACTGTACTTTGGCTAGAAAGTTCACGAGTTGCTGGCTTGATTGGTAAAAACTCAGAGAAGAGTATTGCCCCGTTAGGTCCTGAACTTGATCGAGCCGGAGTTGGATTAGTTAAACAAAGCACCTTAAAAGTTCTTTTAGAAAATCCAGAGATCGCACCAGATATCTCCTCCTTACAATCAATTGTTAAATGGTTAAATCCGCAACGAGCTAACAATGATTTTATTGAGTGGAATATCCGTGAGGCGGAGTGGTTAGGAATTACTGGCCAAGGTGGAATTTCAACTTATGGTAAAAATCTAATTACTAATCAAGAGGTATTACAGATTGAAAGTGCACTTCCAAAACCAGTAGATCACATTTTAATTCAGGCAGATAACAGCGCTGTTGCCCCAGGTCCACTAACCGCTGAGTTAGCTGCTGAAATGGGAACTCTGGCCGATATTGAAAGCCGTGGTGGTGCAACTGTTTATCGCTTTAGTGAAGCATCAGTTAGACGTGGCTTGGATCATGGCAAGACTGGTGATCAGATAAAAACATTTTTAACCAAGATTTCAAAGACACCAATGCCACAGCCACTTGATTATCTAATTGCAGATATTGCAAAACGCCATGGTCGATTGCGAGTCGGACAATCTCACTCTTACATTCGGTGTGAAGATGAATCTATCGTCTCTCAAATTTTGCATGATAAAAAATGTGAACATTTAAGATTTAGAAAGATCGCGCCAACAGTTTTAATCTCTGAGTTTGAGTTAACAGAGGTAATTGGTGAGCTGCGAGAGTTTGGTTACCTGCCAGCAGCAGAGAATGCAGGTGGTGTTCTACTTTCACAGCCAAATCTTCGGAGAGCAAAATCAAGACCTAAGCCACCAAGAATTATTAGTGATTTCACTACCCCAAAGGATTCAATTGTTTTATCCGCTGTTAAAACAGTTAAAACTGGAGATAGATCAAAAAAGATAACACCAATTGTGCCTGGCACAACCGCTAATGAAACTTTAGCTTTGATTAATCAATACATTGAAGAGCAAAGTTCATTAATGATCTCTTATGCAGATACAAATGGTGGGGTTACAAACCGGATAGTTGCACCAATCTCCATTTCACTTGGCACTTTAACTGCCCGAGATCATGTAACTGGTGAGTTAACCCAATTTAGAATTCCACGTATCAACGGCGTAGCACCAGCTCCGGCAGAGTAAGCGCCAATTATGAAAATAAGGCAGAATTAACCCATGAGCGCAACTGCGATAAAGGATATTCGGCGCTTAGTTGAGTGCCAATCGCCAACTGAAGATTTAGCCGCATGTGTAAAGGTTGTTGAACTTGCAGTTGAAATATCTGCACAAGTTTTAGATATACCTGCCAAATTGGTAACTGAAAATGGCCGACCAGTATTTTGGTGGGGAGCTGAAAAGCCAAAGATTGTCTTACTTTGTCATTTAGATACAGTTTGGCCACATAACTCATTTACGCCAACCTGGCAGGTTGATGGTGATAACGCTAAAGGTCCTGGCATCTTTGATATGAAGACTGGATTTATCCAAGCGATGTATGCGTTAAAAGGTATTTCTGGTGCGCAAAGCAAGGTGGCCTTAATCGCAACAACAGATGAAGAAACTGGTAGTGCAACCTCAAAAGGATTAATCGAGCGGTTAGCAAAGGATGCAGATGCGGTTTTAGTTTTTGAATCAGCAATTGATGGCAAGGTTAAGACTGGTCGTAAAGGCACCGCTATGTACCAAATAGCTGTTACCGGTAAGGCAGCGCACGCCGGCCTTGAACCAGAAAAAGGTATTAATGCAACTACTGAACTAGCAAAGTTAGTCTTGCAAATCTCAGAGCTTGCCAATCCAGCACTTGGCACAACTGTTGTCCCGACTGTTATGCAAGCCGGCACTACTACAAACACTGTGCCAGCTGAAGCAAAATTAGATATTGATATTAGATCATTTACGATGGCTGAGCTACAACGTGTTGATACTGCAATTAAATCCTTAAGCAGCACAGTTGCAAAGGTTGATGTAACTGGTGGGATTAATCGTCCGCCACTTGAGCTTGCCAGTACTAAAGAGCTGTATGAAAAATTAGAGGTTGTAGCAAAGCGATTAGGTATGCCAGAGATTGGTCATGCAAGTGTTGGTGGTGCTAGCGATGGAAACTTTGCAGCAGCTGCCGGTGCAAAGGTATTGGATGGACTAGGTGCAGTCGGTGTTGGTGCACATGCACCAACTGAATCAATCTTAATTTCTGCCATCGAACCAAGAATTAAATTGATCTCTGCCTTTATTACCGAGCTCATAAAATGAGTGATGGCCCATTAATTGTTCAAAGTGATAAAACACTTTTACTAGATATCGACCATATTCTTTCAGATGAGTGCCGCAGAGCAATCGCCGCCTTTGCTGAATTAGAAAAATCGCCAGAACATATTCATACCTACCGGCTAACGCCACTGGGGTTATGGAATGCACGTGCAGCTGGTCATGATGCTGAACAAGTTATTGATGTACTACTTAAGTACTCTCGTTTCGCTGTTCCGCACTCATTATTAGTTGATATTGCAGAGACAATGTCTCGCTACGGTCGATTGCGACTAGAAGCACATCCAGTCCATGGTTTGATTTTGGTTTCTAATGATCCAGCTGTTTTAAAAGAGGTAACACGTGGCAAAAAGGTTGCGCCAATGTTGGGGCTGCAATTAGATGCTGAAACAATTGTTGTACATCCTGGCCAACGTGGTTTTTTAAAGCAAGCATTGTTGAAGTTAGGTTGGCCAGCTGAGGATTTTGCTGGCTATGTTGATGGTGAGCACCATGAGATTGCACTGCGCCAAGATGGTTGGCAGATTCGTAAATACCAAGAGTTAGCTGCCGAAGGTTTTTGGCATGGTGGCTCAGGTGTAGTTGTACTGCCATGTGGTGCTGGAAAAACAATTGTTGGTGCAGCTGCCATGGCACATGCAAAGGCGACCACTTTAATTTTAGTTACCAACACCGTTGCTGCCAGACAATGGCGGGAAGAGCTGCTGCGCAGAACTGATTTAAATGAGGATGATATTGGCGAATACAGCGGTTCTAAAAAAGAGATCCGACCAGTAACAATTGCGACCTACCAAGTTATGACGACGAAGAAGCAGGGTTTGTATGCCCACCTTGATCTATTTGATGCGATTGATTGGGGCTTAATTATTTATGATGAGGTGCACTTATTGCCCGCACCAATCTTTAGATTTACTGCAGATATTCAATCGCGTCGCCGACTTGGGTTAACCGCCACATTAGTACGTGAAGATGGCATGGAGGGAGAGGTCTTCTCCTTAATTGGACCAAAGCGATTTGATGTTCCATGGAAAGAGATTGAGGCGCAGGGATACATTGCACCGGCTGATTGTGTTGAAGTTCGGGTAACTCTGACCGATGCAGAACGATTAAATTATGCAACCGCTGAACAAGAGGATCGATACAAGTTTTGTGCCACTACCCAGACAAAGAAAGCTGTTGCAATCGCACTTGCCAAACAACATGCTGATGATCAGGTATTGGTAATCGGTCAGTATCTCGAGCAGTTAGATGAGTTAAGTGCAGCTTTAGGTGTACCAATAATTAAAGGTGCCACCCCAATCAAGGAGCGAGAGATTTTATTTGCAAAATTTAGAACTGGCGAGATTAAATGTTTAGTTGTATCAAAGGTTGCTAACTTCTCGATTGATCTACCTGAAGCATCTATCGCCATTCAAGTTTCCGGAACATTTGGTTCAAGACAGGAGGAGGCGCAACGTTTAGGTCGAATCCTTCGTCCTAAGGCAGATGGCCGTGGTGCGCGCTTTTACTCATTAGTTGCACGTGACACCATTGATCAAGATTTTGCCCAAAACCGGCAACGCTTTCTTGCCGAACAAGGTTATGCCTACCGCATCATCGATGCCGATGAGGTTTTAAATAAAAATTAAGCTTTAATAGCTGCGGTAAATCTATTCAGATCTACCCGCCAATAATCATGCGGTTGTTGATCAATCAAAATTACCGGCACCTGCTCGCCATACATTTTTTCAAGTTGCGGGTTATTATCAATTAACTTTATCTCTAACTTAAAATTTAAATTGGATTTTACCGATTCAACCTGTTCAATTGCACTCTCGCATAGGTGGCAGCCGGTTCGCGAGAAAATTGTTACTGTTTTCATTCGCGACGTAATTTACCTGTTGAAAATATTCGATCACTAAACTCTTGAACCACCAAAGTAATATCACCCTTAGCACGGGTTAAATTACTCTCAAATTGTTGCAAGGTCGCAATTGTTGTCGTCTCTGCAATTGTGCCAATTAATGGGCCATACCTTTTCGCCAAAAATTGATCTGCAAGCTTTCCCACCGCTTTTGCTAAATCAGCTCGGGCCTCATCAAGTGTTGGTTCCGGTGCCTTTGTGTTTGCAATTGATGCATTTGGTTGCTCGCGACGAGCACGAAGATAATTTTCCTGAATTCTTCCTGATAAATTCTCTTCTTCCATAGTCGAATCATCTCAGACTGTTAACCTTGCCGCTATGCGAAGAAAGTCGATACTGCTAACGATCGGCTTATTTCTATCCCTGCTTGTTATCCCCGCACCAGCAGCTTCTGCAGTAACAGTTATCTCTGTTCCGGCGCCCTGGGTTTCAATCTACGCCGGCACAAATGCAAATTATGTAAAGCAACAACCAAGAACACCATCGGCAAATCTAGAAAAGAAATCAAATTTTATCGTTGATTTCAATACTGTTCCAGAGAGTGCTAAGCCAGCAATTCAAGCGGCAGTAAATACTTGGTCAGAGAATTTCTCATCAAAGGTTGATGTTAAAGTAAATATTACTTGGGCACGTTCATCTAATTACGGTGTGCTGGCAGCAGCTAGCTCGGTCAGTAATTTTGTATTTCCAGAAGCGCCCGATCGCACCTTGTACTACCCATCTGCATTAGCAAACTCAATCGCTGGCCGAGATCTAGATAGAAATAAACCCGAGATGGAAATTACAATTACTTCAACCGCTCCTTGGTACTTAGGTACAGATGGTAACTGCCCTAAAAATCTTTATGATCTGCAATCTGTAATTCTGCATGAGATGGCACACGGCTTGGGATTTATCAGCGGAAGTTATTTCGACACCTTTAGTGGTGCGGCACGAGTTGATCAACCCACTCCATTTGATGCATTTGCCCAATTACCTGATGGTCGCCGTTTATCCGATATGCCATCGCCATCACTGGAGACTGGCAAAGCTTTAACCACCTCGCTTGTTTGGTCTGGTGAAAATGCAATTAAAGCTAATAACAGTATAAAACCAAAACTTTATACACCCACAGTTTATGAACCAGGCTCATCAGTTAGCCATTTAGATGAAGCTACTTTTAAGGATTCGCCACAAGATGCGGTTATGACACCAAATTTAGAATCAGGTGAAGTCTTTCATTTACCAGGTCCAATACTGCTCGCCATGTTTGAGGATATGCGAACCAAGCCACCAGTTGGTGTTTCATATGCGCTACCTCAGGTAGTACAAAATCAAAAAGCATTGGTCTCTGACCAAGCTGCAATAATTCAATTTTCACCGCCAATTAATGCTAGAGCCGCACAAATTACCGATTATGAGATTAAAAATATCAGTACTGGTGATTCAATCACAGTTACAGAAAGTCCGGTAATAATTCGTAATTTAAGAAATGGCACCAAATATACATTTGCGATTACCGCCAGAAACTCATTAGGTAGCTCTACTGCCGTAAACACCAATGTAGTAACTCCGCAGGCTGCGTGGAAAACCACAATCATTGATCCAGCAGCTGATGCTCAGCACCTAGCATCAACAACATATGGCGGAAAGCCGGTAATCGCCTATACCGATAGCAAGAATGGCGATTTAAAACTCGCAACTCAAACCGCTGGTAAATGGCGGATTACAACTGTTGATGGAAACTCAACTACAAATGGCAGAACCCTTAATGATGTAAGTGGTTACATTTCAATGTGCACCTCAACCGCTGCCAAAGTCAATTACCTACATCTTTTTTATACCGATCTTAAGGATTTAGATCTTCGCTATGCGGTATTTAATGGTAAGAGCTGGCGATATGAAGTTGTTGATGGTGATGGTCCAAAAATTCAGGATTACAAAGAGGCGGATAGAGTTAGAACCGCCTCTGATGTTTCAGTATCAAATGCATGTGAAGTTAATGCAGCTGGGGTTCAGGTTTTCTATCGAGATGAAAGCCAAGGAATTGTTCTAGGTGCAGTAAAGAGCGGATCTACCTGGCGTTATGAAATTGTTGATGGTGATAAGGACACAGAAGGCAGAACAACTGGTGATGTTGGCTTTCATATGAAATCTATAACTGTTGGCAATCGAATTCACTTAATTTACGACAGTGTAAATGGTTTTGACCTTGATAAAAATGTAACTAGAGGTGAGGTTAGATACGCCAGCAGAAGTAGCGGTTTAGTTGAAGATTGGCTATTTCAAACCCTTGATACACCCAGCGATGGTGTATCTGTCGCTGGTTATGATGTAAGTATCTTCAATAGCGTACGTGGAGTTGTTGCAACTTGGTACACCGGCAGTGGTCTTACCTACCCAAACCCAAATCAACTTAGAAGTAAAGTTGTAACTGCAAGCTCTAGCACCACATTTACATCAGGTAATTTTGGTATTCCAAACTCATCGATGGCCATTGATGACAGATCAATTTTATTTGGCTGCGAACTTAGATTGTGTGAAGTAAACCGAACCACTAAATCAATCTCTTTGGTTTCGAGAAATCAATTAGCTAAGAATTCCGCTAGCTCTTGGATTACTTTAAACAAGATCAGATACGCACTTGCCGGCGTATCTGGGAAGTTAACTTTATTTAGACCTTAATTAGACCTTAATTAGACCTTAGGTAAAACTAATTACTTCGCGTTACGACGTTGAATTCTGGTTTTCTTAAGAAGTTTTTTATGCTTTTTCTTCGCCATACGTTTACGGCGCTTCTTAATTACTGAACCCATTTTGCTCCTTTAGTTTTGTTAACAATTGTCAAAGATTACTAGTTAACCTGAAGTAATCCAAAACTTGTGCCCGAATCGGTGATTACTACCGTTCCCATTTCATTATTTCTAGCGATTGCTACTGGGGTACCGGTAAATGACGCAGCTGAAATAACTTCACCCTTTTTGCCCAATTGCAATAAAACTGGAGCTGCCGGCTTACCTTTCCAAGTACGCAGACCAGGAATAGCACCAGCTGAAATAAATGTCACCCATGAGTTTGTACCGGTTGCTACCAACGCAGTTGATCTAGAAAGATACCTGGTGTTCCAACTTGGTTTATTTAATGATGAATACTTTGTTATAGCCGCCTCGGTTTTGTTTGAGTATCTGACAATTCCACCTTGCAGCAAACCTGTACCAATTGAACTCCAGCCTCGTGATGTATTCCTTAACACCGCCCGTGCTACTACTTGCAATGAACCCGTGGCTGAAATCTTTAAAGTTATAGCATCACTTTTTGTAACAGCTCTAGATTTTAAAAGTAGATCACTGCTTCTTCCAACTACCGTGAAGCTGCCATCAGAGTTTGCTATTGCCTCAGTAAGTTGAGTTGATTTATTGCCGTACCGAATAACTGGCGTAAAGAGGGTTGCTTGATTAAAAGATGTATAAAATCCTCTGACATTTGCACCCTCGTAAATATCACCAAAGATTACTAAGCCGGTTTTTGTCATTACTAGATCTTGTGGTGAGATCACAGCTGCGGTTTGGGTTTCATAGGAATTAATCAATTGACCGACACTGCTAATCTGCCACAGATTTAACTTTGTTAAGGCAGAGCTAATTGGAACACTTGGCGTCAACGGAACATTATCTGGATTGAGTAATTTTGTTGGTGTTGGTGCTGGAGTTATTGCGCTTACAACAGTTGATGCACCGACAATCCAAATACTGCCATCAGCATCAAGTGCAGCTGCAGTTGCAATCTCATTAGCGCCGCCTCCCAATCTGGTGCTGGCTACTAAACTTCCGCTCTTTGTATAAATTGAGATAAATCCATCACTTGAACCACCTAAGTTTCCTGGAATTGGATTAGAAGTTGCCGCCTCGGTTGTGCCAATTAATGCAATTGCACTTGGCGTCAACAATAAATCACTAACCTGTTCATTGCCGGTGTAAGGAATTTCAACAACGGGCTTTATTGCGATCATAGTCGCGGCATTTACCGGTGAGATAATTGTAAAACTCATTGCGAAAATCAGAGAAAAGATTGTAAAAAACTTTAACTTCAAGCTAACTCCTGGGCCCTTTTTTTCGCAGCAGCCATCGCATTGTTAATTATTTGTGCAAGATCGGCTTTTTCAAACTCATTTAATGCAGCAGCGGTTGTTCCATTTGGGCTAGTTACATTTTCGCGCAAAGTGGCTGCATCCAATCCACTCTCTTGCAACATCGCCGCTGAACCAGCAATAGTTCCGACTGCTAGCTTTGTTGCAATTTCTTCAGACAAACCAAGTGCAACACCACTTTTAATCATCTCTTCTACAAACTTAAAGAAGTAGGCCGGACCTGAACCACTTAGCGCTGTAACTGCATCTTGTTGTGACTCTGCAATTTCAACTACTAAACCACTGGCGGAGAGCAGTTGGGTTGCGATTGCTAAATCAGCTGCAGTAGCAAATTTGCCAGCTGAGATTGCCGATACTCCCTTACCAACCTGGGCGGGTGTATTTGGCATTACTCGAATTACTGGATTATCTCCTCCAATTTGTTGCTCGATAAATGAGGTGGTCTTACCCGCTGCAATTGAGATTAAAAGTGTTTTTGCTGGCAATGTTTTTGATAGCTCAATTAATGAATCTGCCAGATCTTGTGGCTTTACCGCTAGAAAGATCAAATCACACTCATTGGCAATCTCGGTAATGCTCTTCTCATTAACACCTAAGCTGCTACTTAACTGCTTAGATTTTTCAGCCACTTTCTCTGAGATACAGATCTGTTTGCTGCTAATACCAATGCTAATAAAGCTTTTGATTAAGGCTGTGCCCATAACACCTGCGCCAATAAAGCCAACACAGCCACTGAATTTATTATTAGCTGCATCTATGCCCATTTACCTAGCCTACCCAATTACTCTTAAACCATCCTGAGGGCTTATCCTTACGGGCTATGGCTACCAAGGGAATTAAATCTAAATTATCAAAAAATGAAGTAGCCCCGGGCTTTGCCCGTGATTGGTTGGAGTTTGAAGATCCAGCTGATTCAGAAAATATCTATAAATGTGACCTGACTTGGCTGACCTCATACTGGCAATGTATTTATGGAAATGGCTGCTGTGGCATTGATGAGGGAAAGCCCGATGCTGGCTGTTGCTCCGATGGTGCTTATTACTCTGATAGAGATGATGAAGCGCGAACTCTTAAAGCGGCTAAGCGATTAACCAAGGATATGTGGCAATTTTATGATGAGGCTCGACCAACTAAAAAAGGTGGCAAGTTAAGAATTTCTGAGATTGGTTTAGATAAGGATCGCAAAACCAGAAAGGTAAAAGATTCTTGTATCTTTTTAAACCGTAAAGATTTTGCAGCAGGTCCTGGTTGCGCACTTCACGGCCTTGCGCTTAAAGAGGGTATTCACTTTGTAGAAACAAAACCAGATGTATGTTGGCAACTTCCACTTCGTCGCACCTTTGAAAAGCGCGAGATGGGTGATGCTGAAATTTCAGTAACTGTGATTGGTGAGTATGAACGTCTGGCATGGGGCGAAGGTGGAAATGATTTCAATTGGTACTGCACAAGTAACACTGAAGCACACACTGGTCGCGATCCAGTTTATGTCTCAAGCAAAAATGAATTAATTGCAATGATGGGCAATGAGGGTTACGCCGAACTTGCTAAGCACTGCGATGCTCGCATGCAGGCCATCGCATTAACCGCGAAGCAACAGAAAAAGCGGGAATTACCATTATTTGTTATCCACCCAGCCAGTAAGGCTGTTCAAAAACAGCGATAGTCAGCCATAAGCATTAGATTTCCCTCATGGCTAAAGCACCTGCAAAAGATCCATTCCGTTGTGTCGAGTGTGGTTGGACCGCAACTAAATGGGTTGGTCGTTGTGGTGAGTGCCAAGCATGGGGCACAGTTGAAGAGATGGCAGCACCTAAAAAACTTTCATTAGTTGCCGGTCATGTAACAACAGCTGCAAAACCAATTGGTGATGTTGATCTAGCAAGTGCAAAGGCGCGCACTAGTGGCGTCGGTGAATTAGATCGAGTTCTTGGTGGCGGATTAGTACCAGGGGCGGCAATTTTGCTAGCTGGTGAACCAGGTGTTGGTAAATCCACCTTACTTTTAACAGTTGCCGCCGAGACCGCTAAACAAGGAATGCTCTCACTTTATATATCTGGCGAAGAGTCCGCCTCTCAAGTTCGCTTACGAGCAGAGCGATTAAATGCAATTGATAAAAACTTATGGCTAGCTGCCGAATCAGATCTTGGCGCAGTAATTGCACACATCGATGCGGTTAAACCAGATCTCTTAATTATTGATTCAATTCAAACAATCTCTAGCTCCACCGTTGATGGCGCACCAGGTGGTGTTACCCAAGTTCGCGAGATTGCAGCTGCCTTAATCCGCATCGCAAAGGAGCGGGCAATTACCTTAGTTCTAGTTGGCCATGTAACTAAGGATGGATCAATTGCAGGTCCACGTCTGCTGGAACATTTAGTTGATGTTGTTCTTAACTTTGAGGGCGAGCGCCACTCCAGACTTCGCTTAATCCGTGCAATTAAAAATCGCTTTGGTGCCTCTGATGAGGTTGGTTGTTTTGATTTAAATGACTCCGGAATTGTTGGACTTCCCGATCCAACCGGTTTATTCACCTCTCGTCATACCGATCCAGTTCCAGGTACATGTGTAACTGTTGCACTTGAAGGACGCCGCGCATTACTTGCCGAGGTGCAATCACTTGTAAGCGCCGGTAACGCCGATGGCCGCGATTGGGGAAATGCCCGTCGGGTAACCAGCGGTTTAGATAATGCCCGCACATCAATGACACTTGCAGTTCTTGAACTTCGCGCTGGCATAAAGATCTCTGGCCGCGATGTATATGTTGCAACTGTTGGCGGTATGAAAATCACTGAACCATCAGCAGATCTAGCAGTTGCCCTATCTGTGGCATCTGCTGCAAAAGGTTTGGCATTACCCGCCGACCTAGTTGCAATTGGTGAGGTTGGTTTAGCTGGTGAAATTCGCAAGGTAACTGGTGTTACGCAACGAGTTCAAGAAGCTGCACGCCTTGGATTCAAACGCGCAATTGTGCCAATGGGCAGTGATTTAAAGATTGCCGGGATGGAGATTTTAGAAGCGGCTCGGTTAGAACAAGCGATTACTAAATTAAAGATTAATTAGTAGCCTCTGCTAAATCACCAGGTGTATCAGGCAAGGTAGCTTTAACAGCACCCTTGAAGGTAAAGGTGGCATCAGCAGTGTCATCTGAAACATCTACCAAAACAATCTCGCCCGCCTTTAAATCACCAAATAACATCTTCTCAGATAGCGCATCCTCTAGCTCGCGTTGAATTGTTCGACGAAGTGGACGTGCACCAAGAACTGGATCGTAACCACGCTTTGCAAGCAGAATCTTTGCCGCAGGTGTTAACTCAATTCCCATATCTTTAGCACGCAGACGCTCATCTAAGTTAGCGATCATCAAATCAACGATCTGAATAATCTCATTCTCAGTTAATTGATGGAAGACAACGATGTCATCAATACGGTTTAAGAACTCGGGGCGGAAGTGAGTCTTTAGCTCATCGCCAACCTTTGCCTTCATGCGCTCGTAATTGCCCATTGCATCCTCGACATTGGCAAAGCCAAGTGAGAGTGATTTAGAGATATCGCGAGTACCAAGGTTGGTAGTCATGATGATGATGGTGTTTTTGAAATCTACAACGCGACCTTGTGAGTCGGTTAGGCGACCATCTTCTAGTACCTGAAGTAGTGAGTTAAAGATATCTGGGTGAGCTTTTTCAACCTCATCAAATAGAACAACAGAGAATGGACGACGACGTACCTTCTCAGTTAATTGACCACCCTCGTCATAACCAACATAACCAGGAGGTGCACCAAATAAACGAGATGCGGTGTGCTTCTCGGAGTACTCAGACATATCTAATTGAATTAATGCATCAGCATCACCAAATAAAAATTGTGCAAGTGTGCGAGAGAGTTCTGTCTTTCCAACACCAGAAGGTCCAGCAAAGATAAATGATCCGCCAGGACGCTTTGGATCTTTTAAGCCAGCACGTGTACGACGAATTGCTTGAGATAAAGCCTTGATCGCTTGATCCTGTCCAATAACACGTTTGTGAAGCTCATCCTCCATGCGAAGTAAACGAGCGGTCTCGGCCTCAGTTAATTTAAATACTGGAATACCAGTTGCAATTGATAGAACCTCAGCAATTAACTCTTCATCAACCTCGGCGACAACATCTAGATCCCCCGCCTTCCAGCTCTTCTCTTTGTCAGATTTTTCAGTGATTAAAGATTTCTCTTTGTCACGAAGTGAAGCAGCTTTCTCAAAATCCTGTCCATCAATTGCAGACTCTTTCTCTTTACGAGCATCGGCGATCTTTTCGTCATACTCGCGAATTTCAGGTGGCACAGTCATGCGACGGATGCGCAAGCGAGAGCCAGCCTCATCAATTAAATCAATCGCCTTATCTGGCAATTGGCGATCTGAAACATAACGATCTGCCAGGGTTGCAGCAGAAACTAATGCGCCATCAGAGATGGAGACCTTATGGTGTGACTCGTAGCGATCACGTAATCCCTTAAGAATCTCGATAGTGTGCGCAACCGTCGGCGCAGCAACCTGAATTGGTTGGAAGCGACGCTCGAGCGCTGCATCTTTTTCTAAATGCTTGCGATACTCATCAAGTGTGGTTGCACCAATTGTCTGTAACTCACCGCGAGCTAGCATCGGCTTTAAAATTGAGGCGGCATCAATTGCACCTTCAGCCGCTCCTGCGCCAACCAAGGTGTGAATCTCATCGATAAACAAAACAATATCCCCACGCGTGCGGATTTCCTTTAATACCTTCTTCAATCGCTCCTCAAAATCACCGCGGTAGCGAGAGCCAGCAACTAGTGCACCAAGATCAAGTGAGTAAAGTTGTTTATCCTTTAATGTTTCAGGAACATCATTCTTCACAATCGCTTGTGCTAAACCTTCAACAACCGCTGTCTTTCCAACACCTGGTTCGCCAATTAATACTGGGTTATTTTTTGTACGACGAGAGAGCACCTGCATTACGCGCTCGATCTCTTTCTCGCGACCAATTACTGGATCTAATCTTCCCTCGCGTGCTGCTTGAGTTAGATTGCGACCAAATTGATCCAAGATTAATGAGGTAGAAGCTTGTCCTTCAGCTGGTCCACCAGCTGCAACCGCCTCTTTGCCTTGATAGCCAGAGAGTAATTGAATTACCTGTTGGCGAACGCGAGATAGATCCGCACCAAGCTTTACGAGAACCTGTGCAGCAACTCCTTCACCCTCGCGAATTAAACCTAAAAGAATATGTTCAGTACCGATGTAGTTATGGCCTAATTGCAAAGCCTCGCGAAGTGAGAGCTCGAGAACTTTTTTAGCACGTGGTGTAAATGGAATATGTCCAGATGGTGCTTGTTGTCCTTGACCAATAATCTCTTCAACCTGTGCGCGAACCGCTTCTAGTGAGATACCAAGGGATTCAAGACCCTTTGCAGCAACACCCTCGCCCTCATGAATTAAACCAAGCAGGATGTGTTCAGTACCGATGTAATTGTGATTGAGCATGCGTGCTTCCTCTTGTGCAAGCACAACAACACGTCGAGCACGATCGGTAAACCGTTCAAACATCGAATCTGCCTTTCCCTATGGGAACTTATGTACTTAGCCTATAACTTCAGTACGACTTAACGCACATCGGTTATTTCGTGTATAACCGGATCTAGATATAGAGCGGTTACACAGCCTATAACCCCAAATATCGGGGATTTATGCCCGATCCGAGCTCTGAAAATTCTTGACACTTACCGCTGTGGAAACTCCCAGCATTCCCGAGAGCACCAAAAATACTGAGCCAACCCCCAAAGAGCCAGCAGTTACTCCTGCAACTAAAGGAAGTATAAATTGTCCTAAACGATTCCCAGTTAATCGAAGTGAAATCGCCATAGCTCTCTCCTCTGGTAACGAACTTCTAGAAACCCAAGCCATAGTTAATGGTTGCCCTATACCTAAAGCAAAACCAGCAATTGCAATAATAAGAGCAGAAACCAACAAAGTATCCCCTAAAAATATTACGCCACAACTTACTGCCGAAATGGCGCCACTTATGATCATTACATTTCTTGCAGTAAATCTCGAGGAAAGTCTTCCAAGGAAAAACCTTGATAGCATCGCCATCGCAGCGCGCAGAGAAAGTAATAAGCCAACTGCTGTAGGAGTGAAATTCTTCTCCTGTCCAAATAACGGCAGGAACACAACTAAAATATCGGAAGTAGAAGAAATAATTAGTGAAGTAAAAATCGCAGAGCTAATTCCTTTGTTTTGTAATAACGGTTTAATTCTTACCTTCTCTGAAGAGGCGTCTTTTTTCTGATTTAATAAATTACTTGACTTAGAAGAGATAACTAGTGGAATTAATCCAATCACTGCTAAGAGTGCGGCGGCAAGAAATGCATTACTAGTTGATTTTGGTAGTGCCCCAGCTGAACCCGCAACTACTCCACCAAGTAGAGGACCAATCATCTGACCTAATGATGCAGAAAATGTGTAATAACCAAAGTAAGTGTCATAGAGGTCTGCCGGACTCCGCTTAGCCATCATCGTTTGACCGCCAACCATCACAGCTAAATGAGCAGTACCAGCTGTTGCGGTGAAAATTGCTAGCTCGGTTATTGAGTTAGCGTTCCTTAAAAACACTGCAGATAGCAAAATACCTAGGCCACCAACTAGCAGAAATGTTCTCTCCCCATACTTATCTACTGCACGTCCGAAAAGTACAGCTAGCAAAACTGGAAGCAATGCATAAATCGCACCCAGAATGCCAATCATTTGGGCATCCGCTTCTAACTCTAAACCTCGGTAGGTAATCATTGGACGGATTACGTAAATACTTGCTTGAAGTAACGCGGAATTAAAAAGAGTGAGTAAAACCCACCGCTGAATTACGACCTTCACTTTTACTTTTTAACGCGTAGTTTTGATCTAGTTATTAACCTATAGATAGCTGGAGCAAGTAAAACTATTATCATGGTTAGGTATAAAACCTTGGTCAATGGTGTCGCAAATAATGCGCCATAATCACCAGCGCTAATCTGCAAAGTTCGTCTGAATTGCAACTCAATATTTGGACCAAGTATTAAACCCAGAATCAATGGAGTAATTGGTAAGCCAAATCTACGGAATAAGAAGCCAATTACTCCGATGACTACTGCTACTTGTAAATCAAAGATATTTCCGTTTAGGGCGTACGCACCCAGTAGAGCAAAGCAAACAATTCCCGCAAAGAGGTATGGTCGAGGAATTTTCAGTAATTTCACCCAAACTCTGACCAAAGGTAGATTCAAAATCAATAGAAGTGTATTTCCGATAAACAAGCTTGCAATTAATGCCCAAATCAACTCCGGATTAGTTGTAAACAAAAGCGGACCAGCTTGTATTTGATAACTCTGAAATGCCACCAAAATTACTGCGGCGGTTGCGGTTGTTGGTAAACCAAGTGCTAACAATGGAACTAACGCACCAGCCGCATTAGAGTTATTGGCTGCCTCTGGACCAGCCACTCCTTCAATGGCACCTTTACCCCATTCATCTTTATTCTTAGAAAGTTTTTTCTCGAGCGAATAACTCATAAAAGTTGGAATTTCAGATCCGCCTGCTGGAATTACTCCTAGTGGGAATCCAATAGCTGTGCCTCTTAGCCACGGCTTCCATGATCTACGCCAATCCGATTTACTCATCAGCGCTTTTCCTTGAATTGGAATTACTGACCAACCAGAGTTCTTAAATCTACTTGCAATGTATAGAGCTTCACCGATAGCAAAAATTGCAACAATTACCGTGACGGTTTCAAGTCCATCTGAAGCAGAACCATTTCCAAATGTTAAGCGTGTCAATCCAGTTTGTAGATCTGCTCCAATTAATCCAAAAACTAACCCCAGAGTTAATGCTACAAAACCTCGTAATTGCGATGATCCAAGCAGGGAGCCTACAGTTGTGAATGCAAGCAACATTAAAGCTACATAATCTGCTGAACCAATTTCAATCGCTAATGTAGCAACTGAAGGTGCTGCGAGCGCCAAAATTAAGGTGGCGATCGTTCCTGCTATAAAGGACCCAATCGCTGCAGTTGCTAAGGCGGCACCAGCACGGCCTCTGCGCGCCATCTGATTTCCTTCGACTGCGGTCATTACCGAACCGCTTTCGCCAGGTGTATTTAACAAAATTGAGGTAGTTGATCCGCCGTACATAGCTCCGTAATAAATAGCAGCGAACATAATTAATGCTGAAGCTGGCGAGACAGTAAAGGTAATTGGAAGCAGCAGCGCAATCGCCAATGCCGGCCCGATTCCAGGAAGAACTCCAACTAATGTTCCGAGCAATGTTCCGAGCAAACCAAAAGCAATATTTACGGGTGTTATCGCGCTGGCAAAACCATTAAGCAGTGATTCAAAGTTATTCATCATAAGAAGCTCAACCAACCTGCCGGTAAATCAACATTTAAGAATCTAGTGAAAGACTCGTAAACAATTAATGAAAATGCTAAAGCAATACCAAGTGACTTTAATTTACTTGTGACACCAAAGGCCAAAGTTATCCCAAAAAATGTTAATGCTGTGGAAATAACAAAACCAGCTCTTTGTACAAGTAATACAAAGGCAATAATTGAACCAATTACCATGGCAAAGGAGCGGAAATCTGATCTAAGAATTGGCGCACCTTCCACCTCTCCCTCGGGGGTCGCAATTTTTCCCCGCAGAATTTGAATCATTAGTGCTAGCGATAATAAAAGGAGAAAGCATCCAACAATATATGGGAAGATTTTAGGCGAAACTGAAACAGTAATAGCTGGATCCTCTGCCCTATTGGTATCCCATAAAACCAACAATGAAATGAGCAAGAGTGAGCTCGCAAATGCGAACTCACTCTTAACCTCATTCTTCATACCTAGATAACCTATTGATCCAAACTAATTAAGCTAATTTGAAAGCTTTTAGGTTTGCGATGATTGCATCAACCTCTTTTGCGATCCAAGAAGTGAATGCTTTTCCGCCACGGTACTCATCAATCCATGAGTTATCAACCAACATGGCCTGCCAGGAGATCGTGTTGTGCGCGAAATCCAATACTTGCAACATGTTTAAGTAATCAGCAGCTGGTAGATCTTGTGGAGCTAACAATCCACGCCAGTTACCAAATGTCATTTTGATTCCTTGTTGAATCAATGTTTGACCCTTAATTGTCTTCAATGGAAGTGGTGATGTAACTGCAAGTGCGCGAAGCTGGCCTGCCTCTACATACTTATCAAACTCAGAAGTTCCAGAAACTGCAGCAGCTAAGCGGCCTGAAACGATATCTGGAATTAGTGAGCCTCCACCTGAGTATGAAACATAGTTCAAATCAGTTGCGGCTACTCCGACGGTCTTGACGAGTTCTGCCAAAGTTACATGGTCAGCTCCACCAACATTTCCGCCACCTAGCGCAACAGTCTTTGGTGATTTCTTGACGTCAGCTAGAAGCTCTTTAATGTTCTTGTATTTAGAGTTTGTAGGTACGACAATCGCATTAGCTTCGCGAAGGAAACCAATTAAAGGTTTTGTGTCCAACATACTTAATGTGGATTTATTGTTGATTAATCCAGCTGGCATTGCAAAGCCAGTTACTAACAACATATCTTTGCGATTCTTTTGACCTGAAAAGTAGCCAAGTCCAAGTGCCGCATTTGAGTTGTACTTAACTGTGTAAGATTTTAGTAAGCCTTCAGCCTTAAGTGCTTCACCTACCGCAATAGCAGTCAGGCCATAGCCACCGCCAATATTTGAGGATGAAACAAATTCAATTGAGTCTAATGGCTTTATATTCTTGTATGTCCAATATGTGATGCCTTTGAATGTTCCAGTTGTGATCTTTAAGCAAGTTAGGTCAGTGCCGTTAATGCCTTTACCTTTTGCGACTTGATTTAATTTATCGCATTGAGTTCCGGCTACTGCCTTAGCTGCTGGTACTGCAGATGCATATTGCGTTCCAGATAAAACTAAGAATGCACTAGCTACAACTGCTACCGTGATCTTGATTGATTTGCGCATATATTCCTCTCACAGGTCCTAGTACCTGATGATTTAGTTGTGGTAAAAGTAGTGGGGTTCAGTCGCTTTAGCAATAAAGCCCATGAGGGGGCCACAATTAAAGTTTTGTAATTTATACCCGAAATACTTAGAGAATCTTGAGCATGCGGGTATTGCCCAAGGTATTGGGCTTAGCTGATTCTAAATCTAGGAACTCTGCGACACCGGCATCGTAGGAGCGAATCATCTCCTGATAAACCTCAGGGGAAACTGGGGTTCCCTCAATCTCTTTAAAACCATGTGCACCAAAAAACTTAGTTTCAAAGGTTAGACAAAAAACCTTTTTAACACCGATCTCCTTTGCATTCTCTAAAATTTTGACCATTATTTGTTTGCCAATTCCTTTGCCATGCATTTCTTCCAGCACTGCAACAGTTCGTACCTCAGCAAGATCCTCCCAAAGCACATGAAGAGCGCCACAACCAACAACTTCACCATCTAATTCAGCAACAACAAACTCTTGTACCGCTTCAAATAAGGTAACAGTTGCTTTGAAGAGTAGGCGACGCTCATCGGTGTAGCCATCAACAATCTTACGAATCCTCTTTACATCACCAGTTTTAGCAGCTCTGACAACTAAGGCCATTACTCATCTCCGGTAGTTGGCTTAACAAGTGGAAATAAAATCGTCTCTCGAATTCCCAACCCAGTAAGCGCCATTAACAATCGATCAGCGCCCATTCCCATTCCACCCATTGGCGGCATGCCATGTTCCATTGCCCGCAAGAAATCCTCATCCAATCCCATCGCCTCTAAATCACCTTTAGCACCCAACTTTGCTTGCTCAACTAACCGCTCACGTTGAATTACTGGATCAACTAATTCAGAGTAGCCAGTTGCTAATTCAAAGCCCTCAACATATAAATCCCATTTCTCGGCGATACCAGCAATATCACGATGCGCACGAACAAGTGGTGATGTATCAATTGGAAAACCCTTAACAAAGATCGGGCCGCTTAATTTATCTACTGCAACATGTTCAAAGATCTCTTCCGCTAACTTTCCAGTGATCCACTTTGGATCAACCTTCATGCCTAGCTTTGTAGCAATCTTCTTTAAATCATCCAGTGTGCTTTGTGGTGTTACTTGCTCGCCAACACCATCTGAGATCGCGTCAAATAAGGAGATCTCCGACCACTTGCCACCAAGATCTAATTCACGACCATCATGATGTTTGACGACATGTGAACCGAATACCGCTTTGGCCGCATCTTGAACAAGGGTGCGAGTTAAATCTGCCATGGTGTTCCAATCACCATAAGCCTCATATGTTTCAATCATGGCAAACTCTGGTGAGTGGCTTGAGTCAGCGCCCTCGTTGCGGAAATTACGGTTGATCTCAAATACCTTTTCAAGACCGCCAACAACACACCTCTTTAAAAACAACTCAGGTGCGATTCGCAAAAATAAATCCATGTCATAAGCATTACTAAAAGTTTTAAATGGTCGGGCCGCAGCGCCACCATGCATAACCTGCAACATTGGAGTTTCTACCTCAATAAATTGCCGGCTGTTAAATGTCTCGCGAAGTGAACGCATCACAGTTGGGCGCATCCGTGCATTAAAGCGAGCCTCTGGCCTAACAATTAAATCCACATATCGCATGCGGACTCGAGTCTCCTCCGACAAAGGTTTGTGATCTACTGGAAGTGGTCGTAACGCTTTAGCTGCTAACTCAAAGGAGTTAGCCAAGATCGATAACTCACCACGCTTTGAGGTAATTACCTCACCAGTTACTGAAACCAAATCACCAAGATCGATCTCTGATTTCCAGATCTCAAGTTGCGCCTCGCCAATTTTATCTAGTGAGAACATCGCTTGTAATTCAGTGCCATCGCCCTCGCGTAAATTGGCAAAACATAATTTTCCGGTATCGCGCTTAAAAATTACTCGGCCTGTTACTGATTCGATCTTTCCAGTTGCAACATCAATTGCTAAATCTTTATATGTATCTCGGATATCTTTTAATGAGGAGGTGCGAGCAACCGATACTGGATAAGCCTGGGCGCCTCGATTTAATATCGCCTCGCGCTTTTCCCGACGAATCCGCAGTTGTTCGGGTAGATCATCCTCATCAGCCATAATGAGTTAAATCCTATCGTTAGCCGTTGCGCTCATGTACTAAGCGAAGGCCAATTAAAGTCAGATCTGGTTCATGAAACTCAATACTCTCGCTAATTCCAAGTACTAATGGCGCTAAGCCACCAGTTGCGATTACTGAAACTTCACCAGCATCTGGATACTGCTCTTCAAGTTCATCGATGATGCGGTTTACTAAACCATCTACCTGTCCGGCAAAACCATAGATTGTTCCTGATTGCAGCGCCTCGACCGTATTTTTTCCAATTACATTTTTAGGTTTTACTAGCTCAACCTTGCGAAGCTGCGCAGCACGAGCAGCTAATGCTTCAACTGAGATTTCAATTCCTGGAGCTAGTGCGCCGCCAAGAAACTCACCCTTTGGTGAGACCACATCAAGATTGGTAGAGGTACCAAAATCAACGACAATCGCTGGTCCATCCTCACCATACAAGGTTGCCGCAGCTAATGTGTTAACAATTCGATCTGCACCAATCTCTTTGGGATTATCAACTAACAACGGAACACCAGTCTTTGTGCCAGGCTCAATAATTGTTGTGCGAATATCACTGAAGTGGCGAGCAATTAAGGTTCTAATCTCACGAAGAACCGCCGGCACAGTTGAACAAACCGCTAAACCAGTTAATTTGTAACCATCAATTAAGGCGCTGTACTGCAGCCATAACTCATCTGCGGTATCACGGGGATCGGTCTTAACCCGCCAAGAGTTTTCTAACTTATCTTTGTTAAATACTCCTAATACAGTGTTGGTATTACCAACATCAATAGTTAATAACATTACCTCCCCTTTCTAAAATCAAGTGCAATATCTAATGCGGGTGCTGAGTGAGTAAGTGCACCAATTGCTAAGTAATCAACACCGCTATCAGCAAAAGCTTTAGCATTTTCTAAGGTAATACCGCCAGAGGCCTCTAACTTAGCTTTGTCAGCAACTTGGGCAACCGCTGCTTTACACATATCGGGGCTCATGTTGTCTAGCAAAATTAATTGTGCGCCAGCTGCTATCGCTTGGCTTAACTGTTCAAGTGAATCAACCTCAACCTCAATTGGTTTACCTGGAAACTTATCTTTCAGCGCTTCAAAAGCTGCTGCAATGCCACCGCTAGCAACTATGTGATTATCTTTAATTAATCCCTCTGCTGATAAAGATAGGCGGTGATTTGTTCCGCCACCCATTCGCACCGCAAACTTTTCAAGGGAGCGAAGTCCTGGTGTGGTTTTGCGAGAATCTCTGATTACACACTTTGTGCCAGCAACTGCTTGTACCCATTTACTTGTCGTAGTTGAGATGCCACTTAAATGAGTTAAGTAATTAAGTGCTGTGCGCTCTGCTAGCAGTAATTTTCTAGTATTTCCTTGTGCGGTGATTAATACCTTTCCTGCTTCCACCTTTGCACCCTCATCAACTAAAACCTCATAATGATTAATGCCGCAGTACTCGAGAACGGCTGCTGCAATATGTAAGCCAGAGACAACACCAGCTTTGCGAGCAATAAAATCAGCGGTTGAAACCTGAGATTCAGTAATAGTGGCAACTGAGGTTATATCTTCACCACCCATTAAATCCTCGGCAACTGCATCCTTAACCTGTTGAAAGATATGGTTTGGCGAAAGACCAAGTGTCTTGATGTTCTCTCGTAATGAGTTCATTTGATCTGCTCCACTCTCTTATGCCAATTACCATCTGTATCAAATTTTTCAATAACTCTAACCTGCCACTTATCTGAAAAGTCTGGGAAATCACTTCGCCAATGTGAGCCTCTGGTTTCAGTCCGTTCTAGTGCAGATCTAACAATTGCCGTTGCTAATAAATGTAGATTAGATGCCTCCCACGCCTCAATCCGAGGTTGGTTACTTGTTAACTTAGATAACTCCTGCAAAGTTTGCATGGTCTTTCGCAATGATGATTCAGAGCGCATCACACCAGCACCCTCACTCATCGCAATCTGCAGCGGAATTACTATCTTTGGATCCAACAAAGTTGTTTTACTATCCTCAACTGGTTGCTCCTGCGGTGGTAGATCTTTAGCCAGTGCATCTGCGATTCTGGCGCCAAAGACCAATCCTTCTAATAATGAATTTGAGGCTAACCGATTAGCACCATGCGCACCGGTGCAAGCTGATTCACCACATATATAAAGGCCAGCAATTGATGATTGACCATTTAAATCTACTCGAACACCACCAGATGCGTAATGAGATGCTGGGGCAACTGGAATCTTTTCTACTGTTGGATCAATTCCATTTGCAACACAAGATGCATAAATTGTTGGAAAGCGTTTAGCAAAATCTTTAATTTTCCGAGCATCCAACCAAACATGTGGTTGTCCACTGATGCGCATTTGGTTGAAGATCTCCTTTGCCACAACATCTCGAGGTGCTAAATCTGCCTGCGGATGTTTGCCAACCATAAACTGCTCATCTTTATGATTTAACAAGATTGCACCTTCACCGCGTACTGCTTCACTAATTAATGGTTGTTGCCCACGATTAGCTAAATCTCGCCATAATACTGTTGGATGGAATTGAATAAACTCAACATCTGCAACATCGGCGCCTGCGCGAAGTGCCAGCGCAACACCATCACCAGTAGAGACAGCTGGGTTTGTAGTTTGTGAGTAAACCTGACCTAAACCACCAGTTGCAACGACAACTGCGCGAGATAAGGCTCGCCCAACACCATCTAAACTTCCTTGACCAATTACATGCAAGGTAACTCCACACACACGTCCAGTTGCACTTTTTAATGCATCGATGGCAAGTGCATGTTCAATAATTTCAATACCAGCATCCTCTTGCACCGCTGCTAACAAGGCTCGTGAAACCTCTGCACCAGTTGCATCGCCACCAGCATGCAAAATACGGTTTCGTAAATGTCCACCCTCGCGGGTTAATGCAATCTCACCAGTTTCAGATTTATCAAAGACGGCGCCACGTGCAATTAATTTTCTAACCGCTTCAGGTCCTTCAGATACTAAAACATCTACTGCTGCTAAATCACATAAGCCAGCACCAGCTGCCAAAGTATCTTTTTTATGTTGATCTGGTGTGTCACCGGGACCAAGCGCTGCTGCAATTCCGCCCTGTGCCCACTTAGTTGAGCCCTCATCAATTCTGGCTTTAGTAACTAATAAAACAGATAAATTATGGGAGCGAAGATTTAACGCAGTAGTTAAACCAGCAACACCAGAGCCAATCACAATTACATCAGCAGTTGTTGTCCAGCCAGGTGCACCACTTAATAACTTCATGCATCACTTCCCATGCGCTTATTGTCGAGCAAGCGCACCCCATTTACCCAACCGGCGATAATCGCCCGTCTGTATTGGGTATCGCTGCCTACTGGACCAAAATTTTGCTCATCAATTTCGGCTAGATAATCCAATTTAAATCCTGGCTCGGTTGCCAACACCTTATGCATCTCTTCTAAATTAGATTGTTGCAACGCCGTTGAAATAATTAAGGCAGATTCTCGATCAGCATCTGTTAACCGAACATTTCTAGATGACATAGCCAGACCATCTGGTTCGCGAATAATTGGTGCGGCAACAATCTCAATTGGCAGCGCTAATCGTTGCACCATCTCTTTGATCAAGAAAAGTTGCTGAAAATCCTTTTCGCCAAAGATGGCGTACTTTGGTTTAGTTAGATCAAATAATCGCTTTACAACTGTTAACACACCGGCGAAGTGACCAGCACGGGATGCGCCTTCATATAAATCACCAACTGCACCAGCTGAAATCTTGGTGATCTGCGTTGGATAAACCACCTCAACAGTTGGTGCAAAGACCGCTGTGGCTCCTGCTTGCTCTGCCAACTTCAAATCATGATCTAATGTTTTTGGGTACTTAGCTAAATCATCCTTACTTTCAAATTGCAGGGGATTAACAAATATTGTGGTTAATACTGAGTCACTTAAAGTTTTGCCCAATGTAATTAGAGATTGATGACCGGCATGTAAGGCACCCAAAGTTGGAACAAGAACCTCAAATTTTTGGCGCGCTAAATCGCGCTCAGAATTAATTAGCTCAATCATGGCTCCAGTCCTTTCCGGGTACCGGGCTAGATCAGAAGTTTAACTGGCAGATTGAATACTTGCCAATAAAGATTTAATTGAACCCTTTCCAGGTATTTCACCCGTTGGATCAACCGCAAGCCATGGTTCTAAAACAAACTCACGTGATGCGGCCAATGGATGTGGCAGCTTAAGAAAAACAGTATCGATTACCTGATCTCCTAGCAGGATTAGATCTAAATCAATTATTCGTGGCCCCCAACGCACATCACGCACTCGACCCATCTGATCCTCAATTGCTAGCAACTCCTTTAACAATTGCTCAGCTGGCAATGTTGATTGGGCAATTACAACTGCATTTATAAAATCATCTTGCGCTGGTCCACCCACTGGTTTAGTTTCAAAGTAGGGTGAAACAATTAATTCACCAAGCATCGCCTCTAACTTAGTAATTGCAATATCTAGATTTAATCTGCGATTTTCCAGGTTTGAGCCAAGTGCGATTACCGCCTTCATCGTTTACGCTTTATTGTGACAATGACATCATCAAATTCAATTCCTAGTGGCGCCTGTGGCTTATGCACCTTTACCTTAACTTTTTCAACCAATGGAAAATCCTTTAACACCTCTGCTGCAATTGATTCAGCAACTGTTTCAATCAAATTCACTGGTTCAGCTTCAATGTGACGGACAACCAAGGTTGCTACATCTGCGTAATTAACTGTTTTACTTAAATCATCCTTTAGCTTCGCCAGATTTAAGGAGAGCTTGACATCAACTACAAACTTTTGTCCGGTGGCCCGCTCCTCGGTATAAACACCATGCAAGCCAGTTGCGGTAATTCCGGTTATCGATATGGAATCGCTCATTTACGAAGCCTATCGATAACTGCGATCGCATCACGATGTGGTTTTACTGAGTGAGTACGAACTCCCCAGATATTTAATCGGGCTAGCTCTGCGGTTAATGCGATGCTAGCTGACTCGCGATCATCAGCATTTTTTGCATTTACTAGCTCTCCTAAAAATCGTTTGCGAGAAGCGCCAATTAAAATTGGATAGCCAAGTAATTGAAATCTCTCAATGTTTTGCAAGATCTGCCAATTATGTTCTGGCTCTTTAGCAAATCCAATTCCTGGATCTAAAATAATTTGTTCTGCTTGAACTCCTGCTTTAATTAACTCGGTGACTCGATCATCCAATTCATCCTTCACCTCTTTAACAACATCTTTATAGATCGCCTTACTTTGCATATCCTTTGACTCACCACGCCAGTGCATCACTATGTACTGCACCTTGGGATTTGTGGCAATTAATTGCGCCATCTTTTCATCAGCTAAGCCGCCACTGACATCATTAACATAGCTAGCTCCCGCTGCAATCGCCTGCCGTGCTACCTCTGCTCTTGTTGTATCAACACTAATTACTGCGCCATCCTTTATTAACTCAGTGATAACTGGAATTACCCGCTTTAACTCCTCAGCCTCTGTAACTCGATCCGCACCTGGTCTAGTTGATTCACCACCAACATCAATAATGTCTGCACCTTCGGCAATTAATCGGCGTCCTTGAGTTATTGCATCCTTTGGATCTAAAAACTTTCCACCATCGGCAAAAGAATCTGGTGTTACATTTAATACGCCAAGAACTAAGGTGCGTTCCATAATTTTTTTATCGAGATTGATTAATCAATGAGATCGCTTCAGCACGGGTAGCTGGATTCATTAATTGACCTCGAACAGCAGAGGTGGTTGTTCTTGCCTGTGATTTTCTTACTCCACGCATTGACATACATAGATGTTCACAATCAATAATTACAATCACACCACCTGGTTGCAAAATTTCAACCAATGCATCAGCAATTTGAGAGGTCAATCGCTCTTGTACTTGTGGCCGGCGAGCATATAAATCAACTAATCGAGCAAGCTTTGATAAACCGGTGATTCGACCGCTTTCACCAGGTATGTAACCAATATGAGCAACACCATGAAAAGGGGTTAGGTGATGTTCACAATGAGAGAAGACTTCAATCTCGCGCACAATTACTAACTCTTGATGACCAATATCAAAGGTAGTTGTTAAAACATCAGCTGGTTTTTGCCACAAGCCCGCGAAGTTCTCTTTAAATGCTTTAGCTACCCGCTTTGGCGTATCTTTTAAACCATCTCGATTTGGATCCTCACCAAGTGCTAAAAGTAATTCCGTAATAGCTTTTTCAGCACGCGCCTGATCAAACTCATTCTTAGCACCACCATCATGTGGCCCCATTGAAAGTGAGTTGATATCACTCATCGGTTGCAGGCTTTTTTACTGCAGCTTTCTTCGCTGGTTTTTCTACCGCTTTATCAGCTGGCTTTTCAACAACCTTCTCTTTAATCTTCGCTGGTTTTAATGCAACCGGCGGCAAAGTAGATGGCACACGTAACTTTGAACCGGTCCAAGCTGCACGCTTCCTAACCTTCTTTACCTTTTTAAATACCGCTTCAATCTCCTCTTTATTTAAGGTCTCTTTCTCGAGCAGCTCATTAACAAGTTCATCCAAAATTTCCCGGTTGGCAACCAAAATATCAAAGGCCTCTTGGTGTGCATTCTCAATCATTAATCTAATTTCAGTATCAACAATTGCCGCAACATTTTCAGAGTAATCTCGTTGGTGTCCATAATCTCGGCCTAAGAATGGTTGTGAATCAGAAATTCCTAATTTAATTGCGCCAAGAGTTTCAGTCATTCCATACTGGGTAACCATTGCGCGGGCTAGATTTGTCGCCTTCTCGATATCATTTGATGCACCAGTAGTTGGATCATGGAAGATTAACTCTTCAGCAGCTCGTCCACCCATTGTGTAGGCAAGTTGATCTAACATCTGATTTCGAGTTACTGCGTAACGATCCTCATCAGGTAAAACCATTGTGTAACCAAGGGCCCGGCCACGCGGCATGATGGTTACCTTATGAACTGGATCGGTATGTGGCAGTGCATGTGCAACTAATGCGTGACCACCCTCGTGGTAAGCGGTAATTCTGCGCTCTTCCTCTGTCATTAACCGTGATTGTTTTTGTGGTCCAGCCATTACTCGATCAATCGCTTCATCTAAATCACTGTTGCTAATTACCTTATTTCCTTCACGTGCTGCAAGTAATGCCGCCTCATTTAATACATTTGCTAAATCAGCACCAGTAAATCCAGGTGTGCGCTTTGCATATGATGCAAGATCAACATTTTTCGCAATCGGTTTATTTTTTGCGTGTACCGACAAAATTGCTGCTCGACCCTTTAGATCGGGACGATCTACTGGAATCTGTCGGTCAAATCTACCTGGACGTAACAATGCTGGATCTAAAACATCTGGTCGGTTGGTCGCAGCAATTAAAATAACTGAGCCATTTGCCTCGAAGCCATCCATCTCAACTAATAATTGATTTAATGTTTGTTCGCGTTCATCATTTCCGCCACCTAAGCCAGCACCGCGTTGGCGACCAACCGCATCAATCTCATCGATAAAGACAATTGCCGGTGAGTTAGCTTTTGCTTGGTTAAACAAATCACGGACTCGCGAGGCACCAACACCAACAAACATCTCTACAAACTCAGAGCCAGAGATTGAATAAAAAGGAACCTTCGCTTCACCCGCTACTGCGCGAGCAAGTAATGTCTTTCCAGTTCCAGGTGGGCCGTAAAGTAAAACTCCCTTTGGAATCTTTGCGCCAATTGCTTGGTACTTAGCTGGTTCAGCTAGAAAATCTTTAATCTCTCGAAGTTCGGCTACCGCTTCATCAGAGCCAGCAACATCTGCAAAGGTATTAGTTGGCGTCTCTTTGGTTTTTAACTTAGCGCGAGAGCGACCAAATGAAAAGACCTTGCCACCTTGACCGCCACCCATAAATAACAGAAGTAAAAAGATAATTAACAAAATAGGCAGAATGCTTAAAATTAAAGTTACAAAAAATGATTGTCTTGGAACTTCAACATTCCAATTTCCTGGTGGTGGGTTGCTGGTTAATAACTCAATAATTAATTGCTCTTGGCCAACTACATATGAGGCCTCAAGGCGTTGTGAACCTTCAACAAATTCGCCACCCTTTAGAACAACCTTAATTTTTTGATCACGGTCGATAACAATCGCAGATTGGACCTTATCTTGGGCGAGCTCATTTAAAATTACCGATGTATCAACAACTGTGTAATTACTCGTGCCAGTTGAAATCTGACCGAAGATACTTACCGCAAATAAGGCAGCGATAATCCAAAATAATGGACCGCGAAGAACTCGGCGTAAGGTTAATGGGGCGCTCTTCTTATTTGCACCAGCGCTTTTACCCTTGCCACTCCTTTTAAAGTTTGGCAGTTTAAAACCACTCTTCTTTTGCGCCACTGATTAATTCACTCTCTTTTAAAGTTTTGCTAGCTTGCTACTTGTGCGGGGGTTAAGAATAAAGGTGTTTTGCAAGAACGCCAATAAATGGCAGATTCCGATACTTCTCGTTGAAATCTAAGCCATAACCGACCACAAACTCACTTGGGATATCAAAGCCCACATACTTGGCATCAACCTTTACCGTTGCTGCATCTGGCTTGCGAAGAACTGTCAAAATGGTAACTGATTTAGCACCACGAGAGTTTAAATTTTCAGTAAGCCAAGAGAGCGTTAATCCAGTATCTAAAATATCTTCGATAATTAAAACCTCTCTTCCTAAAATATCACTATCTAAATCCTTAAGAATTCTGACAACACCACTTGATTTAGTTCCGGCACCATATGAAGAAACCGCCATCCAATCCATATCAACATGACGTTGCAGATGTCGAGAGAAATCTGCCATCGCCATGATGGCGCCCTTTAAAACTCCAACTAAAATTAAATCCCGTCCTTCATAATCTTTTAATACCTGCGCCGCCATCTCTTTCAGGCGATTTTGAATTTGCTCCTCTGTGACAACAATCTTCTCAATATCATTACTGATTGCTGCTAGATCCACAATTTCTCCTTTATAGATAAGTATTGAATAAGTGTTACCTACTTGGTGTTGAAGAGGGTAATTCTGCCTGAAATCCGTGAAAGCTTCACATTCCCTGGCAGCGCTACCTCTTTTTGCCCATGCCAATCTGAAATCAAAGCTTCTGCCTGCGCAATATGCTCGGCGCTGAGCATCCCACTGGGTGCGCCCGCTTTGTAAATCGCCAACCGTAAAACACGAGTTCGAATCGCCTTTGGCAGCCGTTCAAGTTCTAAGACATCTAAATCTTTTGGATCCGCTTGCTGAAAGTATTGATTAGCAAAATCATCTAAGGCATCTGCATCATCGCGCAGTAGATCCGCACTTCTTGCTAACGCTTGGGTAACCCCAGGGCCTAGATCACTTTCTAATTGAGGTAGTAAGTTTTTTCGAACCTTAACTCTGGCAAATCTCTGATCATCATTATGTGGATCCTTCCAGATATCCAATCCCGCTTCTAAAACAGCTGCACTTGTTTGTTCGCGAGTAATTTTAAGAAGTGGTCGAATAAAAAGATTATTAACTGCTGCCATGCCTGATAAAGATCTTGCACCCGAGCCACGAGCCAGCCCTAATAAAACAGACTCAGCCTGATCATTTAATGTGTGGGCTAATAAAAAATACTTGGGTTGGTAAGCATCAATAAATTGATTAAAGATTTGGTAGCGAGCCCGCCTTGCCGATGCCTCTAGACCATCGGTAATCTCAACATTTGCTTTTGCACTTAAAACTTCCGGAAAGCCCATCTGCTTTAATTTACTTACAGTATCAGCTGCAATTTGGCCAGAGCCATCTTGTAAACCATGATCTACTACAACTGGAATTATCTTTGTGTTGTTACCCTCTTTTAATAACGCTGCCGCCATCGCCATTGAATCTGTGCCACCAGAGCAGCCAAACAAAATTAACTCACCAGTAATCCAAGGCTTAACTGCTTTTCGAATCTCCCATAAGCTCACAAGGAGAAGATTAGACCCGACCGCCGTAAGGCATCATTCCCTTAACGCTGTAGATGCTTGAGTAAAGCAGGCCACGATCCTTTGAGTTTGCCTCCCACATCATCCCGCCACCGGCGTAAATAGTGATGTGGTGAATTGTGCTGACATTTCCTTTGTATGAGTAAAAGAGTAAATCTCCTGGAACTAGATCAGTTAACTTCACCCGTTGCGTAGCAACCCAATAAAGTGATGAGTTGAGTCGATCCCAATTTGGCCAACCAAGTCCAGCTGATCGATATGCGGCGTAAACCAAACCAGAGCAATCAAATGCATTTGGTCCTTCATCTCCCCAAACATAAGGCTTGCGCGCTTCCACCTGTTTCTTTGCAAAGGCAACAGCTTGTGTTCGCATCGCCTCAGTTGAGCGGGTAGATAATCTGCCGGTAAAACCAGTATCTGGCCACACCTTTGATTGATTAACAACGGTTCTTGCGATACCAGCATTTGCCTCTTCAAGTAAAGCAAGTTGTCGCTGTTGTTCTAAAGTTAAACGAGTCTTTTGCGCAACTGCAAACTCTTTCGCTAATTTATCTTGAATTGCTTGTAAGCGATCTACCTCATCTTGTTGCATCGCCTTTGCAATATCTGCTTCCTTCTTCGCAGCAGCCACTTTTAATGTTGCACTCTCTTGCGCTTGCTTTGCCAGATCTGCCGCTTTACGAGCAGCATCAGCAACTACCTCTGCACTCTTAAATCTATCTAAAGCATTTGAGTTGTTTTCACCAAGTGCATCTAAGGTACTTAACCGATCAGCTAAATCCTGTGGTCCATCGGAGTTTAAAAGTGTTTCAAAATCTGTAAAGCCACTTCCCATTACATAAGCATTCATCGCCATCTTGCCAATAGCTCTTCGGCCCGCACTGACTGATGCTTGCGCAGCCTCTAGGTGCTTCATTGCAATATTTGCAGCTTTAATCTTCATATTTAATTCTGCGACCGCTTGGTTATACAACTTGGTTTTTGCCACCGAAACAGCAGTCAATGTTCGAAGGGTTGTTTGGGCACTTCTTAACTTCTTGGCTGCAGCATCAGCCTCAGCCTTCTTAGCTGCCTCAGCCTTCTTAGCTGCATCAATCTGCGCTTGTGTTGGCTTTGGTGTCCTTGGTGGGTTTGCAATGGCAACAGTTGGCACTAGGGATGCAATCAACGCGGCCACAATTATTTTTTTCATTAGTTAGCAACATCCCTTCGTTTAAACAAAATAGCGACAATAATCATGCTAACAAGTAAAAATCCATAACTGGTAAACAATGAGTATTGATAGGAAATCTCCTCGCTACCACCAAAGGCAACATTTGAGAGTAATTGACCTGGAAAGTACCTAGCTAAATCGGTAACAAAGATTGATAACAAGCCCTCGATAATCAAGTTCCAGATAACGCCGATTGAGATTGCAGTAACTGGTGACCTAAAGAGCAGACCTAAGATCATGCCAAAGATGCCATAACCAATAGTTGCAATCGTTACATTTATAAATGTGCGAGCGATATCTATCCGAGCATCGGTAGATCCCCAACTTTGCGTTGAAATATCCTTCACGCCAGCAAATAGGTAGGAGAGTGCGAAGGTAAATAAACCTGCTGAAATCACTATAACTAGGGCAAATAACTTCATTGCCATTAACTTTCCAATCAAAACCTTCATTCTTGAAGGCTGGCGTACCAATAAATTACGGAGTGTTCCGTAAGTGTACTCCTGCGCGGTTTGAGCAGCAAAGATACATAGAGCAACAATTCCTAATAAGCCGGCAGCATTGCTAAAACTTAAGGATAAGCCAGTTGCTAATTCAAGAGTTTCTCGAGTGATGCGAACTCCTTCGCGACCATTTCCCTCTGGCGAATCAACTAATAAGAAAAGAAGAGAGGTTGATAAACCAGTGATAAATAAAACTGAGGCTAGGGTGGAAAGTGAGAGAGAGGCTCGCTTTAATTTAACTAACTCTGCTTTATAAACTTTAAACATCTTTACTCACCCGTCATTTCAAAGAAGGTCTCTTCTAGTGAGGCTTGAACTGGTGCTAATGATGACAAGGTAATGCCAGCCGCGAACGCTGCCTTGTTTAACTCTGCTGCAAAATTCTTCTCACCCTTTACATGAACCGCATCATCTAAAATATTTGTCTCATGTCCTAGTGATTTTGCAATCTCAGCCAACTTACTTAAATCTTTACTGTTCTCGGGCTTTGCTATCACTACTGGTTGTTGCGCAGCTAAAAGTTGAGTTGTCTTGCCAGCAAAGATCACCTTTCCTTCGCGCAGCATTACTAGGTGATCACAGATCATCTCTAGCTCGCTTAGTAAGTGAGAGGAGACAAAGATTGTTGCGCCATCATCTGCTAGTTGTCTAAGAAGTGCACGCACCTCTTGAATACCCGCTGGATCTAACCCATTTGTTGGCTCATCTAAAATTAACAACTTTGGATTTGGAAGTAAGGCAGCTGCAATTCCTAATCTTTGCTTCATACCTAATGAATAGGTTTTGTACTTTGAATCTCCACGATCGCCCAAGCCAACCTTTTCAAGTAAGCCTTGAACTAGATCGGTATCAAAGCCGCCAATCTTTGCTAAGACCATTAAATTTTGTTTACCGGTCAGGGCTGGATAAAAAGCTGGCCCTTCAATCATCGCTCCGACTCGTGGCAGGTAATTCTCTGGCTCTGAAATTTCCTCACCCAACACATGTCCATCACCAGTAGATGGAGTAATTAAACCAAGCAACATTCGAATAGTGGTTGTCTTGCCCGCACCGTTTGGACCAACAAAGCCACAAATGCTTCGCATTGGTACCGAGAAATTTGCATGCGAAACCGCTAGCCGATCACCATACTTTTTACTGAGATCTCGAACATCAATAGCGGTTTTCATTATGTGCCTATTGTCGCAGATCAACCTTGAAAAATTACTTAAGCAATACTCCAAATACAATTAATAATGAGTAAATGCTGAGAAATGTGATCGACCAGTTAAATAATCGACTGGCATCGATATCAGATTCACTCTTACTTAACCTAATTAATTGCCACTTCCAACCCACCGATAATGCTGATGCAGCAAGGATTAACCAGAGTGAAATATCTGCACTGAGTAGTACCGCAATTGATGTAATGACCATAAATGTTGAGTGAAACCACATCTGCTTAATCACTGAACTCATTGGTGCCACCACTGGCAACATTGGAAAATCCGCTGATTTATATTGATCGCGATACTTAACTGCCAGTGCCCAAAAATGTGGTGGGGTCCAGAAAAACACAACCAAGAAAAATAAGAAGGAGGTCAAGGTTAAGGAGTTGGTTACTGCTGCCTGACCAATTAAAACTGGCATACAACCAGCGATCCCACCCCAAACAATATTTTGTGAAGTATTTTTCTTTAGCATCATGGTGTATCCAAAAACATAAAAAAGCACGGCAAAGGCGGTTAGCAAGGTTGCCAATACATTTGTAAAAACAATAAAGGTTGAAAGGGATAAAGTAACGAGAGCAATTGCAAACCAGGTAGCGTGGCTCTTACTGATCACACCAGTTGCCACCGGTCTATCTGCAGTTCTAGCCATCAACTTATCTGATTCACTTTCCAAAATCATATTTAAAGTATTTGCCCCACCTGCAGCCAGGGTGCCACCAATTAATGTTGCAATTGTGATCTTCAGATCTGGCACACCATTACTTGCTAAAAATAAGGCTGGCACAGTTGTTACCAACAACAGCTCAACTACCCGCAACTTCATAAGCACGATGTAATTAGCTAGCATGTTGCTAACTCTATCGGTGAAATTGATTTGCTAATTAGAGACTGTACTTGTATCCGTTGTTGTTGTGGCAGGGATAACAGGAGGTTTTGTGATACTTCCCAGCATTTTATCTATTGCACCTCTAGCCGCATCCTGACTGCCACGCGTTCTGCCAGTTTGATTAGCGATAACTACAAA